>JAICUY010000008.1 GCA_025935615.1 Steroidobacteraceae bacterium
CCGGCGGCGACGGCCCCTAACGACTGTCCTGGGAGCCGGTAAGGGCCGGATCGGGGCGTGCTCGGACCAGAATCTCGACATAGTGGTGGTTGTGACAGTCGGTATCCGTCCGCGCCGGCTGATGCCTTAAGCGCGGGCGAGCGGGGGCGAACCGGAGCCTGCCTATAATCGGTGCCCCATGGCCGGCACGATCATGATCGTCGAGGATGAGCCAGCCGTCGCACGGGGAGTGCAGGTCGCGCTTCAGCGCGAGGGATACCAGGTCGACATCGCCCCGACCGGCGAGAGCGCGCTGGAGCGCTTCGGCGACCTCGCCCCCGAGCTGGTGCTGCTGGACGTGCGGCTGCCCGGGATGGACGGCTTCGAGGTGTGTCGCCAGCTACGGCGAGAGTCGCGGGTGCCGATCCTGTTCCTGACGGCACGCGCCGACGAGGTGGATAAGGTCGTCGGTCTCGAGATCGGTGCCGACGACTACCTGGTCAAGCCCTTCAGCGTGCGCGAGCTGGTGAGTCGGGTGAAGGCGTTGCTGCGGCGAGCGTATGGCGAGCTGGCGAACACGGAAGCCGGCCGCACGTTACGGCGGGGCGACCTTGTGATCGACCTCGACCGGCGCCGCGTGGCGCGCGATGGGGAGCGAATCGCGCTGACGACCACCGAGTTCGACCTGCTGCGCCACCTGGCCACCCGCCCGGGTCGGGTCTACACCCGCGCCCAGCTGCTCGAGCTGGTGCGCGATTACGAGGCGCTGGAGGCCGACGAGCGGACGATCAACGTGCACATCAGCCACATCCGCGACAAGATCGAGGTGGATCCCGCCCAGCCGCGTTACATCAAGACGGTGAGGGGTGTCGGGTACGCATTCAGCGAGGAGTAACGCGTGAGCCGGTTGCGCGCGTTCCTCAACCGCCTCGACGTGCGGCTCGTGCTGACGCTGAGCAGCGTCGCGGCCGTCAGCCTGCTCGTGTCGGGGATCGCGCTGTTCCAGATCCTCCCCAACTACTTCGTGGGCCAAGCCGAGCAGCGTCTGAGCAATGCGGGTCAGGCGACCGGGCTGTTCCTCCAGAACCAGGCGGAGTCGATCGCCGCGCAGCGCCCGCAGTTCCTGACCTTGCGCGAGCTGCGCGAGGGCCGCTTCCTGCCGGGCGTCGCCCAGTTCGCAGCCGACAACTTCGTGCTCGGCACGGTCGAGTTCTACAACCTCGATGGCTCGCTGGCGGCCCGCGCCGTACCGAGCGACCCGGCCGCGCTGGCCAGGCAGGGACTGCACGTCGATCCCGATGTCGGCAGCTTCCGCAGCAGGAACCCGGTCACCATCGCCAACCCGACCCTGGCCGCACCGAGCTTCCGGTACGTCATCGTCGTCTCACAGCCATACACCTCGCGGGCGACGACCCTCAACAGCGTGCGCGCCGCGCTGCTGGGTGCCGGCGTGCTCGCGCTGCTGGTCTCGGGCCTGGTCGGGACGCTGGTCGGCCGGCGCCTGACGCGACCCATCGACCGGGTGCGGCGCGTATCGGCCCGGCTGACCGCGGGAGAGCTGGACCAGCGCGTGCCTCCTTCGGGGGTGCGCGAGGTGGACGAGCTGGGGCAGCAGTTCAACGTCATGGCCGACCGGCTGTCGGAGTCGCTGCACCTGCTGGAAGCGGACCGGGACCGGCTGCGCGAGTTCGTCGCCGACGTCAGCCACGAGCTCCGCACGCCGATCGCCGCGCTGCGCACCTTCACCGAGCTGCAGCGCGAGGGAACGGTCGACGAGGCGACGCGGCACGAATTCCTGGATCGGTCGCGCGAGCAGATAAGCCGGCTGGAGTGGCTGAGCACCAACCTGCTCGACCTGTCGCGGATCGATGCCGGCATCTTCCCGCTCGACATGCGCTGGGGCGACCTGCGCGACCCGCTCGGCTCGGTTGCCGAGGCACAGGCCGAGGCGGCCGAAGAGCGCGGCGTGAGCCTCGCCACCGCCGTGCCGGCCAAGCCGCTGATGGCGCGCTTCGACCACGAGCGGATGGTGCAGCTGTTCAGCAACCTGATCGGCAACGCCCTGAAGTTCACGCCGCGAGGCGGCCAGGTGCAGGTCAACCTGAGCGATGGCGACCGGCAGGCGACGGTCGAGGTCGCCGACACCGGCCCGGGCATCCGGGCCGACGAGCTGCCGCGCATCTTCGAGCGCTTCTACCGGGGCACCAACGTGGGCGAGGCCCGGGCATCGGGAAGCGGGCTTGGCCTGGCCATCTCGCGCTCGATCGTCGAGATGCATGGCGGCAGCATCGAGGTGGCCAGTCGGGAGGGCCAGGGATCGACCTTCCGCGTGCACTTACCCTTGCAAGATCGTTCGCAAGGTCAATGAAACTTCATCTCGCATCGATCCTGCACGCAATCCAACACGTTCAGCATGGTGAGGTTTCATCCCAGCACCGCAGACCATGACCGACCCGACACAGAACGAATTCGACGACACGCAACCGGTTGAAGTCCACCGCTACGGCCCCGAGCCGACCGAAGCGGCCCGGCCGGTGCAGTCGCAAGCCGCACCGGCGTGGTCCAGCCGCCCGCCGCTGATGCACAGCGCGCCCCCTTCTCGCGAGCGCCGCGGGCCGGGGCTGCTGCCGGTGATCGGCATCGCGCTGGTGGTGGGCATCGTGTCGGGTGGTCTTTCGGCCGCGGCGGTGACCAACCTGATGCGCGACGGCAGTGGCACACCGGCGGCGCCGAGCCAGGGCATCGACGGTGGCACGAACGTGTCGCAGGTGCATATCGACGAGTCGTCGGCGGTGATCAGCGCGGTCGACAAGGTGATGCCGGCGGTGGTCACCATCGCCTCGACCTCGAACGGCATCTTCGGCGGCGCCAGCGGCGTCGGATCGGGCTTCATCTTCAATCCTGACGGCTGGATCCTGACCAACAAGCACGTCGTCGACGGCGCCGACAAGCTCAGCGTGCAGCTCAACGACACGCGCACCTTCGACGCCAAGGTGATTGGGATTGACACGCTGACGGACCTGGCGATCGTGAAGATCGATGCAAAGGACCTGCCCACCGCACCGCTCGGCAACAGCGCGGACCTCGAGCTCGGCCAGCTGGCGGTCGCCATCGGCAACCCGCTCGGCAACTTCCGCAACACCGTCACCACCGGCGTGGTCTCAGGGCTCGGGCGCCAGATCCAGGCCAACGACGCCAGCGAGACGAGCGCCGAGCAGCTCAACAACCTGATCCAGACCGATGCGGCCATCAATCCCGGCAACTCCGGCGGCCCGCTCATCGACAGCTCGGGCCAGGTGATCGGCATCAACACGGCCGTGTCGAACAATGCGCAGGGCATCGGCTTCGCGATTCCGATCGACGTCGCCAAGCCGATCCTGAGCCAGGCGGTTGCCGGCAAGGAGATTGCGCGGCCATGGATCGGGGTCTACTACCAGCAGATCACCAAGCAGCTGGCCAACCAGGAGAACCTGCCGGTCGACGAGGGTGTCGTGATCGAGCCGCCGCGCCAGGGCGTGCCGGCGGTCTTTCCCGGCAGTCCCGCCGACAAGGCTGGGCTGAAAGCGGGCGACGTGGTCGTCGCGGTCGACGGCGAGCAGCTCGACATGAACCACGATCTGTCGACCATGATTCTGCCGCACCAGCCGGGCGACACCATCAGCCTGCGAGTGCTCCGCAGCGACAGCACCACCGAGCTGAAGGTCACCCTCGGCACGCTTCCGCGCCAGACGAGCTAGCCGCCCATTTCCACGCACCGAGGCTGCCGTTGACCGTCGGCGGTGCTCAGGCCTGCTCGCGGCTCCGCACCAGCACCACTTCAACGGTCTCGAAGGCTCCAGGGAGCGGGGCCTCCGGCTTGCGCACCCGCACCTCGACCTTCGTGATGCGCGCCTGATTGGCAAGCACCGCATCGGCCACGGCGGTGGCCAGCGACTCGATCAGCCGGAAGCTGGTGTCCTCGACGATGCGCGCCACCTCGGGCATCACGGCCGCGTAGTCGACGGTCTTGGCAAGATCGTCGTCGGCGGCCGCCGCGGAGAGATCCGCCCACATCGTCACGTCGACCTCGAACGGCTGCGGCTCCATTCGCTCCTCGAGGCTGACGCCGTGCCGTCCCAGGAAGCGCATCCCGCGCAGCGTGATGTGGTCCTCACTCATGGCCGCAGTCTGACGATGGCGTCGGCGACGCGCAGCGTGCGGGCGACGTGCTCGACGTCGTGCACCCGCACCACGTCGGCTCCCTGGGCAATGGCCAGCGCGACGGTGGCGGCGGTGCCCTCGACCCGCTGATGCGGAGGCAGGCCTCCCAGCAGCTCACCGATGAACCGCTTGCGGCTGGTCCCGACCAGCAGCGGCAGCGCGCCCACCGCCTCCTTCAGCTCTCCGAGCCGATGCAGCAGCTCGATCGAATGCTCCGGCTTCTTGCCGAAGCCGATGCCGGGGTCGACCAGCAGGCGGTCGCGCGACACGCCACGCTCGAGCGCCGCGTCGATCGCATCGCGCAGCCAGGCGACCACCTCCTCGAACACCCCGTGTTCGTAGTGCGCCCGTTCCTTGTTGTGCATCAGCACCAGGTAGGCGGCGCGTTCGGCCGCGGCCGTGGCCGTGTCCGGGTCGCGCCGCGCGCCCCACACGTCGTTGACCATGCCGGCGC
Source organism: Steroidobacteraceae bacterium (assembly GCA_025935615.1). GTDB lineage: Bacteria > Chloroflexota > Limnocylindria > QHBO01 > QHBO01 > JAICUY01. Next base: position 4,634 of record JAICUY010000008.1, read on the forward strand.
CAGCGGCCAGCGCCTCGCGCGCCACGCCTCCTTTCGAGGTGTCGATGCTCACCAGCGCTCGGTCGCCGAACGCGTTGGCGAGCGCCCGCACCACGGGCACCGCTCGGGCAGCCTCGCGCCGCGGATCGACCTCGTCATGCTCTCCATAGACCGATGCGGGCCGCGTCGACTCGGCACCCACGTCGAGGATGTCGGCTCCGGCCTCGACGAACGCGCGTCCCTGTTCGAGCGCGGCGGCCACCACAGCCGCCTCGTCGGCGTCGGGCGGCGCGATGCCGTCGCCGCTGAACGAATCAGGGGTGACGTTGATGATCCCCATCAGATACGTGCGCTCGCCCCAGCGCAGGTCCGGCGTCATGCCTCCCGCTCCCCGGTGAGCAGGCCGCGGACTGCGCCGACCAGGTACAGCGAGCCGGCCACAACGACCGGCGTGTCGTTCTCCGCCCGCTCGGCAGCCCGCGCCATCGCGTCCGCCGGCGTCACGGCGATTTCGGCTGACGTTGCGCTCAGCCTGCGCCAGCGGCGCGCCAGGTCGGCCGGCGGCAGCGCGGTCGTCTCGTCGACGGCGGTGAAGATCGGCCGCGGATCGACGGCCGTCAGCGCGCGGAGCACCGCCTCGACGCGCTTGCCGCGCATGGCGCCGAAGACGAGCATCGGCCGTCGCACGCCGAGCTCGGCGAGCGCAGTTGCCAGGGCGCGGCCGCCCGCCGGGTTGTGGGCGCCGTCGAGCAGGACGCGGCCGAGTCCCAGCCGGGCGCCGTCGAGCAGCTCCAGCCGTCCGGGCCAGCTCGCGGCCGCCAACCCTTGGCGAACCGCCTCCTCGCCGACCGTCACGCCATGTCGCTCGGCGACCGCATCGAGGAGTGCCAGGGTCACCGCGGCATTCTGCGCCTGGTGGCTGCCGAGCAGGCCGATCTGGAGGTTGCGCAGCGCGCGCCCCGGGGTCACCGCATCGACGAGCAACCCGTCCCAGCCGGATTCGCGGAGTGTCACGCGATACGGCTGGCGCGGGCCGGCGAGCCGCAGCGGGACGTCGAGCGCGGTGCATCGGTCCAGGATCGGGCGCAGCCCACGGCCCGAGGCGCCGGTCACCGCCAGGTCGCCAGCCTCGATGATCGCCGCCTTCTCGGTCCCGATGGCAACCAGCGTCGAGCCGAGGTAGCGCTCGTGATCCTTCTGCACGTTCGTGATCGCCGCCACGCCCAGATCCGCGGCGTGGGTCGCATCGAGCCGGCCGCCCATGCCGACCTCGACCAGCGCCAGATCGATCCCCGCGCGCGCCAGCTCGGCGTAGGCGGCGGCGGTCAGCACCTCGAACTCGGTCGGCGGGCCGAGACGAGCGGCCACGGCGTCGACCGCGGGCAGCACCCGCTCCAGCGCGGCCGCAAAGCGCTTCTCGGAGAGCGGCTGGCCATCGATCGCAATGCGCTCGCGATAGCTGACAAGGTGCGGCTTGGGCATGGTGCCAACGCGGCAACCGGCCGCCTGGAGCACGGCACGCGCCATGGCCACGACACTCCCCTTGCCGTTGGTGCCACCGACCAGTGCGCCGCGCAGCGTGCGCTCGGGATGGTCGAGCTCGTCGAGGATGCCGCGGATGCGGTCGAGGCCCAGGCTGATGCCGAAGCGGCCGCGGGCGCGCAGCGCCTCGACGGCATCGGCGTAGCTCATCGGTCCGGCCCTCGCAGCCGAGCGGTCACTCGGAAGCCGCGTCGTCCTCGTAGAAGACGCAGTCGTTGAACTGGCCGGTGAGGCACAGGTCGGTGACGTAGCCCGAATCGAGGTGGACGCCGCCACGCAGCTCGCATCGGCTCACGACGCCGTCCTGCTTCATGAGCGTGCGCAGCATCTGAGGCGCCTGGATGGGGACTCGGCCCTTCGAGCCGTTGGTGAGGTAGAAGTGCGGGCAGGTGTGCCGGCGCGGACGCCCGTAGCCGAGTGGCACGCCACGGCGCCCGACGTGCACCTCCAGCGGCGGCTTCTCGACTCCGGCGAACCGCTTCTCGGCGATGATGCAGCGCCCGGGCTCGCATTCCTTGTCGTTGTAGCAGCAGGCCCGCTCGGGACCGATGCCCTCCACCGCCCACAGCTCCCAGCAGGGACGGCGCAGGATGAAGGCGGGACAGCGGTAGCGAATGGTGAGATCGCAGTTCTCGACCTCCCAGCACATCTGTCGCCGGTCGGCGCCACGCCGGTCCGGCGCGAAGGGATCGGCCTGCTGGCGGCGATCCGCTCCCCTCCGTCGCTCGGTCTTGATGATCATGGGCGGTGTCGGTCGATTCCCTCCGTGGCGGGCCGATTACAGGAATCGGCTCAGCCGGTCCTCCATCGCCTCCTGCGGCATGTAGCCGACCAGCCGGGCGGCCTCGCTGCCGTTCTTGAACAGGATCAGCGTCGGGATACTGAAAATGCTGTAGCGCATGGCGAGCTGCTGGTTCTCGTCGGTGTTGACCTTGGCGACCGACAGCTTCTCGGCGTGAGCGTCGCCGAAGCTCTCGACCACGGGCGAGACGAGCCGGCACGGGCCGCACCACGGCGCCCAGAAGTCGACGAGGACCGGTTTCTGGCTGTTCAGCACATCGGTCTCGAAGCTCGATTCGTCAACCGTCACGGGTGACATGTTCGCGTTGATGACCTCCCACAGGGGATATCGGTTTGCGTTCTGAAGTGTTCGGCATGATAGACCGATGCCGCCGCGGAGCGTGTCGCCACGCTCCCGGCGGGCTTGAGCGGCCGTTTTTGGGCCTCGCGTTTCACCCGGCGGAACGAATGACCCTCGGCGCACCGACGCGAGGCTGATTCCGGCGGAATCGCGGTCAATTGTTCCGCCGTGTGAGCACGCTTGACCATGCACGCCGATCCGGCCGTCAAACGTTCCACCACGCGGAACGGCGTGCAGCGGGGGCTGATTCGCGGGTTGGCCGACATGTCGGCCATGTGCAGCGCGGGGCGCTTCCGGTGAAATCCGGCCGTACAACGGCCAGGATCACGTGGGCGACGGCGTGGGACTCGGGCTGGGGCTCGGCGACGGCGTGGGACTCGGGCTGGGGCTCGGCGACGGCGTGGGGCTCGGGGTGGGGCTCGGCGATGGGGTCGGTTCGGGACCCTTGGACAGCCAGATGTCCACCGGGTCGCCGACCTGGACGGGCGCGCCCGTGATGGGGCTGGTGCGCGTCACCGTGCCCTCCCGCTGGTCGCTGAATTCCTCCCTGACATTGCCGAGCACCAGACCGGCCTGGGCGAGCGACTCGCGGGCAGTCTGCTGGTCCTGGCCGACGATGGGCGGGACCGTCGTCTCCTCGGGGCCGCTGCTCGGAATGATGGTGACGGTGGCGCCGTCGGGCTGCTGCTCACCGGCAGCCGGCTCGGTGCGGATAACGTGGTCCTCGTCGACCTCGTCGCTGGCCTCCGGGTCGCCCAGCTTCACCTCGAAGCCGAGGTCGGTGAGCGTACGGCGCGCCTCCGGCACGGTGTCGCCGGTGACGTCCGGGACTCCGACCAGGGCCGTCGACGGCGACGGCGAAGTCGCAGGCCCGCCAAGACCGGAGAAGACCTGGGCGGCAAGGAAGCCGATCGTGCCCAACAGCACGATCGCCAGCAGCGCCAGCAACCAGATCCACCACGGCTGGCCCTGGCGCTCGCGCTCCTCGGCCGGCCGATACGGAGGCGCACCGACTACCGGCGTGCGCGGCACGCGGTCGGAGGGCCGAGTGACGCGGGGCGGAACGTAGACGGTTGGCTCCCCGCGCGGCGGGACGGCGGCCACGGCCGCAGCTGGCACCTCGTCCGGGTCGCGCTGCCAGGCACGCAGCGCCTCGGCGAACGAGCCGGCATCCGGGAAGCGGTCCTCCGGCTCGCGGGCCAGCGCGCGCATCACGACCGCCACCAGGCCGGCCGGCAGCTCGGGACGGTAGCGGGTCGGCGGCGGGGGGTCCTCGTTCAGGCGTTTGAGCGCCACCCCGGCGGCCGAGTCGCCCTCGAACGGCCGCCGCCCGGTGAGCATCTCGTACAGGACGATGCCCAGCGCGTAGACGTCCGAGGCGCCGGTCACCTCGTCGCCGCGTGCCTGCTCGGGGCTGAAGTAGTGGACCGAGCCGAGGGTCGTCCCGGTGACGGTCATCGACGCCTCGCTGACGGCGCGGGCGATGCCGAAGTCGGTGACCTTCACTTCGCCGTCGTCGGTGATCAGGATGTTGCCCGGCTTCACGTCGCGATGGACGATCCCGCGTCGGTGGGCCGCCTCCAGGGCCGAGGCGACGCCGATCGCCACCCGCACCGAGTCCTCGACGGACAGGTTGCCGCGCTCGCGCAGGACGGTTGCCAGGTCCTCGCCGTCGACCAGCTGCATGACGATGTACTGAGTGCCCTCGTCCGCATCGGTCCCGTAGTCATAAACCGACACGATGTTGGGGTGGGCCAGTGAGCCGGCGGCGCGCGCCTCCTGCTTGAAGCGGGCCACGAATCCTGGATCGCCGGAGTACTGGGCGCGCAGCAGCTTCACGGCGACCTCCCGGTCGAGCTGCTGGTCCACGGCGCGCCACAGCGTCGCCATCCCGCCCTCGCCAAGCGGAGCGATGAGGCGGTAGCGGCCGCCGATGAGCCTGCCGATCATCTCCACGTCGGCGACAGGGTACCCGCCGAGGACGGGGCGGTCGCGCTCAGTCGCGCAGGTCGAGGCCTCGGATGTAGGCCCGGAACTCGTCGGCGTCCTCGGAGTCGAGCCCGACCGCCACGCTGGCCTGCAGCCAGCCGAGCCGCGTCCCGGCGTCGTGGCGCGTGCCCTCGAAGCGGTAGCCGAAGACGGGCTGCTCCTGCATCAGCATCTTGATCGCATCGGTCAGCTGGATCTCGCCGCCGGCACCGCGTGGGGTCTGTTCGAGCATGTCGAACACCTTCGGGGTCAGCACGTAGCGGCCGAGGACCGCCAGGTCGGAGGGCGCATCGGTCACGGAAGGCTTTTCGACGAGGTCGCCGATCTCGTACAGACGGCCCTCGTCGTGGACCGGATCGATGATTCCGTAGCGGCTCACGTCGTCGCGTGGGACCTTCTGGACGGCGATGACCGAGCCGCGGTGGTTGGTGTGCGCCTCGATCAGCTGGCGCGTCACCGGCTCGCCGCCCCGGTTGAGCATCACGTCGTCGGACAGCAGCACGGCGAACGGCTCGTCGCCGACCAGCTCCTTGGCCATCAGCACGGCGTGGCCCAGGCCGAGCTGCTCCTTCTGGTGGACGAAGGCGATGGGACCGATCTCGCTGATGCGCCGCACCTGGCGCAGCATGTCGATGTCACCGCGCTCCTCGAGCCAGCGCTCGAGGGTTGGGTTGGAGTCGAAGTGGTCCTCGATGGCGCTGCGCCCGGTGGCGATCACGATGATGATCTGCTCGATCCCGGATGCGACCGCCTCCTCGACCGCGTACTGGATGATCGGTCGATCAACCAGCGGCAGCACCTCTTTGGGTATGGCCTTGGTGGCGGGGAGGAAGCGGGTGCCGAACCCTGCGGCGGGCAGGACGGCCTTGCGAACGCGCGCGGTGATCGGGTTGTCTCCTTCCGGTGTTCGGGCCTCGCGGCGGCCGGCGTCGGCAGCCCGCGCGACACCAGATGCACATGGCGGACCCGCCCATGCGCGGTCGGTGTCGGGGCGGTGAAGTATACCAACGGGTCGCCCGAGGGCCGGGTGGCGGCCTTGGCGCTAGAATCGGTGACCGATGCTGAAGCAGCTCAAGCGCACCTTCCTGGGGCCCAGCCGCGACCCGCGGGTCGTCTCCTACATCAGCCGGCCGCTGCCGCGCTACCTGCCCGACGAGGACGTGGTGGCGGCGCTCGACCTGGCCCTGGCCGACAACCCGGACCCCGCCTATCTCGTCGAAACCCTGCGCCCCGCCCTGCGGCAGGTGACCGGCCACGACTACCAGGTGCTCGATCGGTCCGTCCGCGACGTCACCGGCGCCTTCACCAAGACGATGGTCATGATCCGCGACGGCGACATCGGCCTGTGGCCGGGCTACGCGGCCCGGTCCTACCCGCTCATCCGGCCCTCGGAAAAGGCGGTCGAGACCGCTGCGGCGATCGAGGCCAGCGAGGGCGTCGAGACACCGAAGCGCAAGGTCGGCTGGGAGCCACCGCCGCCGCTGACCCGCCAGGTAGCCGAGGCGCACGATCGGGGCGCACCGGTCGTAGCGGCGCCGGAGGATCAGTAGTGGGCCGCCAGAACCTGCCGCGCGATCAGTGGCTGGAGATCGGGAGCGAGTGTCCGCACTGCGGGGAGCGCATCACCGAGGACCTGGTCTACTCCCTGCGACCGATTCCTGAGGACCCGAAGCTCGCCTTGCTGTACTGCGCGAACTGCGGCGAGCGGAACGAGATCAACTTCGTCTAAGCCGCGCGTAGCCCGCGACTGCAACGACGAGTCCGATGCTGAGAACGGCCTGCCACCAGGGGCCAGCGACGGATGAGTATCGTCGTTTGCGTGCTTTCGGCTTTTCACTGGTGGCCTGTTGCGATATGGCGGATCACGGCCGGATATCAATGCGACCGGGTTCCACTCTCCAACTTCTCCCGCTCAGCGCGCGCGATGTCGTAACGAGTGCCCCCAAGGGGATTCGAACCCCTGATCTCCACCTTGAAAGGGTGGCGTCCTAGGCCTCTAGACGATGGGGGCGCGAGCGCAATGCTACCAAGCCGGCCTGATTTACCCGCTCTAGCCGCGTTTGCTGTGGGTGCACCAACTGCCGGAGCCACACCCCGAAACGGTTGGTAGTCCGGCGTTTCTTGCTTCGGTGGCAGCAATCGTGGGAGGAGAGGGAGACTGCGGTATCGGTCGGACGCCTTCTTCTGCAGATGATGCAGCAGGTGCGAGGCCTCGACGGAGCGCTCAGCCGAGGTAGAAGAGCAAAACCAGCAGCACCGCCCCGGCCAGCGCGCCGGCCGCCATCACGATCATGAGTCCGCCGGCCAGCGCAATCGCGACCGATCGCCCCGCATACCCGTGTTGCGCGGCGCGCTGCGACCAGATCCAGCCCTGCACGAACAGGAACAGCCCGATGGCGGTAGCGATGAGTGCCGAGGCGAGCATGGCGAGGACCGATAGGTTCGAGTCCTGGCCGAGCAGGGCGAGCGCGGAGAGGGCGCCGGCGATGATCAGCCCGACGATGCCGATCACCAGATTGCGCAGGAAGGGGTGCATCAGCGGGCCATTCTGGCATGACCAGCGCGCTGAGGGCCGCGCCGGTGGCCGCGTCGGTGGCCGCGGTGCCGGTGTGCAAGCGCCTCGGTCAACTCGCCTGCTCGCTGGGTTAGCGCGCGCATGCTCTGCGGGTACGCAACTTGCTCCCTGTCGCCTCACAGCACCACGACTTCCAGGAGGCGCCGCGATGGCGGAGAGCGACAACGGCGGCATGAGCGTCCGCGAAGCGGGACGCAAGGGCGGCAAGACGACCAGGCAGCGCTACGGGCCGGAGTTCTACCAGGAGATCGGCCAGAAGGGCGGCAAGACGGTCAGCGAGCGCTACTCGCACGAGCACTTCCAGAACATCGGGCGCAAGGGCGGCCGGAAGGTCGCCGAGCTGATCGACCGCGCCAAGCGCCTGGACGAGAACGGCCAGCAGTAACTGCGTAACGGCGTCCGCGTCCCCGGCTTCATCCACGTTCTCCTGGGAAATCCCCGCGACACGGCGGCTGCCTAGACTCCGCCCATGTCGAGTCTCTTCGCCGCGTTCGCCTCGACGGCCGATGCGGTGGCGGCCACCGCCTCCAAGCTTCGCAAGCGCGACCTCCTTGCCGCCTATCTCCGCGAGCTGCCGTCCGATGACGTGGCCACGGCGGCCACCTTCTTCGCTGGACGGCCGCTCCCCGGCGCCGCGGACCGGCTCGGGGTGGGTGGCGCACAGGGATCGGCGGCACTGCTCGCCGCGTCGGGTGCCAGCGACCAGCAGCTCGGGCAGGCGTACCTGCGCCACTCGGACTTCGGGGATGCCGCTGCCGAGCTGATCACCGAACGTGACGGAGCGGCGCTGACCGTCGCCGACGTCGCCACCGCGTTCGGCGCCATGGCCGGGACGTCGAGCGCGGAGCGGCGAACCGGGCTGATGGCCCAGCTGTTCCGACGAGCGACGCCCGCGGAGGCGCGTTACGTGGCGCGGATCGCCGGGCGCGAGCTGCGGATCGGGCTTCGCGAGGGCCTGCTGGAGGAGGCGATCGCCGCGGCCTTCGACCGACCGATCGCCGACGTGCGTCGCGCGCTGATGCTGGTCGCAGAGCCGGGCGAGACGGCAGTGCTGGCGCGCGAGAACCGCCTGGATGAGGCCGCGCTGCACCTCGGCCGGCCCATCCGTTTCATGCTGGCCACGCCGGTCGCGGACGCGGACGAGGTGGTGCGGCGGGTCGGCGACGAGGCCTGGATCGAGGACAAGTACGACGGCATCCGCGCCCAGCTCCACGTCACGCCCGATGGTCCGCGCCTCTTCAGCCGCGACCTGAACGAGATCTCGCGTTCCTTTCCCGAGGTGATCGCCGCGGCAGCGACGCTCGACACGCCGCTCGTTCTCGACGGTGAGCTCGTCCCATGGAAGCAGGGTGCGGTCGGCGACTTCGCCAGCCTGCAGACCCGCCTCGGTCGCGTCGACCCGAGTGCCACGCTGCTGGCCGACGTCCCGGTCGCGCTGGTCGCCTTCGACGTGCTGCATCTCGCCGGCGAGGACCTCCTCGACACGCCGCTGCGCGAACGCCGGCAGGCGCTCGAGGATCTCCAGCTTCCCGAGCGGACCGGCGAGCAGATGCTGTACTCGCACCTCGAGACGGCCCGATCGGCGGCCGAGGTCGATGCACGCTTCGACGAGGCGCGGGAGCGCCACAACGAGGGGCTGATGATCAAGGATCCCGCATCGGTCTATCAGCCAGGACGGCGGGGGCTGGGCTGGCTCAAGCTCAAGCGTCCGCTGTCGACCCTCGACTGCGTGGTGGTCGGCGTGGAATGGGGCCATGGCAAGCGCCGCGGCATGCTGTCGGACTACACCTTTGCGGTGCGCGAGACCGATGGCGACGCGCTGCTGACCATCGGCAAGGCCTACACCGGATTGACCGATGCGGAGATCGCCGAGATGACATTGCGGTTCAAGGAGCTGACCGTGCGCGACTTCGGGCGGTACCGCACGGTCGTGCCCGAGGTCGTGGTCGAGATCGCCTTCGACCGCATCCAGCGTTCGGCGCGGCACAAGAGCGGGTATGCGCTCCGCTTCCCGCGGATCGTGCGCATCCGGACCGATAAGGGACCCGACCAGATCGACGACCTGGCGGCCGTGGAGCGGACCTTCGAGCAGCAGGCCACCGGGCGGATCCTGCTCGCCACCGGCGCACGGGGTGAAACGGAGCGGATCGCGGCGACGGGCGAGACTGAGGGCTGATCGGCTGCCCGCGACGGCGCGTTTCCACCTGCTGGCAGTAACGGACAGGGAGATGGCCGAGCGGAGGCTTCGTTGGCCGGAATTGCCGCGGGGTGGAACAAGCGGAGAGCGAACGAGCCGAAATGGCCTGCTGGAGGGCTGGCTGGGCGGTCCCGTTGGCCGATACTTCCACCAGCTGGCTAAGGCGATGTCGGCGGGCTGGGGCGGCTACTATCCGCACCCATGACCGAGCTGCCCGAGCACGTCGCGCGCAACCGCGCGGCGTGGGACGAGAAGGCGCCGGAGTACGTCGCGCACGGCGAGCACGCGTGGCGGGAGGACGAGCCTAGCTGGGGCATCTTCGGTGTCCCCGAGTCACTGCTCCACGTCCTGCCGGAGCAGCTGGATGGCAGGGATGCGATCGAGCTGGGGTGTGGCACGGCGTACGTATCGGCCTGGCTGGCCAGGCGCGGAGTGCGCGTGGTCGGCATCGACAACAGCCCACGGCAGCTCGAGACGGCCCAGCGTCTCCAACGTGAGCACGGCCTCGACTTTCCGCTGCTCCTCGGCAATGCCGAGAGCGTGCCCTATCCCGATGTCAGCTTCGACCTTGCCATCAGCGAGTACGGCGCCAGCCTGTGGGCCGATCCGTATCACTGGATCCCGGAGGCCGCCCGCCTGCTGCGTCCGGGCGGCGAGCTGATCTTTCTGACCAACGCCGCGATCTGGATGTTGTGCGTCCCGGAAACGGATTACGAGGGTCCGGCCACCGACCGTCTTCTCAGGCCGTACTTCGGGATGTACCGTTCGGAATGGCCCGATGAGCCGGGCGTCGAGTTCCATCTGCCCCACGGCGACTGGATCCGGCTGTTGCGGGCCAACGGTTTCGAGGTGACAGACCTGATCGAGGTGCAGCCCCCGCCCGGCGCGACGACCACGTTCGAGCTGACCACGCCGGAGTGGGCGCGGCAGTGGCCGTGCGAGGAGATCTGGAAGGCGAGGAAGCTGAACGCATGACCATGTTCGACCCCTTCGCGCCGGCGACCTTCAGCGAGGTCGCGCTGGACGTCTATACCGATGCGTTCCGGGTCAGCGGCGTCACGCGCACCCGCTTCCAGCGCGTCGGCGACATCGTCAACCAGCTGCCGACGCAGCATCTGCAGATCGACAACGCGACGATCACCGAGCACGGCGTGTCCGCCGCGCCGACCACCGCAACCGAAGCGCTGATCGACCTCGCGCGGATCCTGTTCGTGGTGACCACCGGCGAATCGGTTCAGGGACGGGCCGAGATGCGCATTCCGAAGCGCGCGGCGCGGGTCGAGCTGGTGCTGCCGCCGTTCCGCGTGGCCGGCTCGGTCCACATCCCGCCCGGCAGCCGTCCGGCGGACGGGCTGCTCAATGCAGCCGACCGCTTCCTGGTGATGACCGATGCGAGCATCGCGTCGGCACGCCATCCGGCGCTGGGCGCGTCGGTCGCGGCGCTCGCCATCCAGCGCGCGCTCGCCCAGCTGATCGTGATCGGCGACGACGAACAGCCGGAGGAGCTGCTGGCGGACGTGCTCGACGAGAGCACCGCGCAGGACTGGCTGCAGCGGGAGCCGCCGCAGGCCTGACGCCTAGCGGCGTGCCTCCACGGTCGTTGCCGGCCGGGCGGTCGGCTGCGGCCGCTCCGACGCGTTCATCAGCGCGTCGACGACGCGCGCCACGTCGGCGGGCGACAAGCGCTGCAGTCGGCCGACCCGCTGCGCCCACCACGGTGCGTTGTCGGGCGTGACGATCTCGTCGTCCGGTTCCTCCAGCACGATCTTGCTGTGCGCCCGCGGGAAGACGATGGCCGGCGCGATCGGCAGGTTCGGCGGGAGATCCTCGGAGGCAGCCCAGCGCGCCAGCGCATCGGCGACCCGCTGGCCCTCGAACGAGGGATTGGTGCGGCACGCGATCCAGCCGCGCCGACCGTGGGTGTCGTACTCCCAGCCGCGGCCCCGCACCCGGTAGTGGCCGTCCCAGTCGCGCACGAGCATGGCTCGTACTGCGGCGGGACCGACCAGCACTGCGCCCAGATCGCGCGACACGCCGGGCAGGCGTGGTTGGACGACCAGGGCCCAGCTGTCATCGAGGCTCGGCGCCAGCAACCGCTCCAGCTCGTCGGCCAGCCGGCGCTGCGGCGAGCGCTGCAACGCGCGCAGGACGTAGGCGCCGCCGATTCCCAGGCCCAGCGCGGCCGCGATGCCGAGCAGGGCGATGGTGCTCGGGCTCGAGCTGGGAACGAAGGCCAGCATGGCGCTCGCGACCGCGCCCACAAAGACCATTGTCAGGGCTGGCAGGAGAGCGCGGCGGCGGGGATGGCCGGGCTGGGCCGGGCGGATCAGGCGCATCGGTCCAGCTGGCTGCTAGGCTGCGGAGCATGTCCAACGAAGTCATGGCCGTCTTCGGCGACCCACAGCGCATGCAGGTCGAGGCGACCACCGGCAGCGGTCACCGGATCGTGCTCGACACCGGCCCGGAGGACGGCGATGACGCGGGCGCGAGGCCGATGGAGGTGCTGCTCGCGGCGCTGGCGGGGTGCACCTCGATGGACGTCGCCAGCATCCTGCGCAAGAAGCGCCAGGTCCCGGAGCGCTACGAGATCGCCGTGCGTGGTGAGCGGGCCGAGGAGCATCCGCAGGTCTTCACGCGGATCGTGGTCGAGCACCGCGTGGGTGGCGCGCTCGACGAAGAGGCGGTGCGGCGCTCGGTGGAGCTGTCGGCGACCCGCTACTGCCCCGTGAACGCGATGCTGTCGCAGGGCGCGACGATCGAGCACTGGTATCGGATGGGATTCGACCCCGACGAGGGCCGGGCGGTGCTGGTGGCGGTGAGCGGACCGGAGGGCAGCCGGAGCCCCTGAGGTCACGCCGCCGGCACCTCGAGGGCGGCATGCACGGCGTCACCGAACGCCTCGAGGTCGAACGGCTTGGGCAGCACCGGACCGAGGTCGGCCAGCTCGGCCAGCCGCTCGCGGGCCGCCGCACTGACGATCACGACCGGAATGCCTGGCCACGCGCTGCGCAGCAGCTCGGTGATGTCGCCGCCGTCACCATCGGGCAGCATCACGTCGACGACCAGCAGGTGCGGCAGCGCCAGCTCCATCAGATCGCCGAGCTCGACGATCCGCGCGCAGATGACCACGCTGAAGCCGAGATCGCGAAGCAGATCCGATTCGAGGGCGGCGATATCGGGATCGTCCTCCAGGACGTAGGCGCGCAGCAGCTCGTCGGCGCCTCGCTCGCGAATGGCGATGGGGTCGTCGGTGGCGGGTTCGTGCATGGGCCGATCATCCGCGTCGCTTCGGACCAACGGCAATGGCCGCATGGTCCCAGCCGATGGGGCCGATCGCCGTGCTTGCACCGGGGTTGTATAGTCGCCGCCCGGCTTCGGAATACGCAGGAGAGCGCAGAGGGCACATGGCGCGATCGATGTGGCGGGGGGCGATCCAGTTCGGTCTGGTGACCATTCCGGTGAAGCTGTACCTGGCCACCGAGAGCGGCGGCATCGGCTTCAACATGCTCCACGCGAGCTGCCTCAACCGGATCCAGATGAAGATCTACTGCCCGTACCACGACGAGGTCGTTCCGCGATCCGAGACGGTGCGCGGCTACGAGTACGCCAAGGGCCGCTATGTCGTCGTCACCGAGGAGGACGTCGACTCGATCCCGCTCAAGACGCTGCGCGCGATCGAGATCGAGATGTTCGTCGACGCCCGCAACGAGGCCCACGGCGCGCAGTTCGTGAAGCAGGCCTACTACCTCGAGCCGGACGAGATCGGGCGCAAGGCCTTCTACCTGCTGAAGTCCGTCCTGGCCGATACGGGCAAGTCCGCGATCTGCAAGATCGTGCTCAAGGACCGCGAGCAGCTCGCGGCGCTCAATCCGTTTTCGAACACGCTGCTGCTCACCACGCTGCACTGGCCGGATGAGGTGCGCTCCATCGACGAGCTCACCCTGCCGGAGGAGGAGGTCACCTTCAAGGCCGGCGAGCGAGCCATGGCCGAGCAGCTGGTCGCCTCGATGACCGGCGACTTCAGCGCCGACGACTACAAGGACGACTACCGGCAGGCCCTGATGGCGGTCATCGAGCGCAAGGTCTCGGGTGAGGCGCCGGCGCCCGCCGTGCGGGCCGAGCCGACCAACATCGGCGACCTGATGGCGGCACTCGAGGCTTCGGTGGCTGCCGCCCGGGAGAGCCGCGCCCAGGAGGCTGCCGCACCGACCCCGGCCGAGCCTGCCGCACGCCGCCGCCGCAAGGCCGCCGCGGCCGAGACCGCCGAGCCCGAGCCGGAAGCCGCCCCGCAGCGCCGACGCAAGACCGCCTAGCGCGGGTCGTGGCCGCCGAGCAGCTCCCGCTGTCGATCGGCCGCGCGTCGCGGAGCCAGCTGCCGGTCCGGCTGCGCCCGATGCAGCCGACGTCGGTCGGCGCCCCGTTTGACGACGAGGGCTACTGGTTCGAGCCGTGGTGGCCCGGGGTACGCGCCTTCGCGCTCGTCGAGGGCGGAGATCTGCAGCTGCGGGCCGAGGGGCTCAACGACGCGCTGGCTGCCCTGCCCGAGCTGGCAGGACTGCCGGCTCAGCTCGAGCGCGACGGCGTCATGCTGGACGGGACGCTGCTGGTGCTCGACGACGACGGCCGGCCCGATGCCGACCTGCTGCGGCAGCGACTGGCGATCGGGCGTGGTGCGGGAACCGCGGCGTATGTCGCCAGCGACCTGCTCCACGTCGATGGCCGGCCCCTCGGCCGGCACGCGTTCCGGCGGCGGCGCGAGCACCTCGAGCGCGTCCTCCGCGCCAGTGAGCGGGTCGTCGTCGGCAGTGGCCATGCCGCCGAGGGGCTGCTGATGGCCGAGGCGCTGCGCCGCCTGGGCCTGGCCGAGCTGTCCGCGCGCGAGCTCTCGGCACGGCATCGGTCCGGGCCGGCGGGCTCGGCCTGGCTGCGAGCTCCCACCGCGTTACCCGGCGCCGAACCGGTCGCCGATCGGCGACCGTCGCTGGCGCTGATCATGCGGCTCCCGCTCGAGTAGGCGGGACAGCATGCTGTGATCCTGAGCAAGGTTCGCGACCCCAGGCTGATCACCGTGCGTCGTGGCGGAATGCTCAGCGACGACGACCACCACCATTTGGCGATCTGGGCTGCCGACTGCGCCGAGCACGTACTGAGCCTCTTCGAGGCGACGCGGCCGGACGACGACCGGCCGCGGCAGGCCATCGCGCTGGCACGTGCCTGGGCACGCGGCGAGGCCAGCATGACCGAGTCCCGTACAGCCGCCGGCCATGCCAATGCCGCCGCGCGGGAGCTCCGTGGCGCGGCGCGGTACGCGGCGTACGCCGCCGCCCAGGCCGCAGCTGTCGCGCACGTCGCGGCGCACGAGCTGGGTGCCGCCGCCTACGCGATCAAGGCCGTGCGCGCGGCCGCACCGAACGAGGACGAGGCAGCGGGCCGCCGCGAGTGTCACTGGCAGCGCGACCGGCTGCCCGCGCCGATCCGCGCGCTGGTGCTCGACGACCAGCGGCTGCGCAACGAGATCTGCTGGTCGGTCTTCGACTAGGCCAACGCTGGCTCCCGGCTAGTTCGGGGCGAGCAACGGCTCGAGTACCCACGGCCAGGGGTCCTCCGGCAGCAGGCGAACGGCCGGGCCTACCAGGCCGTCGAGGGGGTAGGTGCGGAACGAGGCGATGTCGTAGGTCAGAGCCGGAACGCCCGCACGTCCGGTGGCCAGCGGCATGCCGCGCAGCGCCTCATCGATGGCCAGCGTCCGCTCGATGGGCTCGCCCCAGTGCCGGCGCAGGAGTGCCGCGATGTCCCAGGCGGTCACCTCCTCGCGCTGCGTGCTCAGCGCCTCGGCGAGCGACGACTCCGCCTCGGCGCGGTCGCCGACGATCGCGGCCGCCAGGGCGCGCGCGGTCGGGTCCTCGTACTGCGCCACGTCGATCGCCTTGCCGAGCATGCCGCGGCCGATCACGAGATTGAGCTCCCCCGCCGTCTCGCCGATCTCCGGCGCCAGGCGACGGCCGAGCTGGATCGGTCGCGGCCAGGGGAGCGCCAGGGTCGTGGAGGGGTTGGTCAGCACCGAAAGGCGGTAGGCACGGTCGGCGGCATCGGTCTGGCCCAGGCGGTCGAGGACGAGGGCTGCATTGGCGAGCTCGCGCCCGAAGAGCGAGGCGGTATCGACGGCACGCGCAGCCGCCCGTGACGCGCAGCCGTCGTCACCCTCCTCCAGGCACAGGATGGCCAGGTTGGTCCACGACGGGCCGTCGCCGGCGTTGAGACGGGTCGCGTCGAGCGCCGCCTGGCGCGCGGTGGCCAGATCGCCGGCCATCTGAGCGGCGACGGTCAGCGACTTGGGGCCGGTCGGCTGCCAGGGGTCGAGGGCCACCGCGCTGGCGTACCAGCTCGCCGCCTGCGGCCAGTGCCCTTCGGACGCGGCGTCGGAGCCGAAGCGATAGTTGACCGCGGCCGCATCGACGATGACGGTGACGAGCACCAGCGCCGCGGCCGCCACGCCGGCCGGGATCAGCAGCCATCGCCGCACCGCCACGGGATGCCAGGTCACCGCGTCCGCATCGGTCAGTGCCAGGGCCGCGAGCAGGACGACCAGCAGGCTGAAGCCGGGGACGAAGGTAAGGTCCTCGAAGAACGACGCCACGCCGAACCCTGCCAGCACCGCGAAGGCGGCGCGGCCGGAACGCGTGCGAGTGCGCCATGGACCCGCGACCGCCACGAAGACGACGATCACGGCCAGCGCCGCCGCCAGGCCCACCATCCCGGCATCGCCGAGGATGCCGAGCAGCACGTCGTGCGAGTGCGGGACGCGCACGGGAAACGAGAGCGTCGGAGCGGCTGCCTGGCGCGCCCAGGGCATCACGCCCGGGCCGAGCCCGGTGAGCGGGCTGCTCGACCAGGCGTCGAGCGTGTCGCGCCACAGGTAGCCGCGATAGATCAGCGAGGCAACCGCCGTCACGCGAGGCGCGACCAGCAGCACGACGGCGATGCCTCCGACGGCCGCCGCCGCGGCGAGGCCCATCTCGCGCGCCGTCCACCGACGGGGCAGACGAACCCGGCGCAGCTCGGGCAGGACCAGCACCAGCACGGCGCCGCCGATCGCCAGCCAGGCCGAGCGTGAGCCCGAAAGGATGGTCAGCGGCACCCCCGCAACGAGCACCGCCATCTGGATCCAGCGCCGCACCTGCGGCTCGGCGATCAGGAAGGTGAGCGGCAGCACGCCCATCAGCACGAACGGCGGCATGGCCACCGATCCGAAGGCCGTCCCCTCGTTCGGGACGCGCAGCGGCGGCAGGCCCGGCCCACCGGCCGCGATCCAGTCCAGGCGCCGCGCCAGCAGGCCGACCAGCGTCCCGAACGCCAGCACCAGGATCGGCACGCTCGTCACCATCGCGACCAACGCAGACCGATGCCGGAGCAGCACCAGAGCGAGCGGCAGCATGGCAGCGGTGGCGAGGATGGCGGCGAGCGACCGCAGCGACATGCCGTGGTTCTGGGCCAGGAGGGTGGCCACGCCGAAGGCGCTCAGCAGCAGCAGGACGGGCAGGTCGACCGGCGTGCGTGGCAGCTCGAAACCGCGCCCGACCAGCACCGCCAGCGCCAACAGTGCGGCCAGCGCGCCGGCGTGGAGCAGTGCCTGGAATCGCGCGTCCCACAGGGCGCCGTCCCAGGCGACATAGCTCCACAGGCCGATGCCGGCCGCCACCGCGGCCAGCTCCCACGCGGTGCGCGCCTTCATGCGCCTGGTGCGCCGGGTGCGCCGACGAGCGCCAGGGCGCGCTCGAGCTTTGTCCGGCGCTCGGGGCGCAGACCCGGGACCTCGCGGAGCGCGTCCGCCAGGTCGGGGAGCACGGCGGCGTCCTGGCCGGGATGGAGCTCGAGCTCGACGACGTGGAACCGGCCGCGCAACGCGCCGCCGGCGAGCACCTCGACGCGGTCGAGCGTCAGCGTTCCAATCCCGTGCCCGTCGACCAGGACGTCGCGCTCGACGCGGCGCTGGTGCAGCCTCAGCCGCTCGACGAGTGGTTCGGCGTCACGCAGCCGATCGACGAGGTCGCGTGCCTCCGACGGCGACCACCTCGCCGGCTCCAGGGAGTCGCTCGCCGCGCCTTCGAGCTCGGGGCGCCGGTGGAGCTCCTGCACGGCGTCCTCGGCGACCTCGGCCGGACCTTTCAATGACGCGATCGTGCGGTCGCCGCGTGTTCGCAGGCGGCAGGCCCAGCCTGCCGCCGCGAGCGCGCCGCGGGCGGTGTCGAGGTAGCGGTCGACCTCATCGACTTCGTGGACGACGCCGAGTGCTGAGGAACCGAGTTCCGCCGCCGCCGCGAGGTGTTCGAGGGGATCGAGCCCGTCGGCGGCGAATTTGAGCTCGACCTCAAGCACCGGAGCGACGCGCGCGCCCGGGCGCCGCCTCGTAGCGAGCCGCAGCGCGTTCGACGACACCGCCGATCGCCTCGCGCAGCTCGGCCGGCTCGAGCACCTCGACCGCGTCGCCCCAGGACAGGATCCAGGGCCGGATCTCGACCGTGCCCGCCACGCGGAAGGTCATCACGATCCCGCCATCGGGCAGCTCCTGGACCTGCTGCGAGCGGTGCCAGGTTGCCTCACGCACCCAGTGCACCACCGAGGCGTCGAAGCGGAGCTTGATGCCGACCGGCGGCGTGCCGTCGGACGACCAGATGGCCCAGGAGTGCTCCAGCCAGCGCTGCGCGTCGAAGTCGGCTGGTATCTCGTATCGGTCCTGGGTGACGACCGATGATCGAATGCGCTCGACCGTGTAGGTGCGCATCGCATCGGCCGGCTCGTCGAAGGCGATCAGGTAGACGCTGTGGGTGGCGGCGTCGGGCTCGAGGAAGTAGGGCCGCACGCGGGTCTTCTTGCGGTCGCCCTCGAACGACTCGTAGTCGAGCTCGACCACGCGGCCTTCGGCCCACGCCAGCGCGACGTTGGCGAAGTTGCGGGTGAACGGGTCGTTGCGGCCGTGGGCGCCGACGGCCAGCATCGAGCCCATCACCTGCCGCGCGATGGCCTGCGGCAGCAGATCGGCCAGCTTGGTGAACGCGCTGATCACGACCTGGTCGTACTCGTCGCTCCAGCGGGCGATCAGGCGCGCGGCCAGGAAGAGCACGATCGCCTCCGCGAGCGACAGCCGGAGCGGCGGCAGGAATGACTTCTTGTCGATACCGTAGCGGCCGCGCCCGGCCTCGAACACCGGAATGCCGAGCTCCTCGTCCAGGGCGCGGATGTCGCGGTAGACGGTGCGCTTGTTCATGCCCGTCAGCCGCGCGATCTCGTCGACCGGCACGCCGGCCTCGTCGCCGCCGCGGGTATAGAGGATGGAGGCCACGCTCAGCAGCCGGGCGAGGCGGTCGCGCTTCCTGCCGAGCCGATCATTGCGGAGGTCGCCGAGGTCCCAGCCGAGGTCCATCGGCCGATCATACGGCGGGCCACCCGCTAGGGCGTGAGGAAGAAGAAGGCGATGGCCAGGATGGCGTAGACCGAAGTGAGCTGCAGCCCTTCCAGCCAGTTGGAGCGCCCGTCGAGGGCGATGAACCCGGCGATGAACACCGCCACTGCCACGCCGACCACCTCGAGCGCGCTGAAGACGAGGGTGACCGGGTGACCGACGATGAGGCCGAAGAAGACCAGCACCGGCACCGCGAACAGCGCGATCTGGGTCGCCGAACCGATGGAGGTGATCAGGCTGAAGTCCATCTTGTTCTTGTAGGCGAGCGTCACGCCCACGACGTGCTCGGCCAGGTTGCCGATCAGCGGGATGAGGATGATGCCCACGAAGAACTCGTTGATGCCGAGCGAGTGCACCGCCGGCTCCAGGGTATGGACCAGCACTTCGCTGGCGAAGGTCAACGCAGCGGCCGATGCGATGAGCACCGCCAGCGCCGTCCGCCACTCCCATTCCGCCACCTCGACCTCCTGCCGGCCGGCGGCCGGCGGCGCCTCCGGCGCGCGGAGGAAGAACCAGGTCTGCGCGGCGTAGGTTCCGATCAGCACGACCGCCACGCCGACGGTCAGCGCCTCGATCCGGAAGAACTCCGGATCACCCGGTGCCGACGCCTCGCCACCGCCGATCAGGAAGGCGAACGACGCCGGAACGATGAGGCCGATGGTCGCCAGCACGAGTGACGCCGCGTTCATGCCGGTGATCTGCTCGTCGAACTCCTGCACGCCGTTCTTCAGCCCGCCGACCAGGAGCGAGATGCCGAGCACCAGCAGCAGGTTGCCGATGATCGAGCCGGTGATCGAGGCGTGGACGACCTCGATCTTGCCGTCGAGGATCAAGAAGGCGGCGATGATGATCTCGCCCACGTTGCCGACCGTCGCGTTCATGATCCCGCCGATCCGCGGGCCGGTCGCAATCCCCAGCTGCTCGGTGGCATGGCCGAGCACGTAGGCGAGCCCCAGGATCGTGATCGCGCTGACGCCGAAGGTGAGGGTCGGATCGGCGCCCAGCAGGCGCAGCACGATCGTCAGCAGCGTCCCGCCGGCCGACAGGCCGTAGGCGATCAGCTCGAACATCGGCCGATGGTAGACGCCGGCGTCAGGATGAGGCGGGTGTCGCGGACGGAGATGCCGAGCCGCTGGGGAGCGGCGTCGCGCTGGGACTGGGGCTCGGTCGCGGCGGAGGCGGGTCGCCCGGCAGGGCCTCGAGCATCGCCTTGTTGACCCGACGATCGGTTCCGATCATCAGGAAGACATACTGGTCGTCGGCCGCCCAGGTGTAGATCATGGTCCCCGCCGCCGTCGCGTTGTCCTCGGGCCGCGACCAGACGTCGTGGCCGGCCACGCGAGCGCGCTTCCAAGCTTCCGGATGCAATCCGGCGATGCCGACGTACTGTCCCGCCGTGGCCAGGTACGGTCGCAGGTCGGCGGTCGTGACCGCGTCACCCTCGGTCCGCAGCGCGTAGAGCGACAGCAGCCGCGGCTCCACGTAGGCAATCGCCAGCGAGCGGAAGCGGACGCCCAGATCACCGTAGGCCGAGGCCACGTCGCCGGGCGTCACGCCGTACTCGGAGCTCTTGGGCTTGTTGACGGTGCGGCCGGCGACGTGGCCTGGGATGAGCCGTTCCAGGGCTGGGTCGGGCGGATTGGTGTAGCTCGGCGTCGGTGACGGCGTGGGGACCGGCGTGGCGACGTTGCTCGGCGGCGGGCTGACCGCGCCGCTGACCGCGCCGCTGGGCGGGACGGATGGGATCGACGACGCGGGCGAGGAGCCATCCGGGCCACCGGTCGGGGTCGTGCTGCCGCAGCCGGCGATGGCGACGAGAAGGGCGACCAGGACGCCCGACGCGGGGCGCGCGGCGCGCGGCGGCGCCAGGCGGAGGATCGGCATGGGAGCGGCGATCATAGCATCGCCGCGGGACGTCGCCGTGGGTCAGGCGGCCCCGGCCACCTCGTCGTCCGGATCGCTTTCGCGGCGGGCGGGGCGGGCCGCCGGCGGCATCTCCACCGCGGCGGCGAGCGCCTCGAGCACGTCCTTCCGGAAGCGGCGCTTCTGCTCCCGGAGCTCGCCGAGCGCGGCCTCGGCCGACAGCAATGTGCCGCCCGCGCCGCTGGTCATGACGTCGTAGGCATTTGCGGCCGCGACGATCTGTGCGGCGGCCGGCATCGAGCGCGAGCCGAGGCCCGACCGGCGGCTGGTGCGCATGATCTCGTCGACACGCGCCAGCGACGGCACGCCGTGCAGCTCGGCGGTCGCCTCGAGCTCGAGCCCGTGCAGCCGCGCGGCGAGCTCGACGTTGCGGACCTCGTCGTCGCCGCAGCCCAGGATGCGGGTCATGGCCGCGGCCAGCTGGCCGACGCGGTCGGCGTGACGGCGGCTCCCCGCGTCGCGCGCGTCGAGGGTGCGTGCCATGGACAGCAGCGCGTCCCGCAGCGTGTACTCGTCGCTCTCGCCACCCAGCTGCGCGGCGTGTTCCATCAGGTGCTCCACCGCTCCCGGCTCATCCGCGCGCTGGAGCGCGGCGCGAGCCAGCTGATCCAGCGTGCCGCGCAGGTCGCGCAGGTCACGCGGCACGTCGGCGGCCAGCACCACGCGGTCTTCGCCCGACTGCTTGCCGAAGTAGAGGGCCGTATCGGCCGCCGCGATGAGGGCGTTCTTGTCGTCGGCGTCGGCCGGCCAGCTGCCGACCCCCACCGTGATCGTCACCGGGCTCAGCTCCTTGCCCGTCAGCCGCGCCACCGCGCGGCGCACGCGATCGCCGATCGCCGCAGCGGTCGCCGATTCGACGCCGTGCAGGATCAAAGCGAATTCGTCGCCGCCGTAGCGGTAGACGCCATCATCCGCGCGCGCCGCCCCCTGGATGGCGGCGCCGATCGCGTTCAGCAGGGCGTCCCCGGCGGGGTGGCCGAGGCGGTCGTTGTAGGCCTTGAAGTTGTCGAGGTCCATCATCAGCAGCGACACCGGCTCACGCGGATCGGCCGTGGCGGCACGCTCGAGCGTGGCAGCCAGCTGGCGCTGGAAAGAGCCGTGGTTGCCGAGCCCGGTCAGCGCATCGGTCTCGGCCTGGACGCTGACGGCATGGTGGGTATCGGCGTTGCGGAGGGCGATCGAGGCCTGGCCGGCGAAGAGCTTGACGAGCTCGAGGTCGTTGTCGGTGAAGTAGACCTCGCTGCCGCCGATGCGGCTGATGTTCAGCGACCCGGTCACCTCGCCGTCGCTGATCAGCGGCACCACGATCAGCGCCTCCGGGTCGTCCGGCGTGCCGGGGATCTGCGCCACGCGCGGGTCGGCCAGGGCGTCGTTGGCCATCACCGCCTGGCGGTGATCCACCGCCCAGCCCATCAGGCCATGGCCGAACGGAACGATGTAGCGCGCCACCTGCTCGGCGTGGCGCTCGCGGGCGAGAACCGGCAGCAACATGCCCCTGGCATGGTCGGCCCGATAGATCGACAGGTTGTCGTAATGGACCACGCTCTTCAGCCCGTCCGCGATCAGGTCGAAGACGCTGGCATGGTCCAGCGAGCCGAGCAGCCGCTCGTTGATCTCCAGCAGCCGGCGCTGCGAATCGAGCTGGCGCGCCAGCTCGGCCGACTGTTCGGCCAGCCGCTCGTAGGCAGTCGCGTTGGCGATCGCCTGCGCCGCGTAGCCGGCGAAGATCTTCATCGTCTGGAGGTCGTCGTCGGTGAACTGGTTGAGTCCCAGCTTCGACAGCGCCATGACACCCACCGCCCGCTCCTCGTAGAGCATCGGTACCACGAGCATCGACTCGTCGATGTCGTCGGTCCCGTCGATGGTCAGGCCCCGGTCGTCGGCCAGCGCGTCGTTGATGAGCATCGCCTCGCCGGTCTCGGCCACGGTGCCGGTGAACGAGCCAGGACCGATGTCGACCTTCAGCCGCTCCTCGAAGTCGCCATCGCCCAGCAGCCGCCGGGTGTAGGCCACCGGCCGGCAGATGCGCGTCTGCCAGTCGACGGTGTAGATGCGGATGTCGTGGTACTCGGCCAGAGCGCTGGCCTCGGCCACGATCGCCTCGGCGATCGATTTCACATCGGTCAGGCGGTTGAGGCGGGCCGACAGGTCGCCAATCGATTTCATGCGAGCCGCCTGGTCGGCGGTGGACCGATACAGCCGCGCATTGCTGATGGCGACCGCCGCCTGGTTGGCAAATGCCTGCGCCAGCGCCAGCTCGTCCTCGGGCCACTCGTGGTCACGGCCGTGATAGAGGCCCAGGATGCCGACCGTGCGGTCATGTGACACGAGCGGCACCAGGCAGGCGGTGCGCACGCCGTCGCGTGCGTAGATGTCGCGCATCCTGCCGGTCGTGCTGCGCTCGTCGGCGTGGTCGATGACGTAGGTCCGCCGGTCGCGCACGGCATAGACCCCGACCGACGGGCTGTCGAGCGTCAGGTCCGCGACCGCCGCCTGGAATTCGTCGCTGATGCCGCGCGATGCGGCCGGCTGGAAGGGGCGCTGCCGGTCGTCGGTGATCAGCCACAGTCCGGCCTTGTCGGCGTCGAACAGGCTGCGGGTGCGATCGATGACATCGGTCAGCACCACGTTCAGGTCGAGCTTGCCGGTGAGCTCCTGGGTGATGCCGCGCAGCGCGCGGGCGCGGGTCAGCTCGCGCCGGACGCGGGCCAGCAGCCGGGCGCTGTGGATGGCGAGCGCCACGGCGTTGGCCGCGGTGCGCAGGAAGGGCAGGTGCGCCGCCTCCAGCACGCCGCCCGGCTCGTCGGCGACGATCAGGATGCCGACCAGCTCGCCGGCCGCGCGCAGGGGAAGCCGGACCTCGGTGAGCGACACGACGTGGCCGTCGGCCGCGGTGATCGACTCGGTCAGGTCGTCGTCCGGCCCCGCCTCGAGCAGGCTGGCAGGCGCGATCCGGTAGCCGGCGTGCGTCTCGAGGCCCAGGACGTTGTTGCGGGCGAGGTAGATCGCCAGCCGGGGATACGCGAATCGTGAGCGCACGGCGTCGATGGCGACGCGGCACACGGCGGACGCGTTCGAAGCGGCGGCGGCGCCCTGCGCCAGGCGAGCGAGCACGGCCAGCTCGGCCTCGCGCTGCTCGTCGGTGACGGGCGGCGTGATCTCGGGCATCTCCGCACCCTCGGCCAGCAGCCGCTCCACGTCGCCACGCCGGTAGCGGCGATCGCCACGGGCGTTGATGCGATACGCGGTCAGCCGCCCGGCCTCGGTCCAGGCGCGGATCGTGTTGGGATGGACGCCGAGCAGCGCGGCAGCCTGGGCGACGCTGATCAGCGCCTCCTCGGAGGTGCGGTCGCGAGGTGGGATCGCCACGCTTCGAATCTCCGCTATGTCTGCCGGCCGGGACGCCAGACCGCTCGGGTGGAGGTTCTGGTAAGTGCCGTGCACCGGATGGTATTCGTGGCAAGCCCGCAGGCCGATGCCCCGTTGGTACCGATGCGCGCCGGTACGAGCGCCGCGCGTCAGCCCAGGGCGGCGATCAGGGTGCCGGCCAGACCGATGCCGGCCAGCACCGTCCCCGCGACAGCTCCGACCAGAGCGGCCGGAATCCAGCGCCGACGGGGCCCGCCGAGGAGGCGCATGGCGTCGTCCAGCTCCATGCCCGAGATCACGTAGCCGCCCGGCGGCGGAAGGAGTCGTGTTCGGCCGCCCTCGCGCTCGACGCGGGCCAGCACCAGCAGCCGATCGACGACGCTCAGCATGCGGGTCTCGGCACGAGCTGCCGTCACCGGTCCGGCCTGCGCGGCGAGGCGCGCGATGGCCGGCTGATAGGTCTCGTCCAGCTCATCGGGCGAGCCGTTCCAGACGTGCGGGATGGCGATCAGCGGCTCGGCGGCGTGCGCCGGATCGACCGCCAGCGACCCGTCGTGGTCCCACAGCTCGAAGCTGCGCGTCTCGCGGCGGTGCTCGATGCTGCGCCAGCCGTCGCGCGTCCTGACCTCGACGTCGCGGTGCCAGGCCACCAGCCGCTCGTCGCGCTCGGTGACCAGCGGGTCGGCGCATCTCACACGGCCGACGACCCGGACGGACCGATGCGGCGGCTCGGCCTCATCGAGCAGGCTGCCGACCTTCACCTCGCGCGCGCCGGCCAGGCGTCGCGCGGCACGGATCCGCGCGCCGCTGCGGTCGAGGAGGACCAGAGCGGCGACCAGCAGCGCAACGCCGAACAGGGCAACGACCAGCCAGGGGAGCGCTTCCGGGGGCATCGGGCGCGAGTATATCGGTCAAAGGCGATTCTTCCCGAACGGAAGAAGCGACCAACGAGGCGCGGGTTGGGCGAGCGGCTGGGCGTCTCCTTCGCCGATACTGCCCAGCAGGGGGCAAACCTTGGCTCGCCCGCTAGCCGCTCGCCTCGGCCAGGTCCACGAGACGCGCCCCGGCCGCAGTGGCGAGCTCGACCGGAGCGACGCCGAACGAGGTGTCCGGCAGGCCGGCGGCGGCCCACACCTCGTCGAAGCGGAGCAGCCCGCGGTCCATCAGCACCGGCAGAGGCGTCGCATGGCCGAGCGGCGGCACGCCTCCGATGGCGTAGCCGGTCGCGGCGCGAACCTCGTCGGCGTTCGCGCGTCGCACGGAAGCCGTTTCAAGCCCCAGCTCGGCCGCCAGGCGCCCGGGATCCAGGCGGTCGGATCCGCACAGCAGGGCGACGACCGAAGCGTCGCCGGCCATGAAGACGAGGGACTTGACGATCTGAGCCACCTCGCAGCCGATGGAGCGCGCCGCGTCGGCCGCCGTGCGGGTGCCGTCGGGGAAGCGGACGGGCTCGATGGCCAGGCCGGCATCGGCGGCGGCGGCGACCACGCGGCGGACGTTGGGGTGCTGCATCGGTCGATCATGACAGCCCCTGTGCTAGGCTCAACCGACCAATCACAAGCACGACAGGGGAGCGCGCAAGCGCTGAGAGTGCGGGCCACCGCAGACCCTCGAACCTGATCTGGGTCATGCCAGCGCAGGAAGTCGCTCGCCAGCCACCGCGGCTGCTCCTGTCGAACCGATGCGAAGGGAGGCGGCATGCTCGCGGTCATCGTTGCCGCAGGCGACCCGGCGGCGAGCGATACGCGCTGGTTGACCGATGCCGATCTCGTCATCGCCGCCGATTCCGGTGCGTGCTGGCTCGAGGAGGTCGGCATCACGCCGCATCTGCTGGTGGGAGACCTCGACTCGGTGGACGAGGGGCTCGTCGAGCGCTACACGGCAGCCGGGGTGGAGATCGAGCGCCATCCGGCGGCCAAGGACGAGTCCGACGCCGAGCTGGCCCTCCAGCGGGCGGTGGCGTCAGGCGCCGACCGAATCGTGATCCTTGGCGCCCTCGACGGGGAGCGGCTCGACCACGAGCTGGCCAACCTGCTGCTCCTTGCCGACCCGGCGTGGCGCGGGCGCGACCTGCGCATCGTGCGCGGCACGACCACGGTGCGCGCCCTGCATTCCGGTGAGTCGCTGGAGCTGGAGGGAGCACCGGGCGACATCGTCACCTTGCTGTCCGTGGCCGGCGATGCGCAGGGCGTGTCGACCGACGGCCTGCGCTACCCGCTCAGCGATGAGGAGCTCCGTTTCGGCCGGTCCCGCGGCCTGTCCAACGTGGTGGAGCGGGCCGGTGCATCGGTCTGGCTGAAGAGCGGAACGCTGCTGGTCATCGAGCACCGGCAGCAGGGAGAAGGATCATGAACCAGGCACAGGCGCCGGCCGGCTGGCGCACCGTCGACATCGTGGTGGCGGCGGTGATCGCCGTCGCCTTCGGCATCGTCTTCTGGGCATGGGGCGCGTTCGTGTGGACCGCCACCGGGCCGTTGTTCACCGCCGCGCCGCCGGCCCAGTACGTTCTCTCCGGCGTGTGGCTGATGCCCGCCGTGCTGGGCGGCCTCGTCATCCGCAAGCCTGGGGCGGCGCTCTTCAGCGAGCTGGTGGCGGCCGCCATCTCGGCCTTCATCGGCTCGCAGTGGGGGCTCGACGCGATCCTCTCCGGCGTGGTGCAGGGCGCCGGCGCCGAGCTGGTCTTCGCCTTCACGCTCTATCGAGCCTGGGGACTGCCGGTCGCGCTGCTGGCCTCGGTCGGTGCCGGGGTCGGCGAGTGGCTGCACGACATGCCGGTCTACTACGCCGGCACCGCCTTCGAGGTGCAGCTCGTCTATGGCGCCGCCATGATCGTCAGCGCCCTATTGATCGCGGGCCTCGGCTCGTGGCTGCTGACCCGGGCCCTGGCCGACACCGGCGTCCTGGCGCCGTTCGCGTCCGGTCGGTCGCAGCGCACTGTGTGAGCCGCCGCGGCCGTTTCGGTCTGCTTTGATGGACCGATGAGGTCGCCGGCGACGATCGAGGCGCGCGGCTGGGGCTGGCGTCACGCCGGCCGCCGCGAGTGGGCGGTCCGCGGTCTCGACCTGCGGATCGAAGCCGGCGAGCGCGTACTGCTGCTCGGGCCGTCGGGCGCCGGAAAGTCGACGCTGCTGGCCGGGCTGGCCGGACTGCTCGACCCTTCGGGCGGCGGCGAGTCGGCGGGGGAGCTCCTGGTCGACGGTCTGTCGCCATCGGCGGCGCGCGATCGGGTCGGTATCCTGTTCCAGGATCCCGAGACGCAGATCGTGATGGCCCGCGCCGGGCACGACGTGGCCTTCGGCCTCGAGAACCGATGCCTCCCGGCGGGCGACATTCCTGCTCGCGTCGCTGCGGCCCTCGAGGCGGTGGAGTTCCCGTATGGCGCGGAACGGCCGACGGCGGCGCTGTCCGGTGGCGAGAAACAGCGGCTGGCGCTGGCCGGGACGCTGGCCCTCGCGCCGTCGCTGCTGCTGCTCGATGAGCCGACCGCCAACCTCGATCCCGACGCGGCGCGCGAGGTGCGCTCGGTGGTGGCGCGAGCCGTCGACCGGCTGGGAGCGACGCTGGTGATGGTCGAGCACCGCGTCGAAGCGGCGGTGCCCCTCGTCGAGCGGGTCGTGGTGATCGAGTCGGGTGGCGTGGTCGCCGACGGCCGGCCGGCCGAGGTGTTCGCCGAGCACGGGGATCGGCTCGCCGAGGCCGGCGTCTGGATCCCCGACCTGCCGCTTCCGCTGCCGCCGTTGCGGGCGCGTCCCGCTCCGCAGACGCTGCTGCTGGCCGAGCAGGTTTCGTTCACCTATCCGGGCGGATCGCAGCCGGCGCTGAGCGGAGTCGACGTCGGGGTGCGCTCGTCCGAGGCGCTGGCCATCCTCGGCCCCAACGGCAGCGGCAAGTCGACGCTGCTGCTGCTGCTGGCGGGACTGCTGCGCCCGGGAAGCGGCGCGGTGGTTTCGGGCGAGGCGCTGCTATCAGGGCACGGCGGCGAGCCGATCTGGCGCTGGCCGGCGAGCCGGCTGGTCGAGGCGATTGGAACCGTCTTCCAGGATCCGGAGCACCAGTTCCTGACCGGCAGCGTCCGCCAGGAGCTCATCCTCGGCCCGCTGCGCGCCGGTGTGGCACGGCCGGTCGCCGAACGGCGCGCTGACGAGCTGCTCGAGCGCCTGCGCCTCGCTGCGCTCGCCGCCGCGAACCCGTTCACGCTGTCGGGCGGCGAGAAGCGGCGGCTATCGGTGGCCACGGCGCTCGCCACCGCGCCGTCCATCCTGCTCCTCGATGAGCCGACGTTCGGGCAGGACCGGCGGACGTGGATCGAGCTGCTCCTGCTGCTGGCCGCGCTGCGCGACTCGGGTCGCGCCGTCGCGTTCGTGACGCACGACCTCGACTTCGCGTCGGCGCTGGCCGACGCCAGCCTTCAGCTCATCAACGGCCACGCAGCGCCCAGGACCGATGCGGCTCTTCACCCCGCTCGTTCCTGACCCCGCCGCGCCCCTGGCGCGTGCCAACCCGGTCGCCAAGCTCGGCGCGGCGGCGGTGCTGATGCTGACCTGCTTCGTCGCGGCGGACCTGCTGACGCCCGCGCTGATCCTCGGCGTGGAGCTGGTGGTCATTCCCCTCACCGGCCTCTCCCCGGGGTCGCTGCTGCGTCGCGGCTGGCTGCTGCTCGTCGCCGCTGCGGGGATCGGCCTCGCCAACGCGTTGTTTCCGGCCGAGTCGTCGGGGACGGTGCTGCTCGCCGCGGGCCCGATCCGCCTCACCAGCTCGAGCCTGCTGGTCGGCCTCGCCCTGGGCGTGCGGCTGCTCGGGATCGCCTTCGTCGGCGTGCTGGCGCTGGCCACCACCGATCCGGCCGATCTCGCCGAGTCCCTGGCGCAGCAGCTCCGCTTCCCGCCACGCTTCGCAATCGGGGCGCTGGCGGCGGTGCGGCTGCTGCCCTTGCTCGCCGAGGAATGGCAGACGCTGTCGCTGGCCCGCCGCGCGCGCGGTGTGGAGTCCGGCGGCTCGCCCGTCGCCGCCGTGCGGCTGTTCGCGGGGAAGCTGCTTGCTCTGCTGGTGGCGGGCATTCGCCGCGGGACGCGGCTGGCGCAGGCGATGGACGCGCGTGGCTTCGGCGCGCTCGACTGCCGGACGTGGGCACGACCACAGCACATGGCAGCCGGCGACTGGTGGCTCCTGGTCGGCGCGACGCTCATCGCCGGAGCGGCGACGGCTGCCAGCGTGGCGATCGGCAGCTGGCGCTTCCTGTTCGGCTGACGGCTCGTCAGGCGTGGGACTCGAAGGGTTCGAGCCACGTCGGTTGATGGACGACGCCGGCGTATCGGGCCGGATCAAACGGCTCCAGCGGAAGCGTCCGTGAGCTGCCGCTGGTGATGAGCTCGGAAAGCAGCAGCCCCATGACCGGGGCATAGGGCAGGCCGTGGCCGGTGAAGCCGCAGGCGAGATAGCCGCCGGGCATCGGTCGGCCATCCTCATCGGGCAGCGCGCCGACCATGGGGACCTCGAGCGAGGCGAAGTCGAGCAGGCCGGCCCAGGCGCGGACCACGCGCACGTCGCGCAAGGCTGGGTGCAATCGGATCAGCAGCCCGGCCAGCATGGGCGGCAGGCTCGGCCGCACCCGCATCGAGTACGAGCCGATTCCCATCCCTTCATCCGCCACCGCATAGCCGCCGATGAGCACCTCGCCGGTCCGCATCTGGCGCCAGTACTCGTTGCACGAGTTGGTCTCGATGCCCGGGTCGAACAGCGGCGGCACCTGCTCGGTGACCAGGACGTGCTCGCGGATGGGCGTCAGATTGGCGCCGACCCAGTCGACCAGGGCGGGTGTCCAGGCATTGGTGGCGAGGAGGACCGCATCGGTCTCCACGGTGCCGGCGGAGGTGGCAACACCGGTGACGCGGCCGCCAGCGGTGACGAGGCGCTCCACGCGAACGCCGGTGACCACGCGCGCACCGGACCGTGTCGCGGCATCGAGCAGGCCGTAGACCAGCCGGAAGGGATTGAGCTTTCCGTCGCGGGCCGTCCACTTGGCGGCCAGCACGCCGGACGTGTCGAGCGCCGCGCAGCGATCGCGTAGCTCGTCACGATCGATGATCCTGGCGTCCAGTCCCTCCGCGTTCTGGGCGGCGGCCATTGCCTTGCCGCGTGCCAGCTCTCCCTCGGTCATCAGCAGGTCGAGCGAGCCGCTCCGGTCCCACTCGATCCCGCCGGGGAGCGTCGCGTCGAGCTCCTCGAGCAGGTCGAGCGAGCGGCAGGTGTAGTCGAGGATCGACCGCGCGCCGGCTTCATGGACCAGCGCCGTGACGCGCGGAAAGTGCCCGCCGAGCCCGGCGAGGGCCATCCCTGCCAGCCGGCCGCTGGCGCCCGACGCGGGCGCGTTGGCCTCGATCACCAGCGGCCGCAGTCCGGCCAGCGCCAGGCGGTACGCGGCCGAGGCACCGAGCATGCCGGCACCCACCACCACCACGTCGGCGTGGCGCGGCAGCTCGGCAGCCGGGTTCGGCGTGAAGGCCACGGGCTCCGGTGGCGGCCGGAACTGCGGCGTGTCGAGCGGCATCGGGCGAGTGTACGCTCGGGACATGCCCCGCTCCGAGGAGGTCAGATTCCGTGCCGGCGAGGTGGAGCTGGCAGGGACGCTGACCCTGCCGGACGCTCCTCCGCCCGACGGCCGGCGCGGCCGCTACCCGAACGTGCTGCTGCTCGCCAGCTGGCTGCCGCGCGATCGGGACGGCGCCTGGGACCGCATCGGTCATCCGAGCTGGTTCGCCCATGGGCCCACCGGTGTTGACGAAGACCGCCTGCTGGCTCGCCTGGCCGATGCGCTCAGCGCGCACGGCGTCGCCAGCCTGCGCTACGACAAGCGTGGCTGTGGCGCCTCCGGCGGCGACTGGACCGATGCGGACCTGTTCACCCTGATCGACGACGCGCGCGACGCGCTCGGCTGGCTGCGTTCGCGGCCGGACCTCGACCTGCGACGGGCGGGGTTGCTCGGGCACGGCGAGGGAGCGGGACTGGCGCTCAGCGTAGCGATCCCCGATCCGGCAATCGGTGCGCTGACCCTGGTCGGTGCCTCCGCCCGCTCGATGCGCGACACGCTGCGCCGCGGCGTCGCCGAGCGCTCGAGGACGGGGCAGGACCGAGACCACCCGCTCATCGTTGCGTTCGACCGTTTGGCCGAGGAGCTCATCGAGCGCGCCGACCGCGGCGAGGCACGCATGGCGTTGCCCCTGCCCGGCGGGCAAGGCCCGATGCTGCGCCTCGCGTTATGGGAGCAGGCGTTTCGCACGCCGCCGCTCGCGCTGGCGACCATGCTGCATCGGTCGGTGAGCCTGGTCCACGGGCTCCGCGACGCCTGGGCGGATCCTGCGGAGAGCCGGCTGCTTGCCGACGTCCTGCGCCGAGGAGGGAATGAGCCGGCGCTGCGGGTCGTGGACGGGACCGGGCATGAGCTGGCCGAGGCACCGGACGATCTCACCGACGACATTGCCGCGGACCTCGCCGCGCGGCTCCTGCCACGCGAGCTGCCGCCTGTCCTGCTCGCGCTCCAGGATGCGCCGTGATCAGTCTCGCCTCGCGGCAGTGACAGATTCCGCTCACGGCGGAGTTAGGCCACCGAAGGTCCGCGATAGGCAGCCACGCGGAGCGCGCGCACGCGCGCATCGGTCCAGCAGGCCGCAATATTTGGCGCTTGACGCTGCGTAACTCCTGCGTGCCGGGAATCTGTCAACGAACCGGGTCGACGGCGCCCATAACCCCCGCTTGGCAGGAATCTGTCAACGACCCGGGCCGATGCGCCACCAGCCGCGTAACCCGGCTAGGATGGATGGCATGACCCAGCAGGCACAGGAGACGCGGCGACTCGAGGCGGGCCAGCCCGCACCGCAGTGGCAGATGGCCGCCGACGACGGTTCCAGCATGAGCAGCGCCGATCTCGCCGGCGAGCGCTACGTCCTCTACTTCTATCCCAAGGACGACACCCCCGGGTGCACCAAGCAGGCGTGCGGCATCCGCGACAACATCGGTCGCGTGACCGCCACCGGCGTCAAGCTCTTCGGCGTGTCGCCGGACAGCGTCAGGAGCCACGTCAAGTTCCGGGACAAGTACGCGTTGCCCTATCCGCTGCTCTCCGATGACGGCCATCGCGTGGCCGAGGCGTTCGGGGTCTGGATCCTGAAGCAGTTCGCCGGCCGGAGCTATTACGGCAATGAGCGCAGCACCTTCGTCATCGGTCCCGACGGCGTCATCGAGCACGTGCTGCCCAAGGTCAAGCCGGATGAGCACGTCGACCAGCTGCTCGAGGTCCTCGCGGCATGAGCGATAACGAGCGCCAGACCACGCTCCTGGTCTCGATCGGTGTCGCCGTGCTCGGCGTGCTGCTGGTCGCGGGCGTGCTCGGCCTGATGACCCTCCTGGCGCCGGTTTGAGCTCATGCTCTGGATCGTGCTCGCCATCGTGCTGGTCGCGTGGCTGGCCGGGCTGCTGCTCAGCATCGGCCCCATCGTCAACCTGCTGCTGGTGATCGCCGCGATCCTGCTGGTGGTGCAGGTTCTCAACGAGCGCGCCGCCTGAGCAGCCGAACGACAGCGCCTACTCGCCGAGTTGGCATGCGGCGTGCGTCTACCGGACCATTCGGAAAGGAGGCTCGAACGGCATGCTCTGGACGATCATCGTCATTCTCCTCGTTCTGTGGCTGCTGGGCCTGATCACCAACATCGTGGGTCCGCTGATCTGGATCGTGCTGGTGGTCGCGGCGATCGTGCTGATCTACCAGCTGCTTACCGGCCGCCGCGCGGTCTAGCCGAGGCGCTCCAAAGGGGGGAGCACCACATCTGCGCCGCTCGGCCTCAACGGCACCATCCGTCGAGGCCGAGCGCGTTCGTGTGTGACAGTCGAGCTGTCATCGGCATCGGCTACCCTTGGCCGCGGTGCCGTCGATCGAGCCGTTCCGCTTCCTGCACACCGGCGATCTCCACCTCGACAGCCCGTTCGAGGGGGTGAGCACGGAGGCGCCTGCATCGGTCATGGCGCTCCTTCGGTCGGCGACCACCAATGCCTGGGCCACCATCGTCCGGACAGCCATCGCCGAGCGGGTCGATTTCGTGCTCGTGGCCGGCGACGTCTTCGAGAACCGCAGTCCGACGCTGCTGGGCCAGACCCGATTCCGTGACGGCCTTGCCGAGCTTGCCTCGCACGGCATCCACAGCTACGTCGTGCACGGCAACCATGACCCGCTTGACGGCCGATCCTGGACGCCCAGCCTCGCCTTCCCGGACGAGGTGCATCGGTTCGGGACGGCGGCGGTCGAGGGCCTGCCGGTGCTCCGCGCCGGTCGCGAGATCGCCCGCGTCTACGGCCGAAGCTTCGGCGCCCCGGCCGTCACCGACAACTACGCGGCGGGCTTCCGGCGCGACGGGGGCGTGCCGTTCGCGGTCGGCCTGCTGCATGCCAACGTCGGCGACCGTCCCGGGCACGGCAATTACGCGCCGTGCTCGCTCGACGACCTGCGGGCCAGCGGCATGGACTACTGGGCGCTGGGCCACATCCACCAGCCGGGCGTCGTGCTCGACGCGGATCCGCTGGCGGTGTACTGCGGCATTCCCCAGGGTCGCGACCCCGGCGAGACCGGACCGCGTGGCTGCTTCGTGGTCGACGTCGATGCGGCAGCGCACCCCCAGGCCCGGTTCATCCCGACCGACGGCGTTCGATGGGAGAAGCTCGCCGTCGCGATCGACAGCCTGCCCGATGACGAAGCGCTGACCCGCGCTGCGCGCGACGCGCTGGAGGCCGCGGTTGCCGGTGGCGGTGGTCGCTCGCTGGTGTTTCGGCTGCGGCTCACGGGGCGCGGTGCATTGCATGGACACCTGCGTCGGAGCGGCTATCTCGAGGACCTGCGGCGGCTGCTGAACGACGGCATGGCCAGCGTGCCGCCGCTCGCATGGGTCGAGTCGATCCACGACACGACCGGCTCCGAGGTCGATCTTGCCGCGCGGCGCGGGACTCCCGATTTCATCGGCGACTTCCTGCGCACGGTCGAGTCCGCCCGCCGCGCAGAGCGCTCGACCGACCCGGACGAGCACGACGCCTGGCTGGAACGGCTGCGGGGATCGATCGCACCGCTGTTCGACGATGCCACTCGCGGCCGGCGCCATCTCGCCGGCGCACGCCCGAGCGACGCGGCGCTGTTCGGTCCGCTGCTCGACGAGGCCGAGCTGCTTGCCGTCGACCTGCTGCTCGCCGCCGAGGAGGATCGCTGAGCACGATGCGGATCGAGCGGATCGAGCTCGACGGCTTCGGGCACTTCGCCGCCAAGCACTGGGACCTCAACGAGGGGGTCACCGTGCTGTACGGCGCCAACGAGGCCGGCAAGTCGACGCTGCTCAACGCGATCCGGGCTCTGCTCTTCGGCTTCGAGTCGAGCCGCGAGGGCCGGACCTGGTATCCGGCGCTGGCCGGCGGCCGACGTGGTGGGCGGCTCGTGCTGCGCACCGGCGCCGGCGAGCGCTGGACGGTCGAGCGCCATGGTGACCGCGGTGGCCTGGGCGCCGTGGTGGTCGAGGCGCCGAACGGCAATCGCGGCGGCCAGGAAGAGCTGAACCGCCTGCTGGGCGGTGCGGATCGCGACCTGTTCCGCAACATCTTCGCGTTTGGCCTGGGGGAGCTGGAGTCGTTCTCCAGTCTCTCGAGCGAGGGCGTTCGCAGCCGCATCTACGGTGCCGGCAGCGGCCTCGGTGGCACGAGCGTGGTCGAGATCGAGCGGCGGCTGCGCGCCGAGCAGGAAGCGATCTTCCGCTCGGCTCGCGCGCACGAGCAGAGCCTGGCCCGGCTGCTGGCACGG
>JAICUY010000104.1 GCA_025935615.1 Steroidobacteraceae bacterium
GGCAGCTGCCGGTGTGGGTCGCCGGCTACGGACCGATGGCCATCGCCATGACCGGCCGGGTCGCCGACGGTCTCATCCTCCAGCTCGCCGATCCGGACCTGATCCGCTGGTTCGTGTCGCAACTGCGGGAAGCGGAGCAGGCCGCCGGCCGCCAGCCTGGCTCGGTCCGCGTCCAGGCCGCGGCGCCCGCGCATCTCGGCAGCCTCGAGGAGTGTCGCGACTGCACGCGCTGGTTCCCGGCCCTGGTCAGCAACCACGTCGTCGATCTCGTCAGCAAGTACCCGCGAGAGCAGCTGCCCGAAGCGCTGACCGGCTACATCCAGGACCGCTCCGGCTACGACTACCACCACCATGCCGAGGTCGGATCGTCGAACGCGGCATTCGTTGGCGACGAGGTGACCGATCGCTTCTGCGTCATCGGCTCGGTCGAGGACCACATCGCCAAGCTCCATGACCTGGCCGATGCGGGCGTCGACCAGTTCAACATCTACCTCATGAACGGCGACGAGGAACACCAGCTCGACGTGTACGGTCGCGAGATCATTCCGGCCCTGACCAGCCTGCGGGCCAGCGCGTGAAGGTCAGCTTCGTCGCCGGCTTCGGACCCATTGTTCCGGACGTCGACGCGTCGCGCCCCTTTTGGGGCGACGCGCTGGGGATCGAGTTCGAGGAAGCCGCGCCGTCCTACTTCGCGACGGACGACCTTCCCGGCGTGCGGGCCTTCGCGCTCTGGCCGCTGGCACAGGCGGCCCAGTCCACCTTCGGGACCGATGCGTGGCCGCCGGACGTCCCCACTCCCCAAGCCTGGCTCGAGCTGGACGTCGGTTCGGCCGAGGCTGTCGGCGAGGCAGTCGCCGAGCTCGAGGGTCGCGGCTACCGGCTGCTGCGCGGCGCCGAGGAGGAGCCGTGGGGCCAGACCACCTCGCGTCTGCAGAGTCCCGAGGGCCTGCTGGTCGGCATCACCTACACGCCCTGGATGCACAAGAATTCGGACACGCCGTCCGCCTGAGTGTTGTCAGTCTCCGCCCAGGCGTCGCTTACGGGTCGGGGCGGGCTCGATCGCTTCTGTCAAATACGCCGGCTGCCGGCCGCGCGAGACGCAGCTCCGAGGCGTGCGGACGCGCGACGGGGCTGCTACTTCGCGCCCTTCGCGTAGCTGGTCGCTTCCTTCTGGTCGGCCCACGGCTCGAACTTCTCGCCCGATTCCCGCAGCTTGGCCTTGTAGGCACGCTTCTTGGCCTGGTACTCCTCCAGGGACGCGGCTGAGTCGACGTCGCCGAGGGTCGGGTAGGCCGGCATCACCTCGTCCATGGCCGGCAGCCGAACGCCGAGGCGCTTGCCCAGCACGGCGACGAGCGAGCGCACCTTCATCTCGCCGAAGCCGGGCAGCGCGCCGATGCGACGGGCGAGGTCAGGGCCGTCGGCCGCATCGGTCCAGATCCGGGAGGGGTCGTCTCCGTAGTCGGCCGCCACGGCGGCAGCCAGCGCCTGCACCCGCTTGGCCATCGCGCCCGGAAACCGATGCAGCGCGGGGCGTTCCTTGAATGCCGCTTCGAGCTGGTCGAGCGGCATGTCGGCGATGCGCTGCGCGTCGAGGGTTCCGATCCGCTGCTGCAGCACCATCGGTCCCGAGAACGCCTTCTGAACGGGCACCTGCTGGTCCAGCACGAAACCGATCAGCAACGCCATCGGGTTCGTGGCGTTGAGGCGGTTCGCCCCGTCGTCATCGGTGTAGTGAAGCGCGGAATCGGCCATGAGCTGATCGTACGCCTACGCGAGCGGCTTCAAGATCATGACGAAGACGAGCGCCGCGATCACGAGCCAGAAGACAACCAGTCCGTAGCGCACGCGCGTCTCGTCAATGAGCGCCGTCAGCTCCGGCGAGCCGGAATCGGGCGCAGCCAGAGCCGCACCGCGCACGCGGTCGATCCATTCGGCGATCAGGAAGCGCCCGATGGCGATGCCGGCGACAAACAGCACGTAGGCCAGCAGCAGCCAGCGGGCGAAGGGATTGAACCCCTCGAGGAACACCGCGATCAGTCCGAACAGCAGACCGACCGCGAACGCAACGGGAATCAGGATCCCGAGGCGATGGCGCGCGCTGAAGGCCGTGCGGATGCCGGGAACGTCGCGCGTGCGCGCAATGCGCAGCATCAAGAGGTCGATGCCGCCCGACAGCGCGACGGCGACGAACATGCTCAGGACGTGCAGGAAGACGAAGATGCGCATCGGATCTGCCTCCCGGAAAGCGTGCCGTCGCGGCATCGTACGCCGCTCGTGCAACGGCCGTCTGCGCTGCCTTCGCCTGCGGCGCTGAACGCCGGACTGCCCTCGCGAGCCGGCTCGCCGACGCTACCATGCGAAGGCCCCGACGCCATTTCGACCACTCCCGCAAGGAGGACCGATGCGCACGCTCATCAAGAACGGCACGATCGTCAACGCCGACGCCACCACCCGCGCCGACATCCTGATCGACGGCGAGCAGGTCGCCCTGATCGGCTCCGATCTCGACGTCAGCGCCGACCGGACGATCGACGCGAGCGATCGATGGGTGATCCCCGGTGCCATCGACGTGCACACGCACATGGAGCTGCCGTTCGGCGGGACGTTCGCCAAGGACACCTTCGAGACCGGTACGCGGGCCGCGGCCTTCGGCGGCACGACCACCATCGTCGACTTCGCCGTCCAACCGCGCGGTGGGTCGCTGCGCCAGGGCCTGGACGCCTGGATGGAGAAGGCGCAGGGCAAGGCGGTCATCGACTACGGCTTCCACATGATCGTGTCGGACGTGCGTGACGACGTCCTGTCGGAGATGGACCAGCTGGTCGACGAGGGGATCACCAGCTTCAAGCTGTTCACCGCCTACCCGGGCGTCTTCTTCAGCGATGACGGGGCGATCTTCCGCGCCATGCAGCAGTCGGCCACGAACGGGGGGCTGATCATGATGCACGCCGAGAACGGCCTGGCCATCGACGTGGTGGCGGCGGAGGATGTCGCCGCGGGCCACACCGATCCGTACTACCACGGCACCTCGCGCTCACCGGTGCTGGAGGGGGAGGCCACCAACCGGGTGATCCGGCTGGCGGAGGTGGCGGAGGCCCCGGTCTACATCGTTCACATGTCGGCGACCGATGCGCTCAACGAGCTCCGCCAGGCGCGCAACGAAGGCCTCCCCGCCTACGCCGAGACCTGCCCGCAGTACCTGTTCCTGACGCTCGACGACCTCGGGAATGGCTTCGAGGGCGCCAAGTTCGTCTGCTCACCGCCGCTGCGTCCGGCCGAGCACGCCGAGGAGCTGTGGAAGGGGCTGCAGACCGGCGACCTGCAGGTCGTCTCGACCGACCACTGCCCGTTCGACTTCCACGGACAGAAGGATCTCGGCCAGGGCGACTTCCGCAAGGTGCCCAACGGCCTGCCCGGCGTCGAGGACCGCGTCGACCTGTTGCACGACGGTGGCGTGGTAGCCGGCCGCATCAGCCCCAACCGCTGGGTCGAAGTCATTGCCACCGCGCCGGCGCGCATGTTCGGCATGCCCCAGAAGGGCACCATCAGCGTCGGAGCCGATGCGGACGTCGTCATCTACAACCCAAACCGCACACGAACGATCTCGGCCGCGACGCACCACATGGACGTCGACTACTCCTGCTACGAGGGACGCGAGGTGCAGGGCAAGTCGGAGACGGTGCTCAGTCGCGGCCGGGTGATCGTCGACAACGACGAGTTCCTCGGCTCGCCGGGCGACGGGCGCTTCCTCAAGCGGCAGCGCCCGAACCGGGGGTAGCAGGTCGCGCCGGGTCCGCGCCGGCCCCGGGCCGGGTCCGCGCAGGGTCCGCGCCGGGTCCCGCGGCGACGCATGCGTGTCGCGCCTGCAGGGCCGCGCAGATCGCCGCTCACGTCGGTTGGCATGACGCCGGCGTCATGCCGAGCCGCGCCACCCATGGCTCGCGACCGCTGGTATGCGTCTCGCGCATGAGCTTGACCTGAGCGGCCCACGGCCCACTGCCCACGGCCCGCGGCCCGGGGCTGCGTCATTCGGCCGATGGCGGTATCGGTCTTGCGAGGCTATGCTGCGCCGGCCGCCGGACGCGGTCTGCCCCAAACGTGCCACACGGAGATCTCCCATGAACCGCCTTCCGACCCTCGGCGCGAC
>JAICUY010000033.1 GCA_025935615.1 Steroidobacteraceae bacterium
CGGTCCTCGGACTGGGCGAGCTGCACGAAGGCGTCGAGCGCTTCGGGGTTGGCCAGCGACCCGCGCGATGCGGCGACGTCCACCGGAATGCCCGACAGGATCCGCTTCAACGGAACCTCGAGCTTCTTGCCGGAGAGCGTCCGCGGAACGCCGGGAACGGCGGCAATCCTGTCCGGCACGTGGCGCGGCGACAGCTCGCGGCGCAGCGTCGAACGCAGACGCGAGCGCAGCTCGTCGTCCAACGAACAGCCGGGCGCCAGGGCCACGAACAGCAGCAGCTCGTCCGAATCCTCGAGGTGCAGAACGACCGAATCGGCGACCTCGGGGAACCCTTCGACCACCGCGTAGAACTCGGCCGTCCCCACCCGCACGCCGCCACGGTTCAACGTCGCGTCCGACCGGCCGCTGATCACGCAGGAGCCGCGTGACGTGATGGTGATCCAGTCGCCGTGGCGCCAGACCCCGGGGAACTCGGCGAAGTAGGCCTCGCGGTAGCGAGCGCCTGAAGGGTCGTTCCAGAAGCCGGCGGGCATGGACGGCATCGGTCTGGTCAGCACGAGCTCGCCCTGTTCGCCCACCAGCGGCGCACCCGAAGGAGAGAAGGCTTCGACCGCGCAGCCCAGGTGCCGGCAGCTGATCTCTCCCTCCCAGACGGGAACCAGCGGGGACGCGCCCACGAAGGCGGTGCACACGTCCGTCCCACCGGAGACCGACTGCAGCTGCAGCGATGAACCGACCTCCGCATAGACCCAGCGGAACCCCTCCGCCGGCAGCGGCGCGCCGGTCGAGCCGATACCACGCAACCGCGACAGGTCGAATGTCGCCCCCGGCGTCAGCCCGGCCTTGCGACAGCCCATCAGGTAGGGCGCCGATGTCCCGAAGTACGTCATCTCCGTCTCCGCGGCCAGGCTCCAGAGCGCATCGAGCGACGGATGGGCCGGCGAGCCGTCGAAGAGGACGATCGTCGAATCGACCAGCAGCCCCGAGACGAGGTAGTTCCACATCATCCAGCCGGTGGTGGTGAACCAGAAGAAGCGGTCGGCGGCGCCCAGATCGTGGTGCAGCGCGTGGATCTTGAGGTGCTCGAGCAGGATGCCGCCGTGGCGGTGGACGATCGGCTTCGGCAGCCCCGTCGTCCCCGAGCTGTAGAGGATATAGAGCGGGTGGTCGAACCCGACCGGCTCGAACTCGAGCGGACCCGGCCGGCCCGTCAGCTCATCCCAGCTCAGGCTGTCCGCCAGACCG
The DNA here is from genome assembly GCA_025935615.1 of Steroidobacteraceae bacterium. GTDB lineage: Bacteria > Chloroflexota > Limnocylindria > QHBO01 > QHBO01 > JAICUY01. Next base: position 1,246 of record JAICUY010000033.1, read on the forward strand.
ATGCCGAGGTAGGGCACGCACACCGTGGCGGCCAGGCTGGGCAGCGCGGCACGGATCGCGGCGATCTCGGATGAGCGGTCGACGGCGCGGTCACCGTATCGGTAGCCGTCGATGGTGAGCAGCACCGTGGGCTCGATCTGGGCGAATCGGTCGACCACCGAGCGGGTGCCGAACTCGGGCGCGCACGAGCTCCACACGGCACCCAGGCTGGCGGTGGCGAGCAAGGCCACCGTCGCTTCGGGAATGTTGGGCAGGTAGGCAGCCACCCGGTCGCCGCGCCCGACGCCCAGCCGCTGCAGGCCGGCACGCACCCGCGCGACCTGCTCTCGGAGCTCAACCGCAGTCAGTGACGAGGGCGGGCGCGTCTGGGAATGGGCGACCACGACGGTGTCCTCGTCGGCCCGGCCCCGAAGGCGGAGGGCATGCTCGGCGTAGTTCACCGCAACGCCGGGAAACCAGACCGCCCCGGCCATCGAGCCGTCCGGCAGGACGTCGTCCGGGCGTGCCCCGAGCTCGAAGTAGTCCCAGACCGATGCCCAGAAGCCGCGGAGGTCGTCGACCGACCAGCGCCACAGCTCGTCGTAGGTCGCGAAGGCGCGACCGGTGGAGCGTTCGAGCCACGCAAGGTAGCTGCCCACGCGTGTCCGGTCGCGAACATCCTGCGGGGGTTGCCAGAGTACCGGAGGGGCGGCCATGGACCGATGATGCCAGACGGGGCTACCGTGCATGCCATGCTCCGGCGCCCCGCCTCGCTGCTCCTTTCCTGCCTCATGGCAGCCGCCAGTACTGGCGTTGTGCGCGGAGCCGATACGAGTACGCCGCTTCCCGCCGAACCGAACGCGTTCTTCCTCCCCGGCGCCGCCTACGGCGCGGTCGTCGTCGACATCGATGGCGACGGCAGCCGCGACATCGTGCGGCTTGTTCCCGAGACCTCGCAGCCAGGCGTGCTCGCGGTCGATGCGTGGCGCCCGCCACGTCGCGATCCCGACGCGGCATGGATCCGGCTCGGCGAAGCGGCGCTCGACCGCGCGGCCAGCGTCGACGAGCTCATCACCGACCTGCCGGCCCAGCGGCACCCGATGCGACCGGTCGGGATCGGCGAGCCCGCGCGCTTCATCGTCTGGAATGACGGCGTGCGCGACCGGTTGCTGGTGGCCACCATCGCAACGTCCGTGCAGCCGGTTCCGTGCTGCCTCACCGTCTGGGAGGTCGTCAGCGCCGGGCGTGCCGGGCTCCGGCTCAAGCTGCTGCTCAGCACGCAGGACAACGCGGTGACGATCCTGGCGGCCAATCTCGATGGCGATCGCGCCGACGAGCTGTTCGTCGCCAAGGCGCCGGCCATCGGTGCGCCGAACGAGGTTCCCATTCGGCTGTACGACTGGGACGGTCGCCGGTTCGACGAGAAGCGCGGCATCGTCGTGGCGCCGCCCGGATGGGAGGCATTCGCCATCGCCGATTCGGACGGTCGCCCGGGCGGCGAGATCGCCATCAGCGCCGATCCGATCAGCGGGCCGCAGGCGATCCTGCATCGGATCTGGCTGGCCCGCGGCAAGCTGCGGCAGGAGTCGTGGGCCGTGCGCGCGCGAGGCGCGGTCGCGTCGTTCGACGCCGGCCATGGGGCGCGAATGGTCGTCGTTCCACCCGAGTTGGGCAGCACCCTGATCGTGCGCTGGCCGCCCGGAGGCTCGATCCAGTACGAGGCCGGCGGCTCGGACGTCGGACGCCTCCTGGGTGTCTTCGGCGCAGGCGACGGGACGCGGATACTGATCGCCGGACATGACGGCGGCGGGGTACGCATCACCAACCCGCGCCTGCTGCCCATCCCATCGCCGCCAGCGAACGGTGTTGTGACCGCGCTCGTGGCCGCTGGAGCGGTGCCGTACATCGGTCCGCTGCCCGGTGGCATCGACGGCCGGCCCGCCTTCATCGCGCGCGGGCAGCTCATCGACCGTCCCGACCGATCGGCATTGCTGGCGCCGCTGCAGACGCGGCCCATGGCGGCCCTGCCGGGCGTCACTCCCATCGGTGAGTTCGGCACGCGCGACCGGTACATGGCGCTCCTGCACGCCGCTGCGGATCCGTCGCGGATAGGCGGGCAGCTCGATGCGCCGCTGCTGCCCCTGGCAGCTCGCGTCAGCGTTGCGCCGAGCGCGGATGTCCTGGCGCCGGAGGCCGACCAGGCACTCGACCCCACCTTCTCGGCCATGCAGACCGGTGCCGTATCGGTCCGGGCCCACGAGGTGCTGACGCGGGAACCGTCGCTGGTCGCGACCTTCGACATCCCGCTCGGGACGCGCCTGCTCGTCGCAACGGGCAGCGGCCAGATGACGGAGCGCCCGCTGGCGCTCCAGCGCGAGGACCAGGCCCAGCTCCAGATCGATGCGCCGCCCGACGAGGATCGGTTCGATCTGCGAGTGATCGCGGTCACGCCCGCCGGCCATGGCTACGCCGGCCGCTGGAACGTCGAGGTGCTCGGCAAGCCGCCACCGCTCTCCGCCGACGTGCCGTTCGCGCCGCTGTCGCTGGACGTGCCGCTCAGCGGCCGAACCCTGCCCCAGGCGGAGGTGACGGTCGACGGACAGTCGGTCGATGTGCGCGACGGCGGCATGTTCACCACCCGGGTCGCCGCGGGAGTGCTGCCGACCGACGTGCAGATCGTTGCCACCGATCCCGTCGGCAACAGCACGACCACGGTGGTGAGTGTCGTTGGCCTGGTCGACTACCGGCAGCTGCCGTGGATCCCGATCGTGGTCGTGCTGACGATGGTTGCCGCCGTCGCGCTGTATCTGCGCACCCCGCATCCGCGACCCGCCGCTCCCCGTGCGCCGGATGACGACGCGCGACTCGAGGAGCTCGACTGACGTAGGGCTGACGGTCCGCATCGGCTTGCAGTAGCGTGAAGGCCGATGGGACCTGCCAGCGTCGCCCGATCCGACCTCGAACGGCACGTCGAGCGCCAGATGCGTACCCAGGAGCGCCAGCTCATCGCGGTGCGCGCCGCGGTCGTGGTCATCGCCTTCGTGGTAGTGCTCCTCTTCCGGGAGCAGATGGCCTCGTTCGGTTTCATCGTGGCGTTGCTCGCCGCCGTGGCGGTCTACGACCTGGTGCTGGCGCTGCTGATCGGTCGCTACCCGGCACGCGAGATCGGCATCGTGGCCACCGGGCTGGACATGGCCGCCATCACCGTTGCGATCTATGCGGAGCCGCAGGCGCTCGACGCGTACCTCTTCTATGCGCCGGTGATCCTCGCGGTCGCGCTGCGCTTCGGGCTCGGCGCATCGGTCTGGTCGTCATTGGTCATGGCCTTCATGTACGCCAGCGCGCTGCTGCTGGCGCCGGGTGCGAGTGCCAACGTGCAGGGCCTGGTTCCGATTCGAATCGCGTACCTCGTCGGCATCGGTCTGGCGGCGGGCTTGTTCGCACGGGTCGTCATCGGGCGCGCCAGCGAGAACGCGCTGCTCAAAGGCCGCCTCGACGAGGAGGAGCGCGAGGCCGAGCGGCTGCGCGAACGCGAGCTGCTGTCCGGCATGGCGCGCGACTTTGCCGCCTCGCCGGACCGCGAGGCGACGCGGCGGGCGGTGCTCGATGCCGCGGCACCCCTGCTCGGCGCGGTCACCGTGCTGTACCACGTCGAGGACGACCGGCTGACCGTGGCGGGCGTGGACGGCAACGACCGCGAGCTCACCGAGCGGCTGCGCAGCCACCTCGCCGAGCGGACGCCGCGGGTTGGAGCCGGGATCGCGGGTCGTGTGGCCGCCACGGCGACCTCGCTGACCCTGGCCGGGAACGCCATTCCGCACGACCCGGGGGACCCTGACGGCGTCGTGGCCACCGCCCTTCGTTCAGTCGTCGGTGTCCCGATCATCAGCCGCGGGGCGGTGCGCGGCGTCCTGGTCAGCGGCTCGCCCGATCCGGCGGCGCTGGGGGAGGGAGAGCGACGGCTGGCCGAGGCGATTGCGGAGCGTGCCGGGCCTGCCATGGAGAACGCGGTGCTGTGGGCCGACCTGCAGGACCAGGTCGTCCGCGAGCAGCAGGCGCAGCACATCAAGGACGACTTCCTGTCGATCGTGAGCCACGAGCTGCGCACCCCGCTGACCAGCATCCAGGGCTATTCGCAGCTGCTGGAAGCCCGCCTCCGTGATTCGACCGATGCGAACGCCAGGGAGCGCTCGCAGCTGCGCATCATCCGCTCACAGGTGGCCCGCATGCGCCGCCTGGTCGACGACCTGCTCGACGTGAGCCGGATCGACAAGCGGGGAGGGGTCAGCATCGAGCCGGCGCTGTTCGACCTGGCGGACGAGCTGCGCGAGGTCGTGGCCCGCACCCAGCGCGAGCATCCGAACCGGGTGGTGCAGCTCGACTCGCCGGCCAATCTGCGGGTCGAGGCCGACCGTGACCGGATTGCCCAGGTGCTCACCAACCTGGCCGACAACGCGGTCAAGTACTCGCCGCAGGGCGGCGACATCCGGGTCTGGGCCTACTCCGACGGCAGCGCGGTGACGGTGAGCGTGGCGGACCGCGGCATCGGCATCCCCGAGGACCAGGCCGAGCTCGTCTTCGACCGCTTCTACCAGGCCGATGCGGACCTCGGCCGCCGCCGATTCGGCGGCCTCGGGCTCGGGCTGTACATCAGCCGCGCCATCATCGAGGCCCACGGCGGCACCATCTGGGCGGCGCCCAACCGCGAGGCCGAGGCGGGAACGGTCTTCAGCTTCCGCATTCCGCTGCGCTCGGTGGCGCGGCTCACCCCGCTCAGCGAGGAACCGCCCGCGTTCGTGGTGCGCCGGCGCGAGCCGGTCGAGTGACCCCCGAGCGCCTGGCAGCGCTCGCGGCGAGGCGCGGGCTCGAGCTGGTCGGCGTGGCGCCGGCCGAGCCGCTCGTCGAAGCGCGCGAGCACCTGACCGCGGCGGTCGCGGCCGGCCGCATGGCGCGCATGGACTGGATGGGCGGCGACCGCCCCGCGCTCTCGACCGATCCGCGTCGCCTGGACCCCGGGGCGCGGTCGGTCATCGTGGTTGCGGCGCCGTACGCCGGGCACGAACGCCGCGGCTGGGATCCCGAGCCGGACCGGTTGCGCGAGGTGCTGGCACCGGTCCTGACTGCCGAGCCATCCGAGCCGACCGGCCTCATTGCCCGCTACGCGCTGGGCACCGATTACCACCTCGCCCTCCGCGAACGGCTGACGGCGCTGGCCGCCGACCTTCGCGAGGAGGGCGCACCGAGCGGCGAGGTGGCGTATGTCGACGACCGTCCGCTGGCCGAGCGCGCCTTTGCGGCGCGTGCCGGGATCGGCTGGATCGGCAAGAACGCCAACCTGCTGACCCACCAGCGCTCCGGTTCGTGGGTCTTCCTGGGTGCGCTGCTGTCCTCGGCGGAGCTTCCCACCACCGAACCGATACGGACCAGCTGCGGTACCTGCACGCGCTGCCTGGACGGCTGTCCTACGGGAGCCATCGTCGCGCCCCAGACTATCGATGCGCGCCGCTGCATCAGCTACCTGACCATCGAGCATCCCGGCGAGCTGGACAAGGTCTCGGCGCGGTCGATCGGCCGCTGGATCTTCGGCTGCGACGTGTGCCAGGAGGTCTGCCCGGTGAATGCCGAGGCCGATGACGACGGCCCGCTCGCCGTCCCGCTGCTCCCCCTCGGTGAGTGGTTGCTCGGTCTCGGCGGCCGCGCCTTCGCGCGTGCCGTCGCCGGCACGGCACTGACTCGGGCGGGACGTCACCGCCTTTTGCGCAACGTCATCTGCGTCCTCGGCAATGCCGTCGACCGCGGCGAGCTGGATGCTGCCTCTGTCTCGCCGTTCCTCGAACGTGCGGCACGCGATCCGCGCCCCGAGGTGAGGCTGCACGCGCAGCACCTGCTGACCGCGTGAGGGTCGCTCGCTAGACTCGCCACCGTGCCCCTCGTTCGCCCGTTTCGTGGCATCGGCTACTCGCTGCAGCGATATGGCATTGGCACCGACAGCGTCCCGGACCGCGTTCGCCTGGCCGACGAGGACGGCGAGCATCCCGGGCGACTGGCGGACGTCACCGATCTTGCCTGCCCACCGTACGACGTCATCGATGCCGACCAGCAGCGGGAGCTGCTGGCGCGCGATCCGCACAACGCCGTGCGGCTCGAGCTGAGCGCCGGACCCGATCCGCATCGGGCCGCCGCGGACACGCTGTCCCTCTGGCTGCGCGACGGGACGCTGGAGCAGCGGGCGGGCGCGTCGGTCTACTACTACAACCACGCCGGGCCGGAGCAGCCGGATGAGCCGAGCGTGCAGGGCGTGCTGGCGCGCGTGCTCCTCGAACCGTGGGGCAGCGACGTCCGGCCGCACGAGCACACGATGCCCGGGCCAAAGCAGGACCGGCTGGAGCTGCTGCGGGCGACCGAGGCGCAGCTGAGCCCGATTTTGGCCGTCTACTTCGACCGATCCGAGCGCTATCGCCACGTCATGAGCCGATCCTGGACCGATGAATGGCGGGCTCGCGATGGCGACGGGCTGCTGCACCAGCTGGCGGCGGTCGAGCCGGACGAGCGGCTGCTGGGGTACCTGTCGCGGCAGCGCCTGTTCGTGGCCGATGGCCACCACCGCTACGAGACGGCGCTCACCTACCAAGCCGAGATGCGATCACGGCCCGAGAACGCGGGTGCCGAGCCGGGGACGCTGGCTGCCGACTGGATCATGATGGTGCTGGTCAACGCCGAGCTCGAGGAGCTCGAGATCCGCGCCACGCATCGGATCCTGCGCCTGGTCGAGCGCGGGGCGCTGGAAGCCTTCGTGCGCGATCCCGGGCCACTCTTCAGGCTGGAGCCGGTCGAGGTGGAGGCGCTGGTCGACGTCGTGGCAGAAGCGACCGATGAGGGTCCGGTCTTCGGCCTCGTCCTTCCCGACCGCGGATACCTCGTGCGCGGCCATCCCGACGCGGTCGGCGACCGCATGCGCGGTGAGCGCCTGTCGACGGCGGTCCGTAGTCTCGACCTGGCCGTGCTGCACGCCGCCGTCCTCGGGGACCGGCTGGGCCTCGATACCACCACCGTCGCTGCCGGGAAAGCCGTCGACTACACTAGGAACCCGGCCGCTGCGGTCGAGGAGGTATCCCGGGGAGCGGCGCCCGCGGCCGTGCTGGTGCGCCCGACCCGCATCGATGAGCTGGCCGCGGTGGCCAACGCCGGTGACGTGATGCCACAGAAGTCGACCTACTTCTATCCCAAGCTGCTAACCGGCATGGTCTTCAACCCCCTCTCCGAATCCGAGGAGTAGAGCGACAGCCCATGGTGCAGGCGATCAAGCGCGACGAGGTCTACATCGAGCCCGAGGGCATCTACGTCGAGACCCAGCAGCCCGAACGTCGCTCGCGCAAGCCGCCGCTGCTGCTGGTTCATGGCGCGCTCACCGGGTCCTGGCTGTGGTCCAGCTTCGCCGGCTACTTCGCCGAGCGCGGCTGGGAGGCGCATGCCCTCAACTTCCGCGGCCACTTCACCAGCGACCTCGCCGACCTCGCCGAGACGACGATGGCCGACTACGCGTCGGACATCGGCGTTGCCGTTCGCCAGCTGGGCAAGCCGCCGGTGCTGATCGGGTGGGGCATCGGTGGTCTGGCGGCGATGATGTACGCCTCGCGGAACCCGGTCCTCGGCTTGGTCCTGCTGGCGCCCTCGCCATCGGCGGCCGCCCTGCCGCGCAAGCCGGACGAGCACGAGCTGAAGCAGGTCCCGCAGGTGTATGACGCCGAGTGGTGGGGCTGGAGCGTGCCGGCCAACGAGCTGCGCGCCGCGATGCCGGACATGAGCGACGACGACCTGGTGAAGATGCAGGAGATGCTCTCCGGCGCGCGCGAGTCCGGCACGGCACGCAAGGAGCGGATGCTGGGCGTGCAGGTCGACACGGCCCGCATCAATGTCCCGTCGCTGGTGATCGGCGCCGGGCTGGACGACACCGTCCATCCCAACGAGGCGCGCCGCACCGCCGACCTGCTCGGCGCAGCCTACGAGTACTTCCCGAGCGCCAGCCACTTCGGCCTGGTTATGGGCGAGCGGACGTGGCCCGAGGTCGCCGGTTCGGTGCTCGGCTGGCTCGAAGAGCGGCGTCACGCCCTGCTGTCGACGCTCGCCAACCTGACACCGACAGCCGCCGGCCGCTGACCGGCGACCTGCGATCCGTGCGCGAATAAGCACCACTGCTACAACGGCGCAATACCCGCTGAAACGCGCCACCCGTAGCAGTCGGGCTTCTATTTGCGTGGGGCGGGGAACTCAAAGCCGCGGACGTAAGGCTCGACTTATCAACGCCCGTCAAGACACGAGCGCCGATGGCTGACCCGCCGATATCAGCCCGGCTTCTCCATCCGAGCCCATTCGGGCCAAATCCTTCCGCTCCGATAAGCGGGACTACTCACAGGACGCTTGAACGCCGTCAGGAACGCTGACTGAGCAGCCGGACTGATGTTTCGCGCCATGCGCGCGACCTGCGGTTGACGGACGCCCTTACGCCCCATATAGTTCATCGAGCATTGACTATCAACGACCAATTAACCGATACGGCCCACCACGCCGATGCGCAGCAACTCGCCGACGAGATCCTGCAGGCCATGGCCGGCTGGCGTGCGGCTGCGGCGTCCGAGGGCTTCGCCGGGCTGCTGGGTCGCTCGCTCAGCATGAGCCACGTCCACGTCATGTTCGCGCTGCACAAGCACGGAAGCATGCGGATGAGCGATCTGGCATCGGCGCTCGACATGTCGGTGGCCAACGCGACCGGGATCGTGACCCGCATGGAGGAGCGCGACCTGGTGAAGCGCGAGCGCGATGTCGACGACCGGCGCGTGGTCAACGTCACCCTGACCGATGCGGGCCGGCAGATGCTCGACGACATGAACCAGCGCCGGCGCCAGTGGTTCGCATTCCTGCTCAGCCGGCTGTCGGTCGACGAGCTGACGCAGCTCCGCAACGGGATGCGCGCAATGTTCCGCGTTGCCAGCGAGGCCATGGCACGGCACGAGGCGAATCGGTCAGATCGGAGGGACAACGCGAATGAGTGAACAAGCGGTGATTGCCGTCACCGACCTCGTCAAGCGCTACGGCGAGGTCGAAGCGGTGCGGGGCATCGACCTGGAGGTCAAGCCGGGGGAGATCTTCGGCTTCCTGGGGCCGAACGGCGCCGGCAAGTCGACCACCATCAACATCCTGTGCACGCTGGTCGAGATGACGTCGGGCTCCGCACGGGTCGCCGGCTTCGATGTCGCACGCGAGCCCGATGCGGTGCGCGGCCGTATCGGTCTGGTCTTCCAGGACCCCTCGCTCGACTCGCAGCTGACGGCGCGCGAGAACCTCGAGTTCCACGCCTTCATCTACGACGTGCCCGCGGCATCGCGGAAGCAGCGGATCGACGAAGTCCTCGAGATGGTCGAGCTGACCGATCGCGCCGACTCGATCGTGATGACCTACTCCGGCGGCATGCGTCGCCGGCTGGAGATCGCGCGCGGGATGCTGCACACGCCGGAGGTGCTGTTCCTGGACGAGCCGACCATCGGGCTCGATCCGCAGACGCGCCGGCACATCTGGGGCTACCTCGCCGACCTGCCGAAGCAGCACGGCGTCACGATCTTCATGACCACGCACTACATGGACGAGGCGGAGTACTGCGACCGGATCGCGATCATCGACCACGGCAAGATCCAGGCGGTCGGCACGCCCGACGAGCTGAAGGCGATGGTCGGCGGCGACGTGGTGACGGTGGTCACGGCGGACAACGAGGCGGCGCTGCCGACAATCGCCGCGATGGCCGGCTCCGAACCGATCCGCGACAACGGCTCGCTGCGGGTCGAGGTGCCGGATGCGGCGGCTTTTGTTCCGCGGCTGGTGCGCGACGCCGGGGTCGAGGTCACATCGGTCCAGTTCCGGCGTCCGTCGCTCGACGACGTCTTCCTCAAGCTGACCGGCCGCGCCATCCGCGACGAGGAGGCGGGGAGCAAGGACATGATGCGCATGATGGGACGAGCCTGGGGAGGCCGACGATGACGACATCCGACCGCGTGGCTACGCAGGCGCCGGGCCTGGCGCGTCCCGAGCGCCGCGGCTGGCTGTGGCCCACGCTGCGCGCCATTTACATCATCTGGTACCGCGACATCCTGCGCTTCTGGCGCGACCGGATGCGGCTGCTCGGCTCGCTGGCCCAGCCGCTCCTGTTCCTGATCGTGTTCGGCACCGGCCTGGGATCGGCGCTCGGCGGCGGCGGTGCCGGCTTCGGCGGGAGCGACCTGAACTACACCCAGTTCATCTTCCCGGGCATCATCGGCATGTCGATCCTGTTCAGCGCCATCTTCGGCGCCATGAGCATCGTCTGGGACCGCGAGTTCGGCTTCCTGAAGGAAGTCCTGGTCGCACCCATCGACCGATCCGCAGTCGCCATCGGCAAGGCGCTGGGCGGCGCCACGCAGGCGATGGTGCAGGGACTGATCCTGCTCATCCTGGCGCCGGTCGTCGGCGTGAAACTGACCGTTGTCAGCGTGGTGCTGGTGATCTGTTTCTCGTTCCTGCTGGCCTTCGCGCTGTCGTCACTGGGCGTGCTGATCGCCTCGCGCATGAAGTCGATGCAGGGCTTCCAGGTGGTGATGAACTTCCTGATGATGCCGATCTTCTTCCTGTCGGGGTCGCTCTTCCCGCTGCAGGGGCTGCCGGACTGGATGACGGTGCTGACCCGCATCGACCCGGCGTCGTACGGGATGGACCCGCTGCGACGCGTGATGCTCGACGGTGCGGGGATGCCCGCCGCGGCACTGGACCGGCTGTCGTTGACGATCGGCGACTACGTGCTGCCGATCTGGCTCGAGGGCGTGGTCCTGCTCCTGTTCGGGGTCGTGGTGCTGGGTCTTGCGGTGCGCAACTTCCGTCGCCGCGACTGAAATTCTGCGTATGCTGCGCGGCATGAACCAAGCCGATGATCTTGCGTTCATGGAGCTCGCCATCGCGCAGGCGCGCATCGGGCGCGACGAGGGCGGTGTGCCGATCGGCGGAGTCCTGGTCGCCGACGGCACGGTGCTGGGAGCGGGCCACAACCGGCGCGTCCAGCAGAACAGCGCCATCCGCCATGGCGAGACCGATGCGCTCGAGAACGCCGGGCGCCAGCCCGCATCGGTCTATCGCCGGTCGACGATGTACACCACCCTGTCGCCATGCGACATGTGCACCGGCGCCATCCTGCTGTACGGCATCCCGCGGGTGGTGATGGGCGAGAACCGCACGTTCGTGGGCGGCGAGGACCTGCTGCGGTCGCGAGGCGTCGAGGTCGTCAACCTGGACTCCGAGGAGTGCAAGGCGCTGATGGATGAGTTCATCGCAGCGCATCCGGACATCTGGAACGAGGACATCGGCGAGTAAGAGCGGGGGGCCTGCCGAGGAGGCACACCGAATGGCGGTCGAAGCGCTCACCAACGAGGGGATGCCCAGCCACGCCGGCGATCTCTCGATCGAGGGTCGCGGCATCGAGCCGGTTCCTGCCAGCGCCCGATACGGATCGCTGGGCCGCATCTTCAGCGTCTGGTTCACGCCGAACCTCGTGCCGGCCGCGTTCTTCATCGGCACGCTGGCGGCGGCGGACTTCCTTCAGATCGGCCTGGTGACCGGCGTGCTGGCCATCCTGGTCGGCAACATCGTCGGCTCGATCCTGGTCGGCCTGCTGGGCACCATGGGTCCGCGGACCGGCATGGCCCAGATGCCGCTGGCGCGCGCGGCCTACGGCAAGAGCATCGTCGTGCCCGGCCTCCTGAACTGGCTGTCGTGCATCGGCTGGGACGGCATCAATTCGATCTTCGGCGCGGCTGCCCTGTCGCTGCTCACCGGGCTGCCCTTCGTCGTCGCGCTGATCATCGTGGTCATCTGCCAGGCGATCCTGGGCATCATCGGCTACGAGGCGATCCACACCTTCGAGAAGTACATGGCCATCGTGCTGGGCATCATGTTCGTGGTGCTCACGGTCGCCATCGCGGGCAACGCCAGCACCGGTCGCGTCGACGGCTTCACCGGGCTCGACCAGCTCGGCGCCTTCGTCCTGTTCAGCACCATCTGCGCGAGCTTCGTGCTGGCCTGGTCGCTGTACGCATCGGACTACAGCCGCTACCTCCCGACCGATACGTCCTCGAGCGGCATCTTCTTCCTCACCGTGGCCGCGCTGACGCTGTCGGCGGGCTGGCTGGAGGTGCTCGGCCTGCTGGTCGCCGACCAGGTGAGCGGCACCTCGATCGGCACCATCCGCGACACGATCCTGGGTGGCGGCCTGCTCGGCGCGCTGGCGATGATCGCCATCTTCCTGGGCACGGTGGCGGTCAACGCCATCAACGACTACACCGGTTCCCTGTCGCTGCAGGCAGCCGGCGTGCGGATACCCCGCGTCGCGTCCGCGCTGGTCGTGGCGGTGCTCGGCTTCTTCTTCACCCTGTACCTGAATTCCGGCGACTTCGCCGCCAAGTTCGAGAGCTACCTGCTGTTCATCAGCTACTGGATCGCGCCGTGGGCGGCGGTCGTGCTGGTCGACTGGTGGCTGCGTCGCGGGCGGGTCGACACCGGCCGGCTGCTCAACTTCAGCGCGCTGCCGGCCGGCTGGTGGGGCCTCGGCGCGCTGGTCGTCGGCTTCCTCGTGTCGCTGCCGTTCCAGCAGTCGGCCTTCGGCGAGGAGCTGCGCGCGTCGACCGGCCTGCCGATCAACGCCATCAGCGACGACGTGCTCCACTACGCCGACTTCGCCTACATCATTGGCTTCATCGTGGCGGCGGTGGTGTACTGGATCGGCTGGCAGGTGGCGGGGAGATCGGCGGGGGAGGCGAGCGCCGGCTGAGTGGTTGGCCGCGCGCGGTCATCCGCGCGGGGTCGTTGTCCGCGCGGATACGGCCGCGCGGAAATGACGGACAGTCCTATGTTCGCCCCGTTCCGGGCCGGATCGGTCGGCGGTACGAACCGTCGGTTCTGCCGACGAGCTGTATCGGTCCAAATCGGTCAGACGTAGAACTGGCAGAAATATCTGACGATGGGACAGACGCACCGCTCATTGGCCGGGTCCGAACGCGCTTGCTATACTCGCGGCCCGTCCTGCGACCTCGTCGTCATTCGTGCCGCATTCGTCTAGAGGCCTAGGACACCGCCCTCTCAAGGCGGAGATCACCGGTTCGAATCCGGTATGCGGTACCAACTCACCACCGAGCCAAGCTCGCCGCACGCCTGACCACGGCGCCGGGTCATGGGCCGGCTTTCGTGGTGGCGCCGCACCATCGGCGTACGATGCGGGTTGCCCATGGCGGACACCAGGCGAGCAACCTCAACAGCCGGGGATCGGTACCTGCTGTTGGCCGACATCTCCGGGTACACGGCGTTCATGGCCGATGTCGAGCGCGCCCACGGCGTTGACTTCAGCGCAGGGATCCCGGCGGGCTTCGCCGTGCTTGGCGAGCTGCTCGATGGCGTCATCGAGGGCCTTCGACCCGACTTCGAAGTCGCCAAGCTCGAAGGCGACGCGGTCTTTGCTGTCGCGCCCGCAGCATCGCTGGACGGCCGGGGTGATGCCGTCCTCGCCAGCCTCAACGAGCTGTACCAGGCGTTTCGCGCACGGCGCGAGCAGGCGCGCAACGCGCGCGATCATGTCTGCACGGCGTGCCCGGTCGTCGCCAGCCTCGACCTCAAGGTGATCCTGCATCGGGGCCAGGCTGTCCGCCAGACCGTCGGTTCGCAGACCGAGCTGCTGGGGCCGGCCGTGAACGTTGTCCATCGGCTCCTGAAGAACAGCGTTCAGGCCCGCCTCGGCGCGCGACCGTACCTGTTTCTGACCGATGCGGCCGCGAATGGATTGCTTCTCACCGAATCCGGCGTCGAGCACCGAGAGGACTACCCAGATGTCGGGCCGATCACCGGGCGGGTCGTGGATCTCGGCGAGAGCCAGCCTCGATAGGTGCCGCCGGGTGTCATCGCGGCCTTGACATGGTTCATATATTCACGAGATGAACCGTATTGCCGAAGCGCCAAGGCGAATGTATCGGAGCGGACTGCGGGAGGAACAGGCCGAGAAGACACGGATCCGCATCCTGGACGCCACCCTGCGAGTCATCGCGACCGGCATCGCGAGCCTCTCCGTTCCGGCGGTGGCCAGAGAGGCCGGCGTGTCCGTCCCGACCGTGTACCGCCACTTTCGGACGAAGCGGGAGCTTCTGGCCGCGGTCTACCCCCACGCCGCGCGACGCAGCGGGCTCGATACCATCGCCGATCCGCACTCCCTGGACGAGCTGGCACCCATGATTCGCGCCTACGTGGAGCGGCTCGACGCTCTCGACGACGCCACCCGCGCAGCGATGGCAAGTCCGGCCGCGGCCGAGGTCCGGCACGCGACGATGTCCACTCGGTACGAGCGCCTTCGAAAGGTGGCGGACTCGATCGAGCCGAAGCTGCCGAGAGCCGACCGAGACCGGATCACCCGCCTGCTGGCAGTCATCACTGCCTCCGCCTCGCTGCGGATGTGGCGGGATCACCTCGGCCTTTCGGCCGACGAGCTTGCCAATGACATCGACTGGATCGTGCGCTCCGCGATCGCGGCGGCTCGTTCAGGAAAGCCACGATGACCGCAGCGCCGGCCCAACGCCTTCGCGACATACGGTTGACCGATGCGGCCGAGGTTGGCGGGAAGGCGGCTCAGCTCGGTGAGCTCATCGTTGCCGGAGGTCGGGTCCCCGACGGGTTTGTCCTGACCGTCGCTGCCGGCGGCATGTCGGCCGTTGAGCGCAACGCGGTGCTCGATGCGGGATTGGCTGATCTCGGCAACGGCCCCTTCGCCGTTCGATCGAGCGGAATCGCGGAAGACGGGGCCGAGCGCTCGTTCGCCGGGATGTACGAGACGGTCCTGGACGTCACGCGCGATGGCCTGACCGAAGCTGTGGATCGTGTCCTCGTCAGCTCGCAGGCCGCCCGGGCGAAGGCCTACGGCACCGATGCGAACGGCGAGATGGCGGTGATCGTCCAGCGGATGGTCGTTCCGGCTGCCGCCGGTGTGGCGCTCACCGCCGACCCGATCAACGGCGATCGTGACGCCTGCATCGTCACCGCGGTCCGCGGGGTTGGCGAACGGCTCGTATCGGGCGGGACAGCCGGTGACGAGTGGCGTGTGGTGAGTGGTGTCGCGACGGCGCGGCGCCAGCCCGATCACGCGATTGATCGAGATCAGGCCCTGCACGTGGCCGGTGAGGCACGGCGTATTGCCGCCGCCGCCGGCGTTCCGCAGGACATCGAGTGGGCGATCGATGCGGACGGCGAGCTGTGGATTCTGCAGGCCCGACCGATGACGGCCCTGCCGCCCGACGTCTCCTGGGAGCCCCGCGCTGCTGGCGCCTTCACCCGTCAGCTTCGATTCGGCGAGTGGATCTCGGAGCCGGTGACCCCGCTCTTCGAGTCGTGGCTGCTGAGTGCCATGGAAGAGCGCACGCACGCCAACTACCTGAAGGAGATTGGTCAACGCGTTCCACGGCCATATCACGTGATCGTCAACGGCTGGTACTTCTACACGCTCAACTGGGCCACGCCGGCCGCCTTCGGCCGCAACCTGCCGAACATGCTGTGGCACCTGATCCGCTCTCCACGCAAGCTCGCCGGCATCAACCCCTCGACCGTTCGCTATAGCTTCCCGGTTGCCGAACGGCAGTGGCGCGCCGACGTGCAGCCCCGGTATCGAGCCGTGGTGGCGGAAGCCGAGGAACGGGTCGGACGGCTGCCGGTCATCGAGCTGCCGGCGCTGATCGACGAGCTGGCGGACGCTGCCGGCGAATCGTTCACCTGGGTCACGATCCTCGCAGGCGCCGCATACAAGATGGAGGTCAACCTCGCGCGCTTCTACCACCGCCACCTGCGGCCCTCTCTTGGCGGCAGTCACCTGCCGCTTCTGAGCGGCTTCACGGCACCGACCGATCCGCCTGAGCATGCCCTGGCGTCGCTGGATTGGTGGCATGTGCCGGGGCCGCGAGCCGGCGTGGCAACCAGGCCGGCCGCCGATCATGCGGCGCTGGTCGAGGCGAGGCACGCGGCGCAGCAGGCGGCGTTCAATGCGCTCGCTTCGTCGCCCCGGCGTCTTCGAAGCTTCCGCCAGCTGCTGCACGATGCCCAGCACCTCGTTCCGCTGCGTGAGGAGCAGGTGGCCGAGCTGACGCTCGCGTGGCCGGCCATGCGACGGGCCGTGCTGCGCATCGGAGAAGCGCTCACGTCGCAAGGCGTCATCGCCGAAGCCGATGACGTCTTCTTCCTGACCCGTGACGAAGTCCTGTCGGCGCTCCGCGACGGAGCGCTGCCCCCGGTCGACGTGGAGGCTCGACGCTCGACCCGGCAGCAGCAGGCGCGCCTCGTCCCGCCGGCGATCGTGGGGCGTCTGAACCCCTTGCTGCGGAAGCTGTTCGACGCCATGCCAGGCGTGCTCGGTGCGGTTGCATCCGATACCGCGATCGTGTCAGGCGTGCCCGCCTCGCCCGGTCGCGCCAGCGGGCTGGTGCGGGTCATCCGCGGACCCGAACAGTTCGATGAGCTCGAACCCGGCGAGATCCTGGTGGCGCCGCTCACCGCTCCGGCATGGACGCCCCTCTTCGCGCGAGCGGCTGCCGTCGTGACCGACGTCGGGAGCCCGGCGGCCCACGCCTCGATCATCGCTCGCGAGTACGGGATCCCCGCCGTGGTCGGCTGTGACGACGCCACCGCCCGCCTCAGGACCGGGATGCGGGTCACCGTCGACGGCAGCGCCGGCAACGTCGAACCGGCATAGCGGCCGACGGTCCCGCGCGCCACGCGGTGTCCGGTGGAAAAGAATGTGGACAAGTTGGTGGACAGACCCCCTTCCCACGTGCCGAATCGGCTCCTAGCATTCGACGCCGACGCCTATTCTCATCACCGATTCGGCGCCCACGGATTCACCGGATTCATCCATCACCAGTCAAGTTGCGGAGGGTTCTCACATGCCCGAGCGGTCGAACGCGGTGCCCGCGCGACCCCTCTCCCCGAGCCATGCCGGCGATCAGCCCTCGCCGGAGATCGCAGCCTTCATCCGCTACTGCCACCGTCGCAAGGCCACCGGTTGGCCCGAGATCTACGATGAAATGTGCGCCGTCGCCGCACGCCGCGAGTTCAAGGGTTGGGGCCACGAGCAGCTTGCCGCCCGCGGCCTGACGTTCTCGCTGTTCGAGATGCCGCGCCTTGCGCGCTGGGTGCACGCCGTCCTCGAGGCGCAAGCGCCGGCCACGCACCGCCCGTCAATCCAGCCCGCCGGGGCCTGAGCCGGGCCGGGCGCCGACCCGGCCGATCCTCTTCCTTCAGACTCCCCGCGGCGCCGCTTGCTGCCGCCGAAGGCCGCTCCGAACTTTTCCACACTGCCCTGCCGCGCGATGCGCAGATGTCCACATTTGCGCGGTTGCGCGGCGCGTATCCTCGCCGGACCATGCACGAATCGACGATCACCGGCTTCGTCACCGGGGACTATCTCGCGCCTGCCGGGCACCGGCTGGCGGGGCAGCGGATCGTATCGGTCGCCTATCTCGTGCGGCATCCCGAGGCGACGGTCCTGTTCGACACCGGGTTCGCGTTCGACGAGCCGACGACGCTCAACGAAGGCGACGACGAAGCCGAGCTGCGGACGTTTCCGCGCAGCCTCCTCGACCTGCTCGGGCACCAGGGCGCATCGCCGGATCAGCTGGACCTCGTGGCGAACTGCCACCTGCACATCGATCATGCCGGCGGCAATTTCCGACTTCCGCCGGAGCTCCCGATCTACGTGCAGGCAGCCGAGCTCGAGGTCGCGCGCGCCGATCCCGAGGCGATCGTCCAGGACGCGCTCGCGCTGGGGCAGCAGGCGTATCGGTCTGTCAGTGGAGAGCGCGAGCTGGTGCCGGGAGTGCGCTTGATTCCGACGCCGGGCCACACCCCGGGCCATCAGTCGATGCTCGTGCAGACGGCTGACGGC
>JAICUY010000088.1 GCA_025935615.1 Steroidobacteraceae bacterium
ACCCTGGTCGAGCTCGGCGCGTCGGTGCACTCGGTTGAGCCGATCCAACCGACGCTCGAGGAGCGCTTCCGCCAGCTGCTCCACGTGCCGTCCGGTGGTCCAGCGTGATCGACATGCGCGCGGCGTGGGTCATCGCTCGCCTGACGCTGCGCGAGGCGATGCGCCGACGCATGCTGCTGGCCCTCTTCGGACTGTCGGCCGCGGCAGTACTGCTCACCGCGTGGGGCTATGCGCAGCTGCACAACCTGCCGGGCGTTCGCAATGGGAACGTGCCGGTCGACCAGGTCCAGCTCGTGGCGTCTCAGCTGCTCATCGGCGTGACCTTCATGTTCAGCTTCATCCTCGCCCTGTTCGCGGTGCTGGCTGCTGCCCCGGCGATCGCCGGGTCGCGTGAATCGGGCGAGCTGCAGGCCTTCGCCGCGCGCCCCATCCCACGCTCCTCGATCCTGCTGGGCAGGTGGCTGGCGCTGGCACTGGTGGTGATTGCCTATGCCGTCTTCTCCGGCGTCGCCGAGCTGATCGTCGTGGCATTGACGACCGGGTACGTTCCTGTCCAGCCGGTCGAGGCGATCGCGTATGTCGCGGGCGAGGGCCTGGTGGTGCTGACGCTCACCTTCCTCCTGAGCACGCGGCTGTCGGCGGTCACGTCGGGCGTGGTGGCCATGCTGCTGTTCGGGATCGCCTGGTTGAGCGGGGTGGTCGGTGGGATCGGTATCGCGTTCGGCGACGCTGCGCTGTCGCGACTGGGCCCCGTGGTGAGCATCCTCCTGCCCAGCGACGGCCTGTGGCGCGGCGCGATCTACAGCCTGGAGCCGGCCAGCGTGGTGCTGGCCGGGGCGGCGGCCGGCCCACAGATCGCCGCGTTTCCGTTCTTCGCGGATGCGCCGCCGGCTCCACTGTTCGTCGCATGGAGCGTGGCGTGGACGGTGCTCGTCCTCGCTGCATCGGCCCTGATCTTCGACCGCGCCGATCTCTGAGGACGGCGCGTGGCACGTGCCCGCGCTTCGGCTAGGATGGCCTCCACCAGGGGCTTTCCGAGTTCGTTTTGCAGCCGAGAGGTTCGCGTCATGACGGCCACCGCTACCCCACCCAGGAAGATGTTCATCGATGGCGACTGGACCGATGCGGCCAGCGGCGACACGGCGGCCGTCGTCAACCCGGCCACCGAGGAGGAGATCGCGCAGGTCCCGCGCGGCGATGTGGCCGACGTCGATCGGGCGGTCGCGGCCGCGCGCACAGCTTTCGAGAGCTGGTCGCAGACGACGCCCGCCGAGCGCTCGAAGGCCCTCTACGCCTTCGCCGATGCCATCGAGCGCGACACCGAAACACTGTCCGCGCTCGAACAGGCGAATGTCGGGAAGCCCAAGGGCACGGCCGACTTCGACGTCGAATTCACCGTCGACAATGTCCGCTTCTTTGCCGGCGCGGCGCGCGTCGTCGAGGGGAAGGCGGCCGGGGAGTACGTGTCAACGCACACCAGCATGGTCCGCCGCGAGCCGGCAGGCGTCGTCGGGCAGGTGGCGCCGTGGAACTACCCGCTGATGATGGCCATCTGGAAGCTCGGCCCGGCGCTGGCCGCCGGCTGCACCGTCGTCCTCAAGCCGGCCTCTATGACGCCTCTTTCGGCGCTGCGACTGGCCGAAATCGCCGCAGACATCTTCCCGAAAGGCGTGCTGAACGTCGTCACCGGCCCGGGCGACACGGTGGGCCATCGGCTCATTACCCACCCCGACGTCGACATGGTGTCGCTCACCGGCGATACCGCCACCGGTCGCGAGATCGCGGCCGCCGCCGCGCAGACGGTCAAGCGCGTCCACCTGGAGCTCGGCGGCAAGGCGCCGGTGCTCGTCTTCGACGATGCGGACATGGACGCCCTGGCCGAGACGATCAAGCTCGCCGGCTTCTTCAACTCCGGGCAGGACTGCACCGCCGCGACGCGCATCATCGCCATGGGCTCCGGCTACGACCGAGCGCTCGAGGCACTGGTCCCGGCGGTGGAATCGATCAAGGTCGGCGATCCGGCCTCGGATCCGGAGCTCGATATGGGGCCGCTCGTTTCGCGAGCCCAGCGCGAGCGCGTGGCGGGCTTCGTCGACCGTGCGCGCGGCTACGGTGCCGAGATCGCCGCCGGCGGCGAGGCGTTCGGCGACCGCGGCTGGTTCTACAAGCCGTCGATCGTGACCGGCGTTGCCCAGGACGCCGAGATCGTCCAGAACGAGGTCTTCGGCCCCGTCGTGACCGTCCAGCGCTTCTCCGACGAAGAGGAGGGCATCCGCTGGGCGAACGGCGTGCCGTACGGGCTCGCCGCATCGGTCTGGACCCGCGATGTGAAGAAGGCGCTGCGGGCAGCCAAGGCGCTGCGCTACGGCACGGTCTGGATCAACGACCACCTGACGATCGCGTCCGAGATGCCGCACGGCGGCTTCGGACAGTCGGGCTACGGCAAGGACATGAGCAGCTACTCGATCGAGGACTACACCATCGTCAAGCACGTGATGGCCAAGATCGTCGACTGATCCCGAGTTGGCCAAGCTTGCGCGACTGACCCCGGCTTGGCCAAGCTTGCGCGACTGACCCCGGCTTGGCCAAGCTTGCGCGACAGAGCGCTTAGCCGATGTGGCATCCGCCGCTGGCGGCCGCACCTATCGCCAGGCACGGTTTTGGCGGGCATTGCCGTCGCCAGGCACGGTTTTGGAGGCGCCAGCAGGCCGAAGTCGGGTCCATGCCAGCCGCCGGTGCCCTTCGGCCGAGCCTACGCCAAGGCTGATGCACGTTTGGCATCGTTGCTCGGCGCCTCGGCCGACGAGTTTTCGGCGCATCGGTGGTCAATCACCACAGCAGCAGCAACACCACCCCGAGAGGAGACGAAGTGGGATCCAAGCTCAACCCCTACCTGCAATTCGACGGAAATGCGCGCGAGGCGATCGAGTTCTACCGCGACGTGTTCGGCGGCGAGCTGACGACCTCTTCCTACGCCGAGGGCAACATGGCGCAGAACCCGGCCGACACAGACAGGCTGATGCACGGCCAGCTCGAAACGCCCGCCGGCTTCACCCTCATGGCCTCCGACAGCCCGACCGATATGCCGGCCGATAAGCCGGGCGCCTTCTCGGTGTCGCTGAGCGGCGACGACGAAACAGAGCTGCGCGGCTACTGGGACAAGCTGGCTGAAGGCGGCACGGTCACCATGCCGCTCGAGAAGGCGCCGTGGGGTGACAGCTTCGGCATGCTCAACGACCGCTTCGGCGTGCCGTGGATGGTGAACATCGCCGGCAATGCCCAGGGATGACTCGGGTGTAGCCGCCTGGCGGCTCTAACGGAGAAGGAGGGTGTCCGATACGGGCCAGCCGCGTCCGCCAGGCACATTCCTTCGCCGAACGAGCCACCGGGTGGCCATTTCGCTCGCGTTGGCCGGCCTTCGCCCACGTTCGCCCAACCAGCGACGCTCGCGGCCGTCCTGCTTCGCCGATAGAGCCACGGGGTGAGGCTCGCAAGTGCGATTCGGCGCACACGGCGTCTCGCTCCTGCTGCGCGTCCGGGCCGCCCGTGCATGCAGTCCACCCAGAATGGACTCGCCGATCCGGCTCAGGTTCTGCTAGATTGACCGTCGAACCGCGCGGTCGACCGCGCGGTATCGGCACCGAGATCCTGTTGCGCAGACGCGTGCCGTCGTCCAAGCGTCGGAACAACGCAGCACGCGGAGCACGACTCATGCGGATCCTCCTCATCGGTGCCGGCACCGTCGGCGAGGCCATCGCCAGGCTCACCGCCGAACGCGACTGGTGCGAGCAGATGGTCGTCGCCGATTACGACCTCGACCGCGCCACCCAGGTCGCCGAGGCGACCAAGCAGCCTGAGCGATTCCCACCGGCAAGGATCGACGCCAGCGACCAGGCCGCCATCAGCGATCTGGCGCAGCAGCATCGGTCTGAGCTGATCATGAATGCGGTCGACCCGCAGTTCGTGATGCCGATCTTCCGGGGCGCGCTCGACGCCAACACCCACTACATGGACATGGCCACCAGCCTCTCCAGACCGGACGCGGACCATCCATTCGAACGACCGGGCGTGAAGCTGGCCGACGAGCAGTTCGCGATGTCCGACGCCTGGGCCCGATCCGGCAAGCTGGCCCTGCTGGGAATGGGCATGGATCCCGGCCTGACCGACGTCTTCGCCGCCTATGCCAAGAAGCACCTGTTCGACGAGATCGACGAGGTGCACGTGCGCGACGGCGGCGACCTGCGCATCGAGGGCTACGACTTCGCGCCGGTGTTCAGCATCTGGACCACCATCGAAGAGTGCCTCAATCCTCCCGTCATCTGGTCGGACGGCGACTGGCATACCACCCAGCCCTTCTCGGCGGCCGAGATGTTCCCGTTCCCGGAGGGCATCGGTCCGGTCGAATGCGTCAATGTCGAGCACGAGGAGGTCGTCCTCGTGCCGCGCTACATCGAGACCAAGCGCGTGACCTTCAAGTACGCGCTTGGCAGCGACTTCATCGAAAAGCTCAAGACGATCCATGCCCTCGGGATGGATCGCACCGACAAGGTCACCGTCAGGGGTGTCGAGGTCGCGCCGCGCGACGTGCTGGCCGCCATCACGCCCGACCCGGCCAGGGTGGGGGACCGCATGGTCGGCAGGGCGATCGTCGGCACCTGGGTCATCGGTCGCAAGGACGGCAAGCCGCGCGAGGTGTTCATGTACCAGATGACGGATGCGGCCGAGACCTGGCAGCGCTGGGGTCTGCAGGCCGTCGCCTGGCAGACCGGCTTCAACCCGGTGCTGGCCATGGAGCTGCTGGCCACCGGCGCCTGGAAGGGGAGCGGCGTCCTCGGGCCCGAGCCCTTCGATCCCGATCCCTACCACGAGCTGCTTGACCGATACGGCATCCACCACGAAATGGTCGAGATGGAGCCGGGCGCCCATCGGCCCACCTGAAGGCCGATCTCGAAAGGACCGATACCGATGACGATCTCGGCCGGCATCGACCGGGCACGACTGGCATCCATCTCCGAGCGGGAAGAGGCCGCCTACCGGCAGCGGACGCCTCGCTCGGCGGAGCTGCACGAGCGGGCCAAGGGGTCGTTGCCCCTCGGCGTCGCCTCATCGTTCCAGTCGTACGACCCCTACCCACTGTTCATGACCGATGCGCGCGGCTCGCGCATCTGGGACGCGGACGGCAATGAGTACATCGACTTCGACATGGCCTTCGGCGTGCTCGCCGCCGGCCATTCGCATCCGATCCTGGCCGAGGTGCTGGCGCACCGGGTGGCCAACGGCACCTGCTACACCTTCCCGGTCGAGGACGGCGTGGCGCTGGCGGAGGAGATCAAGCGCCGCTTCCACGCCGACCTGGTGCGGTTCTCGAACAGCGGCACCGAGGCGACGATGGATGCGATCCGCGTGGCCCGTGGCTACACCGGCCGCGAGAAGATCATCAAGTTCGAGGGCGGCTACCACGGCCACCACGACGACGTGCTGGTCAGCATCCAGCCGCCGCGTGACCTGATGGGGCCGGCCGAGTCGCCGACCACCGTGCCGGCCACGGCCGGCATGCCGCGCTCCCGCGTTGCCGAGACGGTGATCGCCCCGTACAACCAGCCCGATGCCCTGGCAGCCATCCTCGAGGCGCATCGCGGCGAGATCGCGGCGATCATCATCGAGCCGGTCCAGTTCAACATCGGCGTGGTGCCGCCACTCCCCGGCTTCCTGGAGCGGGTCCGCGAGCTGGCCACGGAGCACGGCGCGGTGCTGATCTTCGACGAGGTGAAGACCGGCGTGGTGCTGGCCTATGGCGGCGCCACCGAATTCTTCGGCGTGCAGCCGGACCTGTTCTGCCTCGCCAAGAGCATCGGCGGTGGCGTTCCGATCGGGGCGTTCGGCGGCCGCGCCGAGGTGATGCGCGTCATCGAGGCACTCCCCGAGGACGGCGGCACCGGCACCGGTCTGGCCCACACCACCATCCCGGGCGGGGCCACGCGCGTCGCCCACCTGGGGACCTTCAACGGCAATCCCTTGTCGATGGCCGCCGGCCTCACAACGCTGACCCGCATCCTCACCCCCGACGCCTACCCGCGGCTCCATGCCCTGGCGCAGCGCCTGACCGATGGCTGCGCATCGGTCATCTCCGACTTCGGCCTGCCCGGCTACGCGATCAATGTCGGTCCCAAGGGCTGCGTGATGTTCACGCCGGGGCGCGTGACGAACTACCGCGACTTCATCGGTCTCGATAGCGAGCTGTGGGCGGCGTCGTTCTTCTATCTCGCCAACCGCGGCATCCTGCTGCCCCCCGGCCCTGACGACCAGTGGACGCTGTCGGTCCAGCACAGCGAGGCGGACATCGACCGATACGTCTCGACCTTCCGCGAGTTCGCCCAGGAGCTGGCCGGCTAGGTCTTCCGACGGTCGAGGATGACCTTCGCTGGCCATTCGTAACAGAATCCGTTACGAATGGCGAAAGGGTCGGCCTGCCAGCGTCAGGCGTCTGCCTCGGCATCGGCCCCGGCATCGGCGCCGGCGCGGGCGAACACCCAGGATCGGTCCTTGCGGAGCAGAATCGCCAAGGCTGCGAGGTCGGCCGCACGCGCGAGACGCCGCACGTCCTCCCAGCTGGCCACCCGAGCTAGGCCGATGCGAGTGCCTGGCCGATGATCTCGACCGCCTGATCGACCTCGTCAGACGTCGTGACCAGCGGCGGGATGACGCGCACCACATTGCCGTACGTGCCGCAGTTGAGCAGCATCAGGTGGCGGTCGAAGGCCGCGGCGATGACCTGCTTGGCGAGGTCGGGACGCGGTGCAAGGGTTTCGCGGTCGGCCAGCTCGAGGGCGACCATCAACCCGCGGCCGCGGACCTCGGCGACGCAGGCGTGGCCCTCGGCTGCCGCGCGCA
>JAICUY010000049.1 GCA_025935615.1 Steroidobacteraceae bacterium
ATCATCTACATCGACGAGATCGACAAGATCGCGCGCAAGACGGACAACCCGTCGATCACCCGCGACGTCTCGGGCGAGGGCGTGCAGCAGGCGCTGCTCAAGATCCTGGAGGGAACGGTCGCCAACGTGCCGCCACAGGGCGGCCGCAAGCACCCGCACCAGGACTTCATCCAGATCGACACCACCAACATCCTGTTCATCTGTGGTGGCGCCTTCGAGGGCCTCGAGCGGATCGTGGAGGAGCGGGTCGGGAAGCGGTCGATCGGGTTTGGCTCGCAGGCACAGCAGTCGAAGGACGAGCGCCGCCAGGCCCTGCTCAGCCGGCTCATGCCCGAGGACCTGCTCAAGTACGGGCTGATCCCCGAGTTCGTCGGTCGCCTGCCGGTCGTCGTCTCGCTCGCCGCCCTGTCGCAGGACGACCTGGTGCGCGTCCTGACCGAGCCCAAGAACGCCGTCACCCGCCAGTTCACGAAGTTCCTGTCGCTCGACAAGGTCGAGCTGGTCTTCACCCCCGATGCGCTGACGGCCACCTCGCGCCTCGCCCTCGAGCGCAAGACCGGCGCGCGCGCCCTCCGCACCATCGTCGAGGAGGCGCTGCTCGAGGTGATGTACGAGATCCCCGAGCGGACGGACGTCAAGAAGGTGGTCATCACCGCCGAGACGATCGAGCACGGTCAGCCGCCGATGCTCGTGACGGTGACCGAGGAGACCGAACCTCGTCGTCGGTCGAAGGACCGTGCGGCCGAGCGCCAGGAGGAATCGGCCTAGCGCGTGGAGCGCATGGCGGGGCGCAGAGCGCGCGGAGCGCATGCGCGGGGCGCATGGAGATCGACGCGAACCGGCGATCGCGCCCCGGTTGATGCGTCGGGCGTCATCAAATCTCGCATGAACCGGCCGCCACGCGGAGTTGCATGCGCCAGCTGCATGCGCGCGAGCCGCGGACTGCCACGGAGAGCCTGATTCAGGCCGGAGTCTTCTCCCCGGCCACGCCCTCGTCGCTCGGCTGGCTGATCATCACCCGCTGCGGGAATGGGATCTTAATCCCGTGTTCGGCGAAGACTGCCAGCACGCGCTTGCGCAGCTCGCCGGCGACGGTCCACTGCTCGGCGGCGCGCACCTGGCCGAGCACCTTCAGGGTGATGCCGCTGTCTCCGAGCGCGTTGACGCGGATCACCGACGGCGCCTCGAGCATGCGCGGCGACCACTCCGGATCGGCCTGCAGATTCGCGCCGATGTCGTTGATCAGCCGCGTGGCGAGGTCGATATCGGTCCCATAGGCGACGGTCACGTCGAGATTCACCCGCGCCCAGACCCGCGTCATGTTGGAGGCCACCGTGATCTGCCCGTTCGGCACCGAGTGGACCGTTCCGTTCAGGTCGCGGAGCACCGTCCGCCGCAGGCTGAAGTCCTCGACCACGCCATCGACGCCCGCAATCCGCACCACGTCGCCCTGGCTGTACTGGTTCTCGATGATGACGAAGATCCCGGCCAGCCAGTCCTTGATCAGCGTCTGGGCGCCGAACCCCACCGCAATGCCGACGACGCCGAATCCAGCCACCGCCGGACCGATGTCGACGAACGGCGACAACGCCATCAGCACCGCGATGACCAGGATGACCGTGCCGGCCACGCGCACCGTCAGGCTCTCGAGGGTCCGGACCCGCCGCTCCAGCTCGATCGCCGACAAGGTTTCCTCGGCATCCTGTTCGGTGCGCCGCTCGAGCAGGTGCCGAACGGCCAGTCGCACGGCCGAGCGGAGCGCAACGAACGCGAGCACCGCCACGATGGCAATGAGCGCGACGCTCAGCAGCTGAGCGACCCATGCCGGCAGGTGGATGTCAGGCATGCACGCGATGGTAGCAATCATGCGGAGCGGTACGACCGGATCGGCCGACCGGTACTTTGGGCCACTCGGGGTGCGTCCCGGCAACGGTCTACGATGGCCGCAGCCCAGTCGGGTAGCACAGCACAGGTGAGAACGCGCCAATGACATCGACTCCACGCCGCCCCGGCTTCCGGCTTCCGTGGTCGAGCGAAACAGCCGACGACGGGACCGATGCGGCGGCCGAGCAGACCGATACCGCGACGGTGAGCACGGTCGGCACCGAGCATTCCGAGGCCGCGGCAACGGGGAGCGCCGAAGCGCGGGCCGCGGCTGAGACGACCGAACCTGCCGAGTCAGCCGCCCCCGCGCCGGCCGCTGCGGTCGTGCAGCCGGCAGCCGCGTCGACGCCCGAGCCGTTCCTTCAGGATCTCGTCGACGCCATGCGCCGTGTCGCCGAAGAGACCCGTGATCGCAACCTCGGTGAGCTGCGCAGCCTGGTCGACAAGCGCGTCGAGCAGGTCGGCGAGCGCGGCACCGAGCGCGCGGAGGAGCTGCGCCGCACGTCGGAGCTCGACATCACGGGCATCGGCGAGTGGGAGCGCGACGAGCTGGAGCGCGTCCGCGCCGAGGCCGCCAAGAAGGTCGAGTCCCGCAAGCGTCAGCTGGAGCAGCAGCTCGAGGCCCACGCGCGCAGCACGGAACACGAGAAGTCGATCGTCCAGGAGCGCCTGACGGCGTACGAGGGCGAGCTGCAGTCATTCTTCGAGAAGCTCGGCACCATCAAGGATCCTGCGCTGTTCGTGACGACGGCCAAGCAGATGCCGGCCGTCCCTTCACTGGACGTCACTGGCGAAGCTGCCGCACCGAAGACGAGCAACAAGAACGCCGAGACAAAGGACGCTCAGCCGGCAACCGGCGAGACATTGACGTCCCGCCTGGCGCAGCTCGGCATCGACAAGAGCCAGCCATCCGCGGGGAACGGAGCGGCGGCCACAACTGAGGACGCGACCTCGCCCGAGCCCGAGCCCGCGCCCGAGGGCGAGGCCGAGCCAGAGGCCGAATCGACGCCGCCGTCACTCGAAGCGCGACTGGCGGAGCTCGATCAGCAGATGCAGGCCAAGCCCGCCGAGGCCGCCACGCCGGCACCGGCCAGCAATGGCGAGGCGTCGACCGCGATCGTGGTCAAGGGGCTGGGTAGCTTTGGAGCCATCACCTCGTTCAAGCAGTCGCTGGAGAAGGCGGAGGGGATCCGCTCGGTGACGCTGAGCCTGGGTCCGACCGGCGAGTTCGTGTACCGCGCGGTGCATGACCCGGCCTTCGACATCGAGGGAACGATCGCCACGGTCGAAGCCGGCTCCGAGATGGAGCGCCAGGCCGACGGCACGCTGCGCGTCACCGTCAGCCGTTCGCGCTGACCGATCCCGGTCGACCGGGGTGCTAGACTCCCGGCACGGCGTTGACCGTGAGGAGTACCTCTCCATCGGCCGATAGAGAGGGCGGGCCACCGGCTGGAAGCCCGCCTGGGCGCGAGAGAGCGAACGTCGCACGCGAGCCGGCCGGGTCCGCCCGTTAGCGCGGGATCGAGGCGTCGCCACCGGCGGCGCGAATGAAGGTGGTACCACGACGAAACCCGTTCGTCCTTCGACGAACGGGTTTTTGCACGGTGTGGAGCGAACGACGATGACCACGACGCAGCGAACCGAGCTTCCCTCGCGCTACGACGCGCCATCGGTCGAGCGCGACATCTACCGGCGATGGCTGGAGGCCGATGCGTTTCGCCCTGCCGACGGACCGCCGCCCGGCGCCCGGCGCTTCGTCATCACGCAGCCACCGCCCAATGTGACCGGCGCACTGCACATCGGCCACGCCGTGACGTTCATCATCGAGGACGTCCTCATTCGCTATCACCGCATGCTGGGGGAGGACACGCTCTGGCTGCCCGGCGTCGATCACGCCAGCATCGGTGCGCAGTTCGTTCTCGACAAGATCATCGCGGAGGAAGGCGAGTCGCGCGCCTCGCTCGGTCGCGATCGGTACCTCGAGCGGATGTGGCGCTTCATGGAAGAGACGCGCCCGCTGATTCGCGACCAGCTCGAGCGCCTGGGATCGAGCCTCGACTGGAGCCGCGAGCGCTTCACCATGGACGCGGTCAGCGCGCGCGCCGTGCGCACCGCCTTCACGCGCCTGTGGGATGCAGGGCTCGTCTATCGCGGCGAGGCGCTGGTCACCTGGTGCCCGCGCTGCCTCACCACCATCAGCGATCTGGAGAACGTCCACCGCGACGAGACGGGGACGCTGTGGACGATCCGCTATCACCTTGCGCGCGAGGATGGCACGCCAGACCCCGACGCCTGGATCAGCGTCGCCACCACGCGCCCGGAGACGCTGCTCGGTGACACGGCCGTGGCCGTCCACCCCGAGGACGAGCGCTACCGCGACCTCGTCGGCCGCCACGCCCTGCTGCCGTTCCTCGACCGGCGGCTGCCGATCGTCGCCGACGACGCCGTCGACCGTGCCTTCGGCACCGGCGCGGTGAAGATCACGCCGGCACACGATCCGAATGACTACGAGCTCGGCAAGCGCCACGACCTGTCGGCGATCACCATCCTGGACGAGCAGGCGCGGATCAACGACGCTGGCGGCGAATTCGTCGGCATGGACCGATACGCCGCGCGCCAGGAGATCGTCGAGCGGCTCCGCACGTCCGGCGACCTCGAGGCCGAGGCGCCGCACCCGATGGTGGTCGGTCACTGCGAGCGCTGCGGAACGGTGGTCGAGCCGCGCCTGAGCGTGCAGTGGTTCATCCGCGTCAAGCCACTGGCCGAGCGCGCCCTCGCATCGGTCGACGAAGGACGCACCCGGATCGTCCCCGCGCACCTCGAGAAGGTCTACCGCCACTGGATGGAGAACATCCACGACTGGGCGGTCGGCCGCCAGCTGTGGTGGGGTCACCGCATCCCGGCCTGGTTCTGCCCGGACGGGCACGTCACGGTGACCGATGCGGAGGCAGGTCCCGACGAGTGCGGCGAGTGCGGACGACCCGCGTCGGAGCTCCGCCAGGAGACCGACATCTTCGACACCTGGTTCTCGAGTGGGCTGTGGCCGTTCTCGACGCTCGGCTGGCCGGACCGGACTCCGGACTTCGAGCGCTTCTACCCGACGACCGTCATGGAGACCGGGTACGACATCCTCTTCTTCTGGGTGGCGCGGATGATGATGCTCGGCCTGTTCTGCACCGATGTCGAGCCGTTCTCGACGGTCTACCTTCACGGCCTGGTGCGCGCCGAGGGCGGCGTGAAGATGAGCAAGACCAAGGGCAACGTCGTCGACCCGCTCGAGATGATCGACCAGGTCGGAGCCGATGCGCTGCGCTTTGCGCTCGTGGCGGGCACGTCGCCGGGTCACGACCAGCGGCTGACGGGCGCCAAGATCGACGGCGGTCGCAACTTCACCACCAAGCTCTGGAACCTGGCGCGCTTCGTCGTCGGCGCGCGGCCGGCGGCGGAGGTGGCGCCGTCCGGTGAGCCGACGCTGGCCGAGCGCTGGATCCGCTCCCGGCTGGCCGACGGGACAGGTCGCGCCACGAGACAGCTGGACGCGCTCGACCTGGCGGGATATGCCACCACCGTCCATGAGCTGGCCTGGAGCGACTACGCCGACTGGTTCGTGGAGATGGCCAAGCTCGACCTCCGCGACGCCGAAGCGAGCGCCGGCGACCGTGCGCGGGTCTGGAGCACGCTGGCCGACACCCTTGCCGATCTGCTCCGGCTGCTCCATCCGCTGATGCCCTTCGTTACCGAGGAGATTTGGGCGGCACTGCGTGTGGCCGCCCCGAAGGCGACCGGCGCGTCCGAGCTGCTGATCAGCGCAGCGTGGCCGTCGGTCGCGGAGCGCGACTCGGCCGTCGAGGCCGAGATGGCCGCCCTGATCGAGACCATCCGGGCGCTGCGCAACCTGCGAGCGGACGCCGGCGTCCAGGCCGGCGCCTGGCTGCCGCTGTTCGTCGACGCTGCCGCCGATGCGGAGCGGGCAGCGCTCGAACGTGGCGTGCGCTACCTGGCGCCCATGACGCGGGGACGGCCGGTCGAGCTCGCTCCGGGCGGTGATCGGCCCGCCATGGTGGCCGCCACGCCATGGGGAGCGGGCTGGTTCGGCGCCTCGACTGCCGAGGAGGCATCGGCGAGCGAACGCCACTCGGCACAGGTCGGCGAGGTGCAGGCGGCGATCACCCGGGTCGAGAGCCTGCTTGCCAATCCCGCGTTCGTCGAGCGCGCACCGGCGGCGGTGGTCGAAAAGGAGCGTTCCCGGCTCGCCGATCTGCAGGAGCAGCTCCGCCAGCTCGACGCATGAGGCACGTCGCGGGCCGATTTGGCTATGGCGTGGCTGGCGGGATCGCCTGCTAGAATCGCCGCGCCCACGCACCCGTTGAGGAATACGCTCGTCCATGTCGTTCCTGAGGCGCAAGAAAAAGGATGAGGTCGCTCCGCCGCCACCGTCCATGCCGGTGCAGGAGGACATCTCCGCGCAGCAGTACGCGCTGAAGCTCAACTTCGTCGCCCGCAGCAGCGACGGGCTGCGGATGCAGGCCAACCCGGCCGTCGTGGCCATGCTGCCGGCGATCGTCGAGCCGCTGAGCGAGACGCCGCCCGAGATCATCGGGCCGCTGCCGCTCGAGTACAGCGATGCCGCTCCGACCGTCGAGCGCTTCAACGAGATGCAGCAGTGGGTCCTGGCGCCGCGCGACGTCGGGCCGATCGGTCGCCACGCCCTCTACGTCCTCGAGCTGACGGACGCGCTGGACATGACGGTCGACACCTACATCAGTGGCCTGCTGCACGGCGAGACCGATACGAGCGGCTATCCCAGCTACAACGCCATCGTCGGCGGTCTGGCCAGTCACTGGGACGAGATCTCGGGCGAGCTGATCGTTCGTTCGGTGGTGGGTTGGGGCGGCAAGGGGTTGCGCGGCGACACCGAGCGCATCGGCCAGAAGATCCTGTCGAACCTGTACCAGCAGGTGGTCGCCTCCGGCTACAGCCTGGGCGCCGCCGAGCAGGCGCGCCTGCCGACCCTGGGGGCCCGCTCGGGCCTGACCTGTGCGCACTGCGGCTACGAGGCCGGCAATGCATCGGCCTTCTATTGCCCCAAGTGCGGCATGCGCATGCTGCGGGGGGCCTAGCCGGCCAGTACCTTTGCCGGGGCCCGCTGATCCGCGGTCCCATTGTCGTCCGGGTGGGTCAGCCGGACACTGGTGCGGTCAGTCACCGTACTCCTGAGAAGGATCTGCATGGATCGACCCACCGTCGTCCTGGCCATGGCCGAGGATGCCGCCAGCTACGTCTCCGCCCTCGAGCGCGCCGGTTTCGACGTCATTCATCAGGACGTCACCGAATGGCTGGCCGCGGGACAGCAGTTCGACCTGGCCGTGCTCGATTGCGACGGCGACCTCGAGGTCGTGCAGCGCACCCACGAGCTGCTGCACGGGGAGAAGCGCACCCCGACGCTGCTGCTGCTCGGCGAGGAGTATCCGGACTTCGTGCAGCAGGCGGGAGCCGGCGATGAGCTGGCCCTCAAGCCGCTGCCCGCCGATGCGCTCGTCTACCGGCTCCAGGCGCTGCTCATTCGCGCCGGACGGCACCTCACCGCCGAAGCACCGGTCGGGGGCGAGGATGGTGTCACGGCGATCGGCGAGGGGCGGGTCATCAGCGTCTTCGCCCCGAAGGGCGGGGTTGGCAAGACAACCATCGCGGTCAACCTGGCGGTCGCGTTGCGCACCCAGACCCGTGAGCGGGTGCTGCTGCTCGACGCCGACGTCGGCGTCGGCAACGTCACCTCCGTGCTCCAGGTTCCGGCCTCATATGGCTTGATCGATCTCGCCGACAGCGACCCGAGTGAATGGACCGATGCGGCCTTCGACCAGGCCACCGCGACGCATCCGGGCAGCGGGCTCCGCGTCCTGACCTGGGGCACCGAGCCCGGCGATTCCGAGCGCATCAGTGTCGACCTGCTGCTGGCGGCGCTGAAATGGGCCCGCTCGCATCACACCTACGTGATCGTCGACAACCACCCCGGCTATGACGACCGCACCATGGCCATGCTCACCGTTGCCAACGAGATCTTCCTGGTGGTGACACCCGAGGTCGGCCCCATCCGCAACTCGTCGCAGTTCCTGGAGCTCGCCCGGCAGGTCGGCCTGGGCGACGTGGTACGGGTCGTCGTCAACCGCGCCAACCACGGCGTCTCGATGGCGGACATGGCGCAGTCACTGGGGTTGCCGGTCTCGGCAACCATCGTCTCGAACGGGCCGAAGGCGGTCATCGCCGCCAACGAGGGGACGCCCATCATCACCAAGTTCCCCAAGGAGCGGATCAGCACCGATCTGCACGACGTCGCCCGCCTGGTGACGCATCAAGGCGTCAAGGAGACGAGCGCGCAGGCTCGGCGCTGGCGGCTTCCCTTCGCGCGTCCCTCACACGCCTGACGCGCAGTCGTTCGCTGCGTCGCGTCGCGTGGCGCCGCGTCGCCCCGCGTCGCGCCGCGTCGCGCCGCGTCGCGGTGAGGAGCCACCAGGTGGCTCTATTGGAGAACGGGCAGCCGCTGACGCACAGTCGTTCGCCGCGGCAGCCGCCACATGAGGATTTCGGCGTCCGGATGGCGGTGTCAGCTCCGGATTTGGGAACGGTGGGGGCCTTGCGCGGTCCTGCTTCGCCGTTAGAGCCAGCCGGTGGCTATGCCGGCTTCGGGCCGCCCTCCACGCTCTGCGAGGACGACGTCGAGGAACCGGTCGACCCACTGCCGTCGCTCGCCTTCGTCGTCGACGCGGCGTCGCTGCCCTTCGCCTCGCCGGCCTTAGCGTCGGCAGCCTTGGCCTCGCCGGTTTTCGCATCGCCAGCGGGTTTCGCGGCGGAGGCGGCCTTGCTCGCGGAGCGCGAATCGGTCTTGTAGAAACCCGATCCCTTGAAGATGATCCCGGCCGGATAGAGGATTCGGCGCAGCGGACCGCCGCACACCTCGCAGGTGGTGGGTCCGTCCTCGGTCATCGAGTGGATGACCTCGGTGACGTTGCCGCAGGAGCGGCACTGGTAGTCGTAGGTCGGCATGGGGCCTTTCAGTCGGGGATCAGCGGCTAGCGGCGAAACCGGTCGGCGGGCCGATGATGCCAGCCAGCCGCTGCGCTCGCAACGCGGCGGCGCGACTCCCTAGGCCGGCTGGGCCTGTCGCGTGCCGCAGCGGCGGCAGAATCGGGCGCTGGCCGACAGGGAGAGGCCGCACTGCGCGCAGTTCTGGACGGCGATCTGGCCCAGGCCGCCGGCGACCTCGCGCGCCGACGCATCCCAGAACGACGTGGCCGATGCGGCCTGCGCAGCCATCGAATTGACGGCTGCGGCTCCGCTCGAGCGGTAGGGGAGGATCTTGGGCCGCTCGGGCGCCACGGTCCCCTCGCCCGGGTCGTCGAGGCCGAGGAGGTCCAGCTGCGCGCGGCGGGCAGCAAGGGCGGGATCGTCGGCGCTGGCTGCGATCGGCGGCTCCTCACGCGTCTCAGGCGCCGGGTGGTGGAGGATCGTGTCGCTGATCGAGGTGATCGGATGCAGCGGGCGCGGCGTCGGCTCGGGCTCCGGCTCGAACGCGGCGACCGGCTCGGGCTCGGGCTCGGCGACCTCCTCCGGCTCGAACGCGGCGATCGGCTCGGGCTCCGGCTCGAACGCGGCGACCGGCTCCGGCTCGGGCTCGGGTTCAAGCTCGACGACCTCCGCCGGCTCGGGCTCGAGGGCGACGATGAGATCCGGCGGCGGGGCGTCAAACGGAAGCAGCTCAGCGACGAGCTCGGGCTCGGGTTCGGGCTCGAGCTCAGCAACGGGCTCCGGCTCAGGCTCCGGCTCCGGCATCAGCTCGAACCTCGCGTCGTCCTCCCAGGCCAGTCGGAGCGGTTCGGGCTCCGGCTCGGGCTCGGTGACTGGCTCGGGCTCGGGCTCGAACGCCGCGACCAGTTCGGTTGCAGGCTGCGGCTCGAACGCCACGACCGGGTCCGGCTCAGGCTCTGGTTGCGCCTCGAACACCGGGACCGGCTCGGGCTCAGGCTCTGGTTGAGCCTCGAACACCGGGACCGGCTCCGGCTCAGGCTCCGGGAGAGTCTCCGGCGGAGCAGCCGCCCGCAGCTCCTCGGCCGGCCACTCGAGCTCGGCGTGACCGTTGCCCGCGACCTCCAGGTCGGTCGTCGGCCAGGTGTCGACGTCGAGCATCGGCGCGGCCGCGCCATTGGACGCCACCTCGGGATGCGGCGTATGGAAGGCGGCCTCCATGCGCTCGATCAGGTCGTCGGTGCCGGCGACCGGAGCGCAGGTGCGGCAGCGGCCCGCGCTGTCGTTCCAGCAGTTGAGGCAGGCGTACTGCCGGCACTGGATGCAGAAGTTGAACGAGGCGTGGAACGCGTCCAGCTGGCGGGCGGCGAGTGAGTCCTCCTCGGATCGCATCGCATCGCCCATGGCGTCGGACAGCGTGTCCTGGCTCATGATGTAGTTGCGGAGTCCGGACACCACGCCGCGCGTCTTGCGCAGCGGGTTCAGGCGGGTCGGCGCCTTGAACTCGTAGCGCGTCCCGCAGCGTTCGCAGAAGGATTCGGTCAGGGCTTCCTGCATCGAATGGTGGGATCTCCCCCGGTGGGAACAGTTCTCAGGGCCGCAAAGTATACCGATGCGATCCATTTCGACCCTATCGGCGCATTGGTACCCTGAGGATCGCCGTTGGTACTCGCCGGGCAGGCGGAGCCGATCCGCAGGCGCCCCATGCTAGGATCGGCCGCGTGGCCATCCTGACCA
The DNA here is from genome assembly GCA_025935615.1 of Steroidobacteraceae bacterium. Classification (GTDB taxonomy): domain Bacteria; phylum Chloroflexota; class Limnocylindria; order QHBO01; family QHBO01; genus JAICUY01. Next base: position 10,642 of record JAICUY010000049.1, read on the forward strand.
GGCTGGAGGCCTTTCTGCAGCGCCTCTTCGAGGCTCCAGCGGGGCGCCTCGGTGCGCGGTTGCAGCCGGTGACACTCGCCAAGCGCATCGAACGCGCCATGGACACCAACAAGCTCTTCCGCGACGACGGCGTGGTCGTTCCCAACCACTACGACCTTCATCTGAACCCCGCCGACTATGGCCGCTTTGCGTCATATCGGGGTTCCCTGGAGGACGACCTCGCCCACGACGTCCTGGCCCGCGCGCGGCGCGAACGCTACTCGCTGGTGGCGCGTCCACGCGTTCGCATCGGTTCCGATCAGTCGGTTCCCCGCGGAGACGTGCGGGTGGCCGCCAACGTCGTCGACGAGCAGGGTGAGCAGATTCGCGAGGATCGGCCCATGCCGGCCGGTTCGGACACAATGGTCTTCGCCCGCCCCGAACCGGGTCCCTCCCCCGATTCGGCGACGCGGGCGTACCTCCTGGTGCGCACCGACACGGCACAGCCGGTGCAGTTCGATCTGGGCGGTCCGCTGATCAGCATCGGTCGGGCGAGTGACAACGACGTCATCGTCGACGACCCGCTGGTCAGCCGGCATCACTGCCAGCTGAAGCTCCAGCATGGCGCCTACAGCTTCGCCGACCTCGGCAGCCGCAACGGCTCGTACGTCAACGGCCAGCCGGTCAGCGAGATCGCGCTGGGCCCGGGCGACGTCATCCAGATCGGAGACACGAGGATCGAGTTCCAGGTGCGGGATTGACGGGGGACGTGCTCCGTATCCTGCTGCTCGTACTGCAGCTCGCCTTCCTGGGGCTGCTGTATCTGATCCTGTTCGGCTTCGCGCGTTCGCTGCTGCGCGACCTGCGCGGGGCCGAGCGCATGGAACGCGCCTCGCGCACCGGGATCGGGCGGCTGGCGGTGATCGAGTCGCCCGACGGTGAGCCGCCCGTCGGTCGGGACATCGCGCTGGGGGCCATCAACTCCATCGGTCGCAACGTCAACAACACCATCTACGTCGAGGACGACTTCGTCAGCGCCAACCACGCCATGCTCACCTTCCGTGGGCGCTCGTGGTTCATCGAGGACCAGGGCAGCACCAACGGGACATACGTGAACGGCCACCGGGTCGAGCGTCCCGTCGCCCTCTCCTACGGCGACGAGCTGACCATCGGGCGCGTGCGCATGCGCCTGGAGCGCTAGGCAGCGCCGGACCGATGCGCATCACCTGGCGTCGCGCCGAGCTCGCCATGCTCCTGCCGCTGCTGCTGCTGGTGCCGCTCGGCTTCGTCCTGACCCACGTGGCCGAGGCGGGCAAGCTGGAGCCGGGGCCGCTCGGCCTGGCGCTCGGATACCTGGCCATCATGGCCGGCGCCCACCTGGTGCTCACCCTGTCCGGGCATCGCGGCGATCAGCTGCTGCTGCCCGTCGTCGCCACCATCGGCGGTGTCGGCCTGGTGATGCTGAACCGGCTGCCACAGGACCTGGCCGGCACGAGCGCCTTTGGGCTGCAGCTGGGCATGGCCGCGACTCAGCTGCTGTGGTTCGGCGTCGGCGTGGTCGCCATGCTGGCGGTCGCGGTCGGCTTCCGCGATGACGGGCTGCTGCGGCACTACAAGTACACCTGGGCGGCGTTGGGAGCCGCGCTGCTGCTCGCGACCTTCGTGTTCGGCAAGGAGGTCTTCGGCGCTCGGCTGTGGATCGACCTGGGACCGGTCCAGTTCCAGCCGGGGGAGTTCATCAAGATCGTCCTGGTCGTGTTCATCGCCGGCTACCTCGCCGAGAACCGGGCACTGCTGACCGGTGCAAGTGCTCGCATCGGTCCGATCTCGATCCCGCCGTTGCCCTACCTCTTGCCGATGCTGGCCATCTTCGTGATGGTCATGCTGATGGTCGTCGTCCTCAAGGATCTGGGCACGGCGCTGCTGTTCTTCGGCATCTTCCTGACGATGCTGTTCGTGGCCACCGGGCGGCGCAGCTACGTGCTGATCGGCCTGATCTTGTTCGTCGCCGGCTCGTTCGTGGCCTACCAGCTGTTCGGCCACGTCCGCGCCCGCGTCGACGTGTGGCTCAACCCGTTCGCCGATCCTTCCGGCGCCGGCTATCAGACCGTCCACGCGCTGTACGCCTTCGGCCGTGGCGGCCTGTTCGGCGAAGGACTGGGACAGGGCCTGCTGCCGAGCGTCGGCGGCAGCTTCCCGGCGGTGCAGACCGACTTCATCTTCGCCGCCACGGCCGAGGAGCTTGGCCTGGTCGGCGCGTTTGGCCTCCTGGCGCTGGCGCTGCTGCTGGTCTTTCGCGGGCTCCGGATCGCGATGCTGGCCCATGACGACTTCAGCGCGATGCTGGCGGTCGGCCTGACCACCAGCCTCGGGCTGCAGACGCTGATCATCGTGGCCGGCAACGCCAAGCTGATTCCGCTGACCGGCGTCACCTTCCCGTTCGTCAGCTACGGCGGTTCCAGCCTGCTCGCCAGCTTCCTCGTGATCGGGTTGCTGCTGTCGATCAGCCATCGCGCGGCACGTGTCGCGGAACCCGGCGCGCCGTGATCGCCACCAACGTGCGCCGCCTGGCGCTCTATCTGCTGCTGAGCTTCGCCCTGGTCAGCGCCGGGCTGGCCTACTGGCAGGTGGTCGATGCCCAGGCGCTCGCCTCGCGCCCCGACAACCCGCAGCTTGTCGCCGCTCGCCGCTCGGCGCCGCGCGGCTCGATCTTCGATGCGCGGGGAAAGCTGCTCGCCTCGACCGAGGTGGTGAACGGGGTCGCGCAGCGCACGTATGCCGACTCGGCCTTCAGCCACGTCATCGGCTACGCCAGCCTCCGCTTCGGGACGACCGCGTTGGAGCGCGCCTGGGACGACCTGCTCGCCGGTCGTGCCGATCCGAACCCGCTGCGCGACATCGTCAGCGACATCCTCGACCGGCCGCCCGCCCCCAAGGACCTTATCTTGACCGTCGATCAGCGGCTCCAGGACTTCGCCGCCCAGCGGCTCGGCAACAGGGTCGGCGCCGTCGTGGCCCTCGACCCGCGGACGGGCGCCATCCTGGCCATGACCTCGACCCCGACCTTCGACGCCTCGGCGCTGACCGGTGACTCGGCCGCGTCAGCCAGGGCGATGGAGCGCATCACCGCCGCCAAGGACGATCCCCTGGTCGACCGCACGCGGCAGGGACGCTACCCGCCCGGCTCGACGATGAAGGTGTTCACCGCTGCGGCGGCGCTGGATGCGGGCGCCATCACGCCGAGCACGACCTTCAAGGGCCAGCCGCGACAGGAGACCGAGGGCTTCGTGGTCGAGGGCTTCCGCATCACCGAGCACGATCTGTCGCCGGTGCAGCCGGCGTTGTGGCAGCTGTCCGAGGCGCTCCAGGTGTCCAGCAACATCTATTTCGCCCATGTCGGTCTCGAGCTGGGGGCCGATGCGTTCCTCGACTACGCCCATCGCTTCGGGTTCTGCGTCGGGCGGCGCATCGGTCCACCCGACCACGCGCTCACCGTCGACGCCTCATACGTGACCGATGCGGCGGACGGCGACTGCAGCCAGTTCAGTGATCGGGTGGAGGTGGCCTCGGCTGCGTTCGGGCAGGCCCAGGTGATCGCGACGCCGGTCCAGATGGCGCTCATTGCAGCGACGATCGCCAACGACGGGACGATGCCCGATCCCTACGTCGTGGCCGATGCGAGGACGCACGCGGCCGACCCGGCCGCCGGTCCGAGTGACGAGGTGCTGCAGCGGTACGCGTCCGGCGGCGGCACACGGGTCGTCTCGTCGCAGACCGCCGCGCAGGTGCGCAAGGTGATGGTGGATGCGGTCGAGGGGCAGCTGGGACGGCTGTACGCCGGCCAGGGCGACGTGAGCCTGTATGGCGTCGGCGACGTGCAGACGGCCGGCAAGACGGGAACGGCGCAGCGGGGGGCGGGGCAGGCGCCGCACTCGTGGTTCATCGGCTTCGCGCCGGCCGAACCGGGCGGCGCACCGAAGATCGCGGTGGCGGTCATCGTCGAGGGCGGCGGCTCGGGTGCGGGCCTGGCGGCACCCATCGGCGGCCAGGTCATGGCCGAGTGGCTCCGCCTCGAGGGCAAATGAACCGCCGCGTAACGTCCTGCGGTATTGTTCGCAACAGAGGGGACCGAGCCCCTCGACCGCCCCACACCGAAGGATCGTGATGGTGAAGAACGTCCAGGAGCCGGCGGAGCGGATCGCCGCAAACGTCGAGCGCGTCATCGTCGGCAAGCACGCTGAAGTTCGCATGGCGCTCGTCTCACTGCTGTGTGAGGGGCACATCCTGATCGAGGACGTGCCCGGTGTCGGCAAGACGATGCTGGCCAAGGCGCTGGCCAAGAGCATCGGCTGCACCTTCCGGCGCATCCAGTTCACCCCGGACCTGCTGCCGTCCGACGTCACCGGCGGCTTCGTGTACGACCAGAAGGAGTCCGAGTTCGTCTTCCGGCCCGG
>JAICUY010000066.1 GCA_025935615.1 Steroidobacteraceae bacterium
CAGGGCGAGGATGAAGCTGAACATGAAGGTCACGCCGATGAGCAGCTGAGACGCCACGAGCTGGACCTGGTTGACCGGCACGTTCCCATTGCGAACGCCCGGCAGGTTGTGCAGCTGCGCATAGCCCCACGCGGTGAGCAGCACTGCCGCCGCCGACAGTCCGAAGAGGGCCAGCAGCATGCGTCGGCGCATCGCCTCGCGCAGCGTCAGCCGAGCGATGGCCCACGCCGCGCGCATGTCGATCACGCTGAACCACCGGACGGCACGTGGAGCAGCTGGCGGAAGCGCTCCTCGAGCGTCGGTTGGATCGGCTCAACCGAGTGCACCGACGCGCCGAGCTCGACCAGGGTCGCGACCAGCGCGGGCACTCCATCCGGCTCGACGGCCCGGAAGGCGAGGGCGTCGCCGTCGAGCTCGACCGGTCCGTATCGGTCCAGTGCGGAGGGAAGCGGCCAGGCCAGGCCGGTGACATGCACGCGGACCCCGCCGGGTCGCAGGAGGTCGCCGAGCGGCCCGTCGGCCAGCACGCGACCCTCGTGCAGGATCGTCACGCGGTCGCAGACCTGTTCCACCTCAGACAGCTGGTGCGAGTTGAGAAGCACGCTGGTGCCCTGCTCGCGCAGGCCGCGAATGGCGCCGCGCAACTCCTCGCGGCCGATGGGGTCGAGCCCCGTCGCCGGCTCGTCCAGGACCACGAACGCGGGGCGTCCGAGCAGCGCCACCGCCAGCCCGACCCGCTGCTGCATGCCCTTCGAATAGTGCCCGACGAGGTCATCGGCGCGCGAGCTGAGGTCGGCGTTGGCGAGCGCCGCATCGATCTCCGCCGCTCGGGTGGCGGGCGCAAGGCCGAGCAGCTCGGCGTGGTAGCCGAGCACCTCGCGGGCGGTCAGCCACGCCGGGTTGCGGAACAGCTCAGGCAGGTAGCCGACTCGTGCCCGAGCCTTCGGGTCGGACAGCGCGTGTCCGAACAGGAGCCCGTCACCGGCGGTCGGCCGCACCAGGCCGAGCAGCACCTTGACCGCAGTCGTCTTGCCGGCCCCATTCGGCCCCAGCAGTCCGACCACCTGCCCGGCCCGCACCTCGAGGTCGAGCGCCTCGAGCGCGGTGCGTGACCCGTATCGCTTCTGGATGCCGCGCAGCTCGAGCACCCCGTCGACCATCAGAGGGCAGGTTCCTCCGGCACAAACGCGGCCAGGACCGATGCGGGAACCGGCACCAGCGGCGGCCGCGGCGTGACCTGGGCACGTGGATCGTCGGCGGCAAGCTCGAGGCGAGCAGCGAGCCATGGCACGCAGCGCCTGCCCTGGCAGACGCCGAAGGCGACGCGCGTGGCCCGCTTCAGTTGATCGACGGTCTCCCAGCCGTTGCTGACGGCCCGATACACCGCATCGGCGGCCACTCCCCGGCAGGCGCAGGCAAGGTGCTCGAGCTCGCCGAGGGTTGCCACCACGCCCGATCCGGCGAGCAGCGCCTCCAGCCGCCCGTCGCCGTCCTCGATCTCAAGTTCCGCCGCGCGCACCTCGTACGGCGTGACCGTCACGTCGTCGAGGACGGCGGCGCGGAGGACGTAGCCGTCCGCATCGGTCCAGGCATCGAAGACCGTCGCGCCGTCGACGTCGCGGAGGTCGCCGTCGACGACGCGCAGCACATCGAACGTCCGCCGCTCGACGGCAGCGACCTTCAACGGCCGCCGGTCGGGCGCCCGCAGCCGCTCCCACACGGGGAGGCGGCTCACGAGGGTGCCAGGCGCCGATATCCCGAGCCGAACCAGATCAGCGGCTCGACGCCTTCCTCGTAGCCGGCGGCCACGATCGCCCCGATGAAGATGGTGTGGTCGCCGCCGTCGTGACGGTCGACCAGCCGGCAGTCGAAGTAGGCGATCGCACCGTCCAGGATCGGCGAGCCGGTCTCCGCCTCGTGCCAGGCGGCATCGCAGAAGCGCTTCAGCTTGGTGGCGGTGGTCGGCTGCGCGAAGCAGTCGGCCAGCTCGCGCTGTCCTGCCGACAGGACCGATGCGGCGAACGAGTGGCTCTGCACGATCGCCTGGTGCGTCTCGGACTTGCGGTTGATGCTTGCCATCATGAGCGGCGGATCGATGCTGACCGATGCGATGGCGTTGGCGGTCATGCCCGCCATCAGCGGTCCGTATCGGGCCGACACGACGGTGACGCCCGTCGCGAAGCGGGCCATCATGTCGCGCAGCCGCCGGCCTTCCGGCCGGCTCTCGAGGGTCATGCCGTGGGTGCCCTCAGCGGTAGCGCTCGAGCTTTTCGAGGATGCCGTTGGCGGTTCCCCAGTCCTCGGCGCTGGGCTGCTCGCCACGGTGCAGGTGGACCAGCGGGACGGCGTTCCAGCAGGGCCCATCCTCGCGCGGGATGTGAATCGTCATGTCGCCGCGGTCGAGGTAGGCGACCAGGGTGGCGCCCCGATCCCCGCCGCGCGCCAGCGCGTGTTCCAGGTTGCGCGAGAACTCGTCGGGCGGTCCGAACTCGAGGCCGATGCGCATGGCGATGACCCCGCTGCCGGGCGGACGGACGTGGTGCTCGTGCGGTCGCATCGGCCTATCGAATGACGCCCAGGCTGCGGAACAGCCAGTCGAAGAAGGTCAGGCTGCCGAGGATCGCGAAGCCAACGACGACCAGTAGCAGGACCATGCCCGCCGCGGTGGCCCAGCCGGCCAGGCTCGGCCGTTCGGGCCGGAGCGACCCCTGGGTCAGCCAGATCGCCAGCGCGTCGCCGTCGACGCGCAGCTCGCTGCGATCGTCGAGCGGGATGAGGACCAGCCGATCCTCCCGCGTCTCGGCGGTGAGCAGGGCGCGCGGCTGATCGGCCTGGCGGATCAGCACCGCATGATCACCGTTGCTGTTGGCGAGCGGCGCCGCCTCGAGCCGGCCGGCACGGCCGAGCGGGAGGGGCGGAAGATCGGGCGGCTCCACGCTCGGGATGGTAGCAGCCGGATCCACGCCCGCTGGTCGCTCGTGCTCCGATCGAACACCTTTGCGTCCCGGGATAAGCCGGACTGCTACAACGACAGCGAAGGAGCCGATTTGCCGCGGCCGCAGCAGTGGGACTGATCGCATCGCGGCGCAACGCCCCTATCGTCGCGAATGTAGCAGTCGGCCTTATCGCACCAGCTGTCAGCGGGCCAGCTGCTCCAGCACCGGAGCCAGGCGCTCGATGCTCTCCTCGGTGATCGGATCCAGCACGAGCTGGACGTGGCCGACGCCGGCCTCGGCAAACCCGCGAAGGACCGATGTGAGCGTCGCGGGATCACCGGAGAGCGGCTCGACGACCTCGTCCGCGAAGGCCGTGCGGCGGCCGACGGCGCCGTCGAACGCCACCAGCAGGGCAACGCTGCGCTTCACCTCGGTCGGGTCGCGGCCGGCCGACCGGCATGCGGCATCGATCCGGTCACGCAGCGGCAGGTAGCCCTCGATCGAGTTCCCGAACCAGGTGTACCAGGCATTCCAGGCATCGACGTGCGGCAGGGTGATCGACAGCATCCGCTCTCCCATCGAGCCGATCACCAGCGGCGGCCCGTTCGGGCGCGGCCCCGGCGGCAGCAGCACCGCGTCGTCGGCGGTGTAGTACGCACCGCGGAAATCGACCCGGCCGTCGCGCAGCAGGCCCCGGATGATCGTGAACGCCTCCTCGAAGCGGCTGACGCGGTGGTCGAACGGGACGCCGAAGGCGCGGTACTCCACTTCGTTCCAGCCGGCACCGAGCCCCAGGATCAGCCGGCCGCCGCTGATCTCATCGACCGTCGCTGCCTGCTTGGCGAGGATTGCCGGATTGTGGAAGCTGGTGCAGGCCACCAGCGGCGCGATCTCGACTCGCTGCGTCACCGCGGCGAGCGCCGCAAGCAGCGCCCAGGCTTCCCACGGACCGCGTTCGGTGCCGTCGTCGTATCGGTACAACAGATGGTCGCCGACCCAGATCGAATCGAGACCGATGCGTTCCGCGGCCTCCGCCATCCGCCGCAGCTCGGGCCAGCGCACCACGCGCTCGACTTCGGGGAGCTGGACGCCGACCTTCATCGGCCCGGATGGCATCGGTCAATAATGCGTCATGACCGACTCGGGCTTCATCGCTGTCGACGGCGGCCAGCTCTACTTCGAGGCTGATGGCTCCGGCCACCCGCTGGTGCTGGTTCACGCAGGGGTCGCCAACCTGCGCCAATGGGACCCCCAGGTGCCGGACTTCGCCGAGCACTACCGCGTCATCCGATACGACACGCGGGGCTGGGGCCAATCCGAGACCGAGCAGGTCGAGTTCGCCAATCGTGCCGACCTGGCCACGGTGCTCGACCACTTCGGCGAGCGGTCGGCATTCGTGCTGGGGCTGTCGCGTGGGGGGAGCATCGCGCTCGACTTCGCGCTCGACTACCCCGAACGAACCGATGCACTGATCGTCGCGGCGGGCGGCATCGGCGGTTTCGAGACGGCCGAGACGCCCGAGGAGGAAGCCATGTGGGCCGAAGTCGAGCGACACGAGCAGGCGCACGACTGGGCGTGGCTGGCCGACTTCGAAACCCACTTCTGGGTCGACGGACCGGGGCAGCCGGAGGACCGCGTCGATCCCGCCATCCGAGCGCGCGTCCACGCCTGGATCCTGACCACCTACCAGGCCGAGAAGAACGAGGGGATCCCGCTGCGGCTCGAGCCGCCGGCCAACGAGCGCCTCGCCGAGCTGCGGGTGCCGACCCTGGTGATGGTCGGCGATCTCGACGAGCGCACCACGCAGCTCTCCTGCCGACGGCTCGCCGACGTTGTGCCTGGCGCGCGCTTCGAAGCCTTCGAGGGAGCGGCGCACATGCTCAATCTCGAGCAGCCCGAGAAATTCACCCGGCTCGTGCTGGATTTCCTGGCTTCCGTCGCCGGCTAGTCGCGGAGCGACCGCTCGAGCGATGTGACGGCCTCGCGTTCGAGGTTCGCCATGCGTTCGCTCGCGGCGTACAGCGCCAGCGCGCCGCACAGGAACACGGCCAGCACTCGCGCGCGCAGCAGGGCTGCCTGGTCGAGCGGACCGTACGCGGCTTCAAAAGCGGGACGCGCGTCAGGCGGCAGCGCGAACCAGTAGGCCGGCAGGTCGATCGCCGGATCGCTGCGTCCCATGTCGCCCCAGTCGATGACGCCGCTCAGGCGGCCTGTCTCGTCCGCCAGCAGGTGGCGCAGGTGCAGGTCGCCGTGGGTGACGGCCCGATGCGAGGATGGCGGTAGCGCTTCCGCCGCCTCGAGCCATGCGAGCGCGCCGGACTGCCGCCACAGACCGTGCTCCTCGACCTCGGCCAGGCGCCGGCGCGTCATCGGCACGCGCAACGCCATGTCGGCACGACGGTTCGGGTCCTCGGGCAGGCCATCTCCGAAGGCGTCGAGGACGGCCGGGGCATGGAGGGCGCGCAGGAAGCGACCGAGCGCCGGCGCGAGGGCGGCGCGTGCCGCATCGGTCAGGGAGGCGCCGGCCAGTTCGTTGCCGGGTATGAGCTGTGCGCCGAAGAAGGGCCACGGGTATGCATCGGTCGGGCGACCGATGAAGTCCGGGACGGGTACCGCCACCGGCAGCCGTGTCGCCAGCGAGGGGAGGATGGCGATCTCGCGCTCCACGCCCGGAAGGGCGATCGCACGGCGTGGAAAGCGAAAGACGAGCCGGTCGTTGACCAGCCAGACGGTGTTGTCCCAACCCTCCGCCAACAGGCGAAGCCGCTCGACGGTCAGCTCCGGAAACTGATCGGCGAGGAGGACGCGCGCCAGGGCTTCGTCGACGACCGCTTCAGGGTCCCATTCGGGCATCTGCGGACGGTAGCAGCGTTGCGAACCGGACTACGCGACCCGTTTCGTCTTCTTGCTGACGTAATCGACCAGGACGTACTCGCCCAGGTTCTCGGGCTCGACGTAGAAGGCGCGGCCGCGGTTGATGCGCGACATGAGGTCGACGAATTCCGACAGGTACCGCGACCGTTCCAGCATGAAGGTGTTGATGACGATCCCTTCCTTGGTGGCGCGGCCGACCTCGCGCAGCGTCGACTGCATGGTGCGGATGGTGGGCGGATAGGCGAACTCGACCTGGCCGTTGGCGATGTGGGCGGTGGGCTCGCCGTCGGTGATGACCACGATCTCCTTGTTGCCGCCGTGCCGCCGACCGAGCAGCTGGCGCGCGATGATCAGCGCGTGCTGCAGGTTGGTCCCGTACTCGAACTCGTACGGGCTGAGGGTGGCGATCGCCTCGGGCTTGATCTGGCGCGCGTAGTACGCGAAACCGACCACGAACAGCCGATCCCGCGGGTACTTGGTGTGGATCAGCGTGTGGAGCGCCATCGCCACCCGTTTGGCGGCGGTCGAGCAGCCGCGGAGGAGCATGGATCGGCTCATGTCCAGCAGCAGCACCGTCGAGCTGACCGCGGTCTCTTCTGACCGATACACCTCGAAGTCGTCCGGCGCGATGTGGAGAGGGATGGCCGGCCCCTCGTGCGACATGGCGTTGAAGAGTGTCCGGTTGAGGTCGATCGCGAACGGGTCGCCGAACTCCAGCGGCTTGGTCTCGTCGACGCGCTCGCCACCGAACCCGGTCCGGGGCAGCGCGTGGCCGCCGAAGCCATCGCGCCGCAGCTTCGAGAAGATCTCCGTCAGTGCCCGCATGCCCAGCTTGCGTGCCGCTCGCGGGGTGAGCGCGAGACGGCCGCCGTCGCGCTCCAGGTAGCCGGCTTCCTCGAGCGCCCGCGTCAGCTCGCGCAGCTGGTCGAGGTCGTCGGCACTGTCGTCGCCGGCAAGATCACGGAGCAGCTCGCTGTCGATCCGATCCAGCCCATCCGGATCCCGCGCCGCGCCGAGCGCCTCCTCCATCTCGTCGAAACGCTGCTGCCGATCAATGGCGGCCATGGCCTGCGGCAGCCCCATCGGCTCGTCGCCCGAGAAGGGATACGGCTCACCGAATTCCATGTCTGGCCGCAGTGCCTGAAGATTGCCGGCCAGGCGCGCCATATCCCAGCGCAGGCGGTCGTCGCGCAGCAGGTCATCCATCATCTGCTGCAGCTCGGCGCGCATCTGCGGGCTCATGCTGTTGAGCAGGCTCGCCATCTGGCTGGCCTGCCGGTGCATGTGGTCGATCAGCTGATCGACGTTCTCGATTCCCGGCGGGAAGTACTGGCCGTGCTTGGCCATGAACTGGTTGAAGTCGGCGCTGGTGTCCGCGCCGGTGGCGTGCTTCTCGAGCAGGTCGTTGAGGTCCTTGACCATGTCACGCACGCCGGAGAGGTCCTCGGGCGTAACGCCCTGAACGCCCTCCTTCAGGCCCTGGAAGTAGGTCTCGAGCACCTGCTGGCGCAGCTCGTCGGAGAGCTGCTGGAAGGCGTCTCGGGCATTTGGGTCCATGAACTCGTAGTCGCGCAGCCCGTGCATCTGCCCGGCGACGTCTCGCGGGAGCGAGTCCAGGCGGTCCTTGCGGCTCTGGGCCGTGCGACGCAGCACCTGCTCGGCCATGCGCGCCTGGTCCTGGTCTGTGCCGGGCGGTGCGTCAAGGGCGCGCTGCTCGGCGTCGTGCAGGCGGTCGTCGATCCCCTGTCGCTCCTGCCGGACGATGCCTTCCAACCGCTCGGCGATCTCGTCGAGCACCCCGCCCAGGTTGCTCTGCTCCAGCTCGGCGCGCCGCTGATGGCGCAGCCGTTCCATGATCTGTCGCAGTCCGGGGATGTCGCCGCCCCTGCGTCCCGACATGCCGCGCTGCATCAGCCGCTGCAATGCCCGGCGAATGTCACCCTCGGCCAGCACGTCGTCGCCAAGCGCCTCGAGCACGTCATCCGCATCGAGCGCAGGCAGATTCTGGGTGCCGTCCCATCGGGAGTAGCGGTACAGCGCCATGTGTCCCGCTACAGTGCCAGACCGATGCTCAGGCGTCCACGAGCGTCGCCGGCTGGCGCCCCGTTCGGCTGGTAAGTGCCCGGTAAGCGGGCGGTAACAGCCACTGTGGGATCGTCGCCCGGTGGATGACGCGCGCATCGGACGGATCGTCGTCGTGCTTCGCCAGCGCCGGGGATGGCGGCAGACCGATCTGGCAACGCGAGCCGGGATCAGCGAGTCCGCGGTCTCGCGGATCGAGCATGGTCAGGTCGACCGATACACGGTGGCGACGGTTCGCCGAGTCTTCAAGGCTCTCGATGCTGCGGCTTCTCTCGATGTGCGCTGGCATGGTCGCGGCGACCTCGATCGGTTGCTCGATGCGGATCATGCGTCGCTGGTCGAAGCATGGACCGAACGCCACGCGCGGGCTGGCTGGGAGACATGGAACGAAGCGAGTTTCAACATCTACGGCGAGCGAGGCCGAATCGATCTGTTGGCGTTCCATCCGCCGACCGGGTTTCTCGAAGTCGCCGAATGCAAGACTGGCTTGTGGGACAACCAAGAGACGCTAGGCGTGCTCGATATGAAGGTTCGTCTGGCACCGAAGGTTGCCGCGCAGCGAGGGTGGACGGTCAGCGCCGTGGTTCCGGCTCTGATTTTCCTTGACGGCCGGACGGTTCGTCGGCGGCTCACCGAGCACAAGACGCTGTTCGCCCGATACGACACGCGCGGGAAGTCGGCGCACGCATGGGTCCGCCGCCCCTCTGCCGGGGCGAGTGGATTGCTCGCCTTTGTTCCCTTGCCAAACTTGAATGAGACGGCGCCTAGGCGGGCTGGACAGCAGCGTGTTCGAGCCCGTCGGCAGCCGGTGAGCGTGACGAAGATGGATCAGCTGCCGGTTCGCGCGCGGATCTCGGCCGAAACACTGTCTGGTGCCGAATTTCGCACAGTTGCCAACCGCAAACTCGGCTAAACCCAACCTGAAGCAAGCCTGGCACAGTTGGCGACCGCGCAGGCGGGGCCTGACGGCGGCGCTGAGGGAGCTCGCTCATCGGCCACGCCCGACGCACCTGATCCCGTAGCGCGGACCAGACCTGGGTTGCTCCGAGAGTTAGCGGGCGTAGCGGACGCCGCCGGCGCGCCGCTCCTTGTTGAGTCGACGGTTGAGGTGCAGTCCCTCCAGGATGAACTCGACCCCGGATGCCAGGCCAGCCTGCGACTCACCGACCTCAAGCCGCGCGACGGCGCGCCGCAGTTCGGGGAGCTGGTCGACGAGGAGCTCATGCGCCGCCGACGGCGCCGTCTCTCCCACCTCGGCCTCGATCCCCGTCTCGAATCGCTCGAGCAACGGGACGAGTTCCGAGAGGGCGTAGTGGCGGTTGAAGACGTTGACGACAGCCCGCTGGACGAGCTTGTCGACCACGCGGTCCTCGCGCGACTCGTCGCCCAAGGTCTCGAGCTCGATCTTGCCGGCCGTCGAGGCGACCACTGCCGGTAGGTCCGACACCCGGGGAGCGGCAGATGGCTCGTCCAGCCGAACCGCGCGCTTCAACGAGGCCGCAATCAACGTCTCGATGTTGGCGATCGTGACCCGGACCGAGACGCCCGAGCGCTGCGACACCTCGGAGGACCGGCGCGCCAGCTGCGACAGCTCGGCGACCACCTCCTGCATGAAGACCGGCACGTACACCGGCACCGCCTCGGACACCGGGTCAACGAAGCGCAGCCGCTCCGCTTCCATGATCGCGATTTCCGTCGAGGCCTCTTCGGGATAGTGCGTGCGGATCTGCGCTCCGAATCGGTCCTTCAGTGGCGTGATGATGCGGCCGCGCGAGGTGTAGTCCTCCGGATTGGCGGAGGCGACCACGAACAGGTCGAGCGCCAGGCGGATCCGATAGCCGCGGATCTGGACGTCGCGCTCCTCCATCACGTTCAGGAGGCCGACCTGGATCCGTTCGGCGAGGTCCGGCAGCTCGTTGAGGACGAAGATCCCGCGGTGCGTCCGCGGCAGGAGCCCGTAGTGGATGGTCAGCTCGTCGGACAGGTAGCGGCCCTCGGCGACCTTGACCGGGTCCACCTCGCCGATCAGGTCGGCGATCGAGATGTCGGGCGTCGCCAGCTTCTCGCCGTATCGGTCGTCGCGATGCAGCCAGGCGACCGGCGTGGCGTCGCCCGACTGCTCGACCAGCGCGCGGGCGACAGGTGACACCGGCGCGAATGGGTCGTCGTGCAGCTCGGCGCCGGCAACGTACGGAATCCACTCGTCGAGCAGCCCCACCAGCGACCGCGCAATGCGGGACTTGGCCTGCCCGCGCTCGCCGAGCAGGATGATGTCCTGCCCGGCCAGGATGGCGTTCTCGATCTGGGGCAGGACGGTCTCGTCGTAGCCCAGGATGCC
>JAICUY010000085.1 GCA_025935615.1 Steroidobacteraceae bacterium
CGACCGCCGCAATGCGCGCGACCTCGCCGTGCCTACCGTTGTCCATGGCGCCCCACACGAAGCACGCGACGTGCCGAAACGCTCGCCGAGCGAGCCCTCGCCCGCTAAACCGCCTTGAACTGCTCGAACGGCTGCCGGCAGTCGGCGCAGTGGTAGATCGCGCGGCAGAGGGTCGGGCCGAACGGGTTCTCGAGGGCGGTGTTGCGCGATCCGCAATACGGGCACGTCGCGAGCGGCAGCACCGTCAGCAGCTCGTCATCTCCGAAGGCCGATGCGGACGGTGCGGCCTGGATGGCGACCGGCGGCGCGAAGCCGCTGGCGCGCAGCTTCTCGCGCCCCTCGGCGCTGATACGTTCCGACGTCCACGGTGGCGAGAACGTCACCGGCACCTCGACCTCGGTGGCGAAGTTCCGCAGACGCTCCCCGATCTGCTGCTGCATGACCTCGATGGCGGGGCAGCCGACGAACGTTGGCAACAGTTCCACCGTCAGGCGCTGGCCCTCGAAGCGCACGTCACCGATCACGCCCAGATCGACGACGCTGACCGCCGGGATCTCCGGATCCGGCACTTCGGCCAGCGCCGCCCAGACCTGCTCCTCGCGGGTTGCGGTCACCATGTCGCGCCCGCCTCGGACCCCGCCACCGAGGTGAACTCGCCGTGGAGCCACGCGAAGTCGTCGGTGCGTCGCGTTCGGCCGTCGCTGGGCACGGCGGCGCTGACGATCGGCAGGTCGAGCTCAGCGAATACCGGCCGGAGCTGGCCGAGCCAGCGCTCGTGAAGCGCGGCAAACGGGTCGGGCAGGATGGCGGCTTCGAGCAGCGCCGCCTCACCGGCGGGCGGCGTGAAGATCGCCTGCGCATCGGGCCACGCTCGCTCGAGCGCGCTGGCCAACCGGTCGTGCGCGGCCGCCGCCAGCCGGCGCAGCCACGCATCCATGTGCAGCAGGTGGTAGCTCTCCTCGCGCCGCATCTTGGTGACGAGCTCGCTCAGCGGTGCGTATGACGAGCGGGCGAGGGCCGCCAGGCGGACTGCATCGGCCGTTTCGTACAGGTAGCGGCGGGCGACGGTGAACGCCCAATCGGTCCGCGCGTGGTTGAGCAGCGCGGCGTGGCGGAAGTCGGCTGCCGGACGGCCGAACGCGATGGCGTCGGCGTCCGTATCGGTCAACCCGGCCAGCAGCTCGTAGAGTGCGCGGGCGTGACCGATCTCGTCCTGGCTGATCGAGCTCATGGCGACATCTTCCTCGAGCATCGGCGCGATCCCCGTCCACTCCGAGTCCCAGAAGCCGATCACGAACTCGTCGTCGGCCACCGTCAGCAACAGCTCGGCCAGCGCCTGGCGCGGGACTGCGTCGAGCTCGCTCATTCCCCCTTCTCCGACGCCGCGCGCGCCTTGGCCGCCTCGAGCTTGTGCTTGATGATGTAGCCACCCGGCTTCTTGAACGAACGGTCGAACGGTGGCTGGAGCAGGTCCGGATCGTCGAGCTCGGTGATCGCCTCGCGCGGCACGACCCACAGCCGGTGGCTCTCCTGCCGGCGGCCGTAGAACTCGCGGGCGTAGTGCATTGCCAGCTCCTCGTCGGGTGCGCGGACGCTGCCGCCGTGGATCATCGGGTCACCTTCCGACTCCTGGCGGAAGACCTCCCAGACCCGATCGCTTTCGGCCACCGCCTATGCGGCGGCCGCCGCCGGCGCGAGCACCGCGTCGCGCACCCACTGCGTCTGGCCGTGGTTGAAGCGCCGGAACGCGAGCCGCTCCTGCGACTTGGGACCGTGCCCGGTCACCACGCTGCGCAGCTCGTCCCAGTCGGGCTCGGTATAGTGCCAGCGGCCGGTTGCCTCGTCGTATTCCAGCTCGGAATCCGGGATGCGCAGGCCGAGCTCGCGGATGCGCGGAACGTAGATCGACAGGAACTCCTGGCGGAGCTGCTCGTTGCCCTTGGCCTTGATCCGCCAGTGCAGGTCCTTGTCCTTCGAGGGATCGGTCGGCGGGCCGTGCATCTGCATCAGCGGTCCCCACCATCGGTCCAGGGCGTCCTGCACCAGCGCGCGCTGCGCGGCGGTGCCATTCATCATGGTCAGCACCACGTCGCGGCCGTGCATGATGTGGACACTCTCTTCCCAGCAGATCTTCTTCATGGTGCGTGCGTAGGGCGCGTAGGAGGAGTCGCGCAGCGCCTGCTGGCTGACGATGGCCGCGGCATCCACCAGCCAGGCGATGATCCCGACGTCCGCCCACGATCGCGTCGGGTAGTGGAACACGTTGTGGAACTTGGTGGTGCCCGCCATCAGATCGGCCAGCATCTGCTCGCGCGGCTTGCCGAGGTCCTCGGCCACGCGGTACAGCAGCTGGGCGTGTCCCACCTCGTCCTGGACCTTGCTCGTCAGCGCCAGCTTGCGGCGCAGCGTCGGCGCCCGCAGGATCCACTCGCGCTCGGGCAGCACGCCCATCAGCTCCGAGTTGGCGTGCATCTCGACGAACTTGAGCACGGCGGCGCGGTAGTCGTCCGGCATCCAGTCGTCGGCCTCGACCTTGCCGCCCGATCCGACGTGCGCGTAGAAGGCCTCCGCACGCTCGGTCTCATTCATGTCGCACCTCCGCGGTTCTGCGTCAAGGGTACTGCAAGACCGATGCGCACTCCGGCGGCTCAGTCGTGCGCGACGGACTTCAGGGGGCGGTGCCAGCGCTCGTACGCCTCGCCGCGCGTCACCCGCGTCATCACGCGATCGGCGGCCTGCACCTCGAGCTCCGCGGTCGGGATGTACAGGTCGACGGGCGGCAGGCCGCGCGTGCGCACCAGCAGGTAGTCGACGAAGACCGCGTCGACGGTACCGATGCGACGCGCGTCGGCGTCGAGCAGCGCCGCTCCACGTTTCGCTCTCGGCCGTTCGATCTCAGTCATCGCGCAACCCTACCAGCGAGCGTGTGCGGCCATGGCATACACGGTGCACCGCCCAGCGCCACCGTGAAGGGATCTGGCGTGCTCGGCAGGCTCGTGGCGGCCCTGGGTCGAGCGGTCGTCGTCGCCGCCGGCGCGCTCGGCGCCGTCATCGGCATCCAGTTGCTTCGGTTGCGGCAGCATCGCTTCCTGCCGCTGCACCCCGGTTTCTGGATCAGCCATACCCTGCAGCCGGCCGACGGCGCGGAGCCGGGCACGATCCCCCTTCGCCTGGTGAGTTTCGGCGATTCAACCATGGCCGGCGTCGGCGTCAGTCGTGCCGAGCAGGCGCTGCCGATCCTGATCGGCCAGCGGCTGGCCGACGACGAGCGACGGCCGGTGCGGGTGTTGAACTACGGCTGGTCCGGCGCGCGCGTGACGGACCTGGTCCAGGACCAGGTGCCGCGTGCGCTGCAATCCCGCAAGCCGGGCGAGGCACCGTGGCTTCCCGAAGCCGACGTGGTGCTGGTGGTCATCGGCGCGAACGACGCCACGCACCGCACGCCGCCGCGCCGTTTCCGCGCCGACCTGCGCAGCGTGCTCGTCACCATCCAGCAATCGGCGCCGCAGGCGCGAGTGGTGCTGGCGGGCATTCCCCGTTTCCGCGGGGCGTTGCGACGACTCGAACCGCTGCTGTCGATGGTCGACGCCTATGCCATCCTGCTGCGGCGCATCGGCCGCCAGGAGGCCGAACGCGCCGGCGTGGCGTACGCGTCGCTGGCCGACGCGGTACCGCCGCTGGTGCTCTCCAAGGGCATCGGGATCGAGGAGCTGCTGGCCGAGGATCACTTCCACCCCTCGCCGCTCGGCTATCGGCTGTGGGCCGACGTGATCTACGCCGCGCTGCGCGAGGTCAGCTCGCCGCCCCGCTGACCGTGGCTCGGGCCGCTTCGGGCCGCGCGGCCATGCCCGTCGGCATGGGTCGCGACGGTGCGGGAGCGTGCGCGAACCGTTCGGACAGTCCGTGCGCCTCGCGGCGCAGCAGGTCGGCCCAGGCGCGCCGCTCGGTTCCCGCCACCGCATAGTCGCCGTCGAAGATGGCGCGGCTGACGAGTGCTCGCGAGGTGTGCTGACCGGCCTCGAACTCGAAGGCATAGAGCATCTCGCCGCTCGGGCCGCGCTGGGTGGAACGGACGTTGGCCCACAGCGAGGCGACGCCGGTCGGCAGCTCGAAGGTCAGCACGTGTGCCTCGCGCTCGATGAGCGGCTCACGCGCCGCGAGGAGCGCACCGCCAACCGAGAGGTCCTGGATCGTGACCGGCGCGGCATCCACCCAGCCAGGGGTGTCGACAGCGAAGCGCACCGCCGACCGGCGTTCTGCGGCGAAGCGCAGCGAGCGCACGCGGCGCACCGCGATCACCACCAGCCCGAAGTTGACGACCAGCCAGGCGAACGCGCCGACGGCGGCCCAGTCGTATCGGTAATCGATGTGCACCAGCCCGATCAGCGTCAGCACGTACGTCGCGCCGGCCACGACCGAGAAGCCCATCACGGCCAGCAGTGGCCGTGGCGCCGGTGTGCGCCCACGATTGGTGGCGGTGCGCCCCTTCGGCGTCACCGAGAAGCGCGGGGCGCGCGGAACGACGAGGTTGAGGGTGGCGACCATGTTCGGCGTCATGCGGACCAGCTCGAAGACCGTCGACAGGATGGGCCGATACGCTCCGCGTCCGAGGCGGTACATCGCCAGCTGCTGCAGCCCATAGGTGACGGCGAAGGCGGCGACGAAGGTGGCCCCATCGGCCAGGATCGGGACCTCGCCGGTAAGCAGCACCAGTGGCGGCAGCAGCAACAGGCCCAGCGTGCGCCAGGCGTCGAACCAGCCGAGCAGCGTCGCCGCGTAGGCGAGCCGCTGGCCGAGACTCAGACCGGAAACGGCGAGCGGGTTCTCGACCCGCAGCACCTGCATGGCACCGGTCCCCCACCGGTTCCGCTGGAGCTGGTACTGGGCGGCGTCGCTGGCCGCCAGGCCCTTGGCCAGCACCTCGTTGTGGTACACCGTCTTCCAGCCGCGACGGTGCAGCCGGATGGTGGTGTGGATGTCCTCGGTGATCGTCTCGGTTGCCGCCCCACCG
This sequence comes from Steroidobacteraceae bacterium, assembly GCA_025935615.1. Lineage (GTDB taxonomy): Bacteria > Chloroflexota > Limnocylindria > QHBO01 > QHBO01 > JAICUY01. Next base: position 5,012 of record JAICUY010000085.1, read on the forward strand.
ATCTCCGCCAGCGCGCTGGTCCGCACCACAGCGTTGGTGCCGCACCAGAAGGCGCCGTTCCACCGGTTCTTGCCCGGCTGCAGAAGGCGGTAGAAGAGCGTCTGCTCGTGGAACGGCTCGCCCAGCGGGCTGCCGGTTCCATGCTCGAAGCTGGTGACGTTGTAGAAGTCCTGGGGCGTCTGCACCACCGCCACACGCGGATCCCGAAAGTAGCCGAGGGTGCGCAGCAGGAAGCCCGGCCGCGCCACGTGATCGGCGTCGAGCACCGCCACGACATCGGCCTCGAGCCGGGCGAGCGCGTAATTCAGGTTTCCGGCCTTTGCGTGCTCGTGCGTCGGACGGGCGAGGTAGCGAGCCCCCAGGGCCGCGGCCAGCTCCGCAACCTCGGCACGGTTCCCGTCATCGAGCACCCAGGTCTGGTGGGCGGGCTCGAGCGCGATGGCGGCCGCGATGGTCGGCAGCAGGATCTCGGGTCCCTCGTTGTAGGTCGGGATCAGCACCGCCACCGACAGGTTCCGATCCGGATCGTGCAGCGCCGGCCGCCGGTCGACATCCCACAGCGAGAAGGTGAACAGCCCAAGGCCGACCGCGGCGTGGATCTCGAGCACCAGCATCGGGACGCTGAGGTACCAGCCGTCGAGGTTGAGGGTGAAGAAGGCACGCCAGCCGAGGTACGTGAGCGTCGCCAGCAGGGCAAGCACGGCGATGCCGCGCGTCAGCAGCAGGCGACGCGTCGGCTCGGTCGGAGGAAGCGCCGCACGATCGGACATCGGCGTGCAGGACACCATGCGACGGTCCGGGGCGACATGACCCGTTCCTCCCATGGGCCGGCAGTACTGCAGCACTGTGCTGCCCTGCGCACCGCACTCGCACCAACCACCTTGTCAGGCGCGCGCCCGGCATGCCATGCTGGCGCGGCATGGGGGTCCCTTCGCCCCTGCTCATCGGTGCCCGACGGAGCATGCCTGTGCGGCGATCGTTGCTGCTGGTGCTCGCGCTGCTCATCACGACCGGCCTGCTGGCCGCGCCGTCGCCGGCTCATGGGGCCGAGCGCGCGCCGAAGGTCGCCATCATCGTGGGTCCGGTCGGCGAGAAACTGACGCCGGTCTACATCCAGATCGCCGACGCCGCGGCCGATCGCGCGGAGGCGTCAGGGGCAACCGTCGCGCGCGCCTACTCTCCGCAGGCGACGCCCGAAAAAGTTCTGGCGGCCGTCGAGGACGCCAACATCGTCATCTACCTCGGACACGGCGTCGGCTTCCCCAACCCGTACAGGGACACGCCGAACCCCGCATCCATCAACGGCTGGGCGCTGCAGGGACCGGCGGCGCACGGCGATCATTCCGACTCGTGGCGCGACGGAACGCTGCGCTATTACGGCGAAGCGTGGATCGCGGCACATGCCCATCCGGCGCCGGGCTGGGTGATGATCTACTCGAACGCGTGCTACGCCGCCGGCGCGGGCGAGGAGGGCCAGCAGCCGGCGACCCGACGCGAAGCGCGAAGCCGCGTTGCCCGCTATGCGCGGACACCGCTCGAGCAGATGGGCGCCTCCGCCTATTTCGCGACCGATCTGTACGAAGGAGCGGCGCAGCTGGTGGGCGCGATCCTGGATCACCCCGATCGCAGCTACGGCGAGATCTTCGCCTCCGAGACGCGCTATCGGGCCGATGCGGTGCGGCGCCTCCCGTACCCCGGCAGCGATACCAACCAGCTGTGGCTGCAGCGCAGCGCCTATTTCCGGGGTCAGGTCGACTACTGGTATTCCTTCGCCGGGGATCCGCGCGTCACGCCGGCCGGCACGCGGACCAGGGCCGCGGAGACCCAGGTCGTGGCCGAGGCGGCGAAGCCCCGGCCGGCGGTGACCCTGGGCAGCGCGATTCCAAGCTCCGGCGTCGTCCGCGGCCGCGCCAGCAGCTACGCCGGCGAGCACGGTCGCGAGGCCGAGCCGACCGTGACACTGCCGATCGGCTATGGCGGTCGCAAGCCGGGTGACGAGCCACAGTGGATCACCGTCTGCGCAGACCGATGCGAACGGCTGCCGGTCGTCGATTCCTGCCCGTGCTTC
>JAICUY010000061.1 GCA_025935615.1 Steroidobacteraceae bacterium
GCCTGCCCGATGTGGATATGTTGTGTATTTCCCGCTTCTCAGGCAGACAGCTCGCGCGCCATCTCGGCGAAGACGGCGGTATGCCGCGCGACGTCGGTCTCGGTCGTCGCCGGCGACATGAGCGCCATGTTGTGGAAGGGGGTCAGCAGTATCCCTCGGTTCAGCGCGTAGAGGTGCGTGAGCTGCTGCGTTGCGAAGTCATCGATCGCCGCGGCCTGTGACCCGTTGTGCGGCCGATCCGGTCCGAACAGGTACTCGGCACGGCAGCCGAGCCGCGTCACGTGCCACGGCAGCCCGCACGCGGCGATTGCGGCATCGACGCCCGCCGTCCAGCTCTCGGCCAGCGGGATCATGCGTGCGTACGCCTCATCGGTCAGCACCTGCTCGAGCGTGGCACGCGTGGCCGCCATGGACAGGGCGTTGCCGGCCAGCGTCCCGCCGATGCCGCCGACGTCGGTGAGTTCCAGCTCCAGGCGCACTCGCGCGGCGACCTCGTCGCTGAGGCCGAACGCGGCCGAGGGAATCCCGCCACCGATGGGCTTGCCGATGACCAGCATGTCCGGCGCCAGGCCGTCGGCCGCGGTCATGCCGCCCGGACCGGCGCAGATGGTGTGCGTCTCATCCAGGATGAGCAGCGACCCGTGGCGGCGAGTTATCTCACGCAGGGCTTCATGAAAGCCCGCATCGGGGTGGATGATCCCGATGTTGGTCATCGCCGGCTCGGCCAGCACCGCCGCGACGTCGCCAACCGCCAGCGCCGCCTCCAGCGCCGCGACGTCGTTGAACTCGACGACCCGGGTGGTTACCGATGGATCGACCGGCGGCCCGAGGTTGCCGGGGCGCGGCCCGGCCGAGCCATCGGGGCGCAGGGTGATGAACGTCTCGTCGACGGTACCGTGGTAGCACCAGTTGAAGACCAGGATTCGCGGTCGGCCGGTGGCCAGCCGCGCAAGGCGAACCGCGAAGCGGTTTGCATCGGTCGCGCTGAGGGTGAACTGCCAGAACGGAAGACCGAAGCGGCGGCTGAGCTCGGCGCCGACCCAGATCGCGTCCTCGGTTGGGAGCATGAGGGTCATGCCCGAAGCCGCCTGGCGCCGCACGGCCTCGACGGTCGGCGCCGGTGAGTGGCCGGTCATGGCGCCGGTGTCGCCCAGGCACAGGTCCACGAATTCGACGCCGTCGGCACAGCTGAAGTGCGCCCCCGCCGCTTCGTCCACGAACACGGGAAAGGCCCCTGGCCACTTCGTCATCCAGTTCATCGGCACGCCGCCCCACAGCGAGCGGCGGGCGGCCACCGCGAGCTCGGCGCAGCGCGGATGGGCAGCGGGGAAGGTGGCCTCCTCGCGCGCCATCAGGGCCGCGCGCCGGTCGTTCACGCGCCGGATGATACGTCCCGGTTCGGGCGCCGCTCCTCGAGTCGAGCCAGGCCGTGCGCGCGGTCGAACGCGATCCGGTTTCCGCCGCTGGCCTTGGCCGATGCGAGCGCCACGCCGGCCTCGGCCAGCACGTCCTCGTCGGACAGGCTCGTGCCGGGGCGGACGATGGCCACGCCGATCGACAGGGTGACCACCAGCGCCCCCTCCGGGGTGACGACCTCCCGCTGACCGATGCGCCGGCGCAGCGTGTCGGCAAAGACGGCGGCTCCGCGTTCGTCGGTGTGCGGCAGGATGACGAGGAAGCCGTCCGCACCGATACGCCCGATCGCATCGGCCTCGCGCACTCGCAGTCGCAGGCGAAGGGCCATCTCGCGCAGCACGGCGTCGCCGGTGGCGAGCCCACGGTCGCGATTGATCTCGGCCAGCCCGTCAATGTCGAGCACCAGCACCGCCACCGGATGGTCGTAGCGGCGCGCTTCGGCCGTCTCGGCTCGCAGTCGCGCCAGGATCGCACGGCGGCTCGCGACCCCGGTCAGCTCGTCGACGGTCGCGGCGCGCTCCAGCTCCGAACGCTGCAGGTCGATCGTCCGGCGCGCCTGGATCAGCTCCTCGATCGTCCCGTGCAGCTCGCGCGTCAGGCGCGACAGGACGCCGTGCTCCTCGGACTGCTGGGCCCCGGTCGGCAGCAGCCCGGCCGTGGGCGCCACGCCGGCGGGGCGAGGCATCGCGAAATGGTGAACGGCGAAGACGATCATCCCCGCCGCCAGGATGGCGAGGCCCGGCAGCACGTCGGACGAGCCGACGCGGGCGAGGGCGAGGAGCAGGGTTCCGAGTGCCAGCAGCGCCGGGGACAGCGCATGCCGCGCGTGCAGGCTGACCAGCACCGCCGTCAGCGCCAGCAGGCCGGCGGCAGCCAGGCGCAGGATCAGCTCATCGGGCCGCCGGAAGCCGCCGGCCATGGCCAGCGCGACGAGCGCCAGGCCGAGCTCGGTGATGACGAACAGGACGACGACGCTCACCGCCTGCATCGGCCCGCGAACGCGCGCCGGCCGCAGCCCGAGCGCGGCCCCTCCCAGCAGCAGGAGCGCGGCGGCCGCCCCTCCGACCGCGCTCGCGGCCGTCGGCACGTGTCCCGCCGAGCCTGGTCCGGCGATCGCCTCGATCAGGTACGTCCCGGCCAGCACGCCCTTGCCGGCCGCGTTCAGGTAGCCCGCCAGGCCGCCGCTGTTGATCGCGCCGGCGAGGGCCAGCAGCACGGCCGCGGCCGCCGCGAGGGCGACGAGTGCGGCAGCCACCGGAGCCGACCAGGCCAGCACCGGCGAGCTGTCGAGCCGGATCGCGGGCGCAAGGCGCAGGGCGACGGTTGCGACGAGTACGACCAGCATGGCCGGGCCGCCGATCAGCAGTCCGGCGCGCATCGGCCTTGCCTGCTCGATGGTGCGCATGGGCACCGCGAGTGTGTCGGCCGCGCACGAACGGCGGCAATAGTACGAACGCTGTCGGGCTCGAGGGCCTGCTCACGCAGAGAGTTCAATGATTGAACGCTTGGCTCGCCTGGCTCAGCGGACGCCGCTCCCTATACTCGGAGCCGATGACCCGCCGCGCCCCCCGGCCACCTGCCCGACGCCGCACGGTCATGAGCCGCCGGCGGTTCCTGGAGCTCACGGACGCCCTCGTCGCCGAGGGCGAGGCGCTTGTGGCCGATCCCGACTGGAACCGATTCCGCATGTGGCTGCTCAACTCCGACGAGCTGCTCGAGAAGGTCTGGGGGCGGATGGACCGCTACCACCTTGCCTGGCTCAACGTCGGCCGCGGCAGTCAGCCTCCGGGATCGGACCTGGACGAGGAGGGATCGAGGCGCTTCGTGGTCGAGGTCTCGAACGCCAAGCTCGGCGTTCTGCGTACGATGCATGCATCGGTTCAGCGCAACGGCTGGACGCTCCTGTCCGACGAGGACGCACGAGACGAACCAGAGGAGGCTCGGTGAACGGCGGCATGCGGACCGGCGGCCTGGCGGCGGTATTTGCCCATCCGGACGACGAGAGCTTCGGCAGTGCCGGCGCGCTGGCGCTGGCGCACGACGCCGGCCGCGCCACCAGGCTGCTGCTTGCGACCCGCGGCGAGTCGGGTAACGCGGAGGGCGTGCCGGACGACGAGCTGGGCGCCACGCGCGAGGACGAGATGCGCTGCGCCGCCGGAAAGATCGGTCTCGATGAGGTGACGGTGCTCGAGGGCTATGCCGACGGTTCGGTGGCCGATGCGCCCTTCGACCAGCTCGTGTCGGAGATCGGCCTGTGGCTGGCCGACCGCCGCCCGGACGCGGTCATCACCTTCGGCCCGCACGGCGTCACTGGCCATCCCGACCACGTCGTGATCGGCAGCGCCACGCGGTGGGCCGTCGAGCAGCTCGCCGAGCGAGGAGTGGGGCCGCACGCGGTGTACGTCGTGTCGCCGGTGTTCCTGCCCGGTGGCGAGCGCTTCGACCTGTCGGCGGAGGAGCAGGGCGCCACGCATCGGGTCGACATCACGGCCGTTGCTGGCCGCAAGATGGCGGCGCTGGAGTGCCATGCCAGCCAGCCGGACGCGGCCGAGCTGCTCGCCGACCTGCGGGCGGCGCTCGACCAATTCGGGGAGCTGTTCGAGGGCTATACCCGCGTTCGCCCGGTCGTCCAGGCACCGCATCCGGAGTTCGACACGCGCCTGGTCTAAACTGGCGCCATGAGCATCGACTCCAACCTGGGCAAGGTCGACGAGGTGATGACCGCGCTCTACGACATCTACGATCCCGAGATCGGGATGAGCATCGTGGACCTGGACCTGATCAAGCACGTCGAGATCGGATCGGGCGACACCCCGACCGAGATCAAGATGGTGCTCACCACGCCCTTCTGCCCGTGGGCCGGCGAGCTGATCCAGGATGTCAAGCAGAAGACCGAGGACGTCGTCGGACCGCCGGTCAAGGTCACGCTGCTGGCCGACCGCTGGGAGCCGCCACCGGGCCTCTTCTAATCCTGCGCTTCGTCCCCTTGGGACCGTAGTGCGGACGCGACCGCCATCTCGAGCTGATCGATGTTGAAGGGTTTCATAACCACGGTGACACCCTGCTGGTGGAGGTAACCTTCCGACTCGCGCACGAGGCCGACCGCCGCCGTGCAGGCGATCACCGGGATGGTCGCCGTGGATCGGTTCATGCGCAGCTTCTGCAGGAGCTGCCAGCCCTCGTATTCGCGCCCTCCGATCACGAAGTCGACGATGATCAGGTCCGGCGCGATCTCCTCGATCTGTCGCAGCTCGTCGGGTGCATAGCTGAGCAGGGTCACATCGTGGCCCATCGGGCGCAGGATGTCCTCGAACAGGTCGAGGATCTCCTGCGTGTCGTTGATGACCAGGACTCGTCGCCCGTGGCCTGTCATGTCGTTCACACGTCCACGCCCATGCACGGCGGCTGCCACCGTGACCGCGCCCGCTGCCTACCATGGGCCGATGCGGATCTACACCCGTAAGGGCGACACGGGCACGACCGGCCTTCTCTACGGTGGCGCGCGCATCAGCAAGGCCGATCCGCGAGCCGATGCGTATGGCACGACCGACGAGGCGGTATCGGCGCTCGGCTTGGCGCGCGCCTCGCTGCCCGACGGCGACCTGCGCGAGCTCGTTCTGCGTCTGCAGCGTGAGCTGTTTGTGGTCGGCGCCGAGCTGGCGACGCACATCGAGCGCCGCCCCCGGCTGTCCGACGGCGTGAGCCGCGTGACGGCGCCCATGGTCGACGTGCTGGAGGGCGAAATCGACCGTCTCGAGGCGGAGCATCCCATGCCGAAGGAGTTCGTGATCCCCGGCGAGTCGATGCCGGGTGCGGCGCTCGACCTGGCCCGGACCTCGGTCCGCCGCGCCGAGCGCCGCTGCGTGGCACTTGCCGCCGCCGGCGGCCTGCCCGACTCGCAGGTGGTGCCGTACCTCAACCGGCTGGCCGACCTGCTCTTCGTCATGGCGCGGGCCGCCGACGGCGGCTTTCGCCCGGTTCGCGACCGGGAAGCCGGCAACACCCCTGCTACGATCAGCGACGATGACTGACCCGACCGTCGAGCTGCCGCGCGGCCGCACCGAGCCGCTCGAGGCGCACCAGGCCGAGAACCTCTTCCGCGAGGGCGTCGCGCTCTTCAACGGGGTGCGCTACTGGCACGCGCACGAGGCGTGGGAGGCGCTGTGGCGTGCCGCCGACGACGATGACCGGGATTTTTATCAGGGTCTCATCCAGGTCGCCGCCGGGCTGCTCCACCTGCAGCGCCGTAACGCGCGGGGTGCGCGGAACAAGCTCGAGGAAGGGACCGCACACCTCGAGCGCTACCGGCCGAGCTACCAGGGGATCATGGTCAACGACCTGATCGGTGCCTGCCAGCCACTGCTGCGCGAGCTGCAGAACGGGTTCATCCCGTATCTCATCCCGCCCGTCATCAGGTACGCCGAGGTCGAGCCCGACTGGAGCCGATGACCGACTACCGCGTCGAGCACGACTCGATGGGCGAGGTCCGGGTTCCGGCCGAGGCCCGGTGGGGGGCGCAGACCCAGCGCGCGGTCGAGAACTTCCCGATCTCCGGGCAGCGCCTCGGTCGGCGCCAGATCCGTGCGCTGGCGCTCATCAAGCGGGTTGCCGCGCTCGTCAACGCCGAGATGGGCGTGATCCCCGACGACATGGCGCGCGCGATCGCCGCCGCTGCGACCGAGGTTGCCGACGGCGCCTGGGACGGCGAGTTCCCGCTCGATGTGTTCCAGACCGGTTCCGGCACCAGCTCGAACATGAACGCCAACGAGGTGCTCGCGACCCTCGCGCGGGCGGCCATCGGCAGCCCGGTCCATCCGAACGACCACGTCAACGCCAGCCAGTCGAGCAATGATGTCTTCCCGAGCTCCATCCATCTGGCCGCGACCGATGCGGTCGTCAACGACCTCCTGCCGGCCCTCGACACGCTGGTCGCCAGCCTGGAGCGCAAGGCCGACGAGTTCGCCGACGCCGTCAAATCGGGGCGCACTCACCTCATGGATGCCACGCCGGTGACCCTGGGCCAGGAGTTCGGTGGCTACGCGGCCCAGGTGCGCCATGGGATCGAGCGGTTGCAGGCCAGTCTGCCGCGCGTCGCCGAGCTGCCGCTCGGCGGTACGGCGGTCGGTACCGGCATCAACATGCCGGCCGGCTTCGCGCCGCGCGTCATTCACCGGCTCCGCGATGAGACCGGCCTGCCGCTGCGCGAGGCGCGCAACCACTTCGAGGCGCAGGGTTCGCAGGACTCGCTCGTTGAGCTGTCGGGGCAGCTGCGCACGCTGGCCGTCGGGCTGGTCAAGATCGCGAACGACATTCGCTGGATGAACTCCGGGCCGCGCGCCGGCCTGGCCGAGATCAGCGTCCCGGACCTGCAGCCGGGCAGCAGCATCATGCCGGGCAAGGTGAATCCGGTGATCGCCGAGGCGCTGGCCATGGTCTGCGCCCAGGTCATCGGGAACGATGCGGCCATCGCCTTCGGCGGCGCGTCAGGCAGCTTCGAGCTGAACGTGATGCTGCCCATGATCGGCAACAACCTGCTGACCTCCATCGACCTGCTGGCGAACGCCGGCCGGCTGTTCGCCGATCGCTGCGTCGACGGCATCGTCGCCAACCGAGAGCGGATGCGGGACTACGCGGAGGGCAGCGCGAGCGTGGTGACGCCGCTGAATCGGTACATCGGCTACGAGGAGGCGGCGAAGGTGGCGAAGCAGGCGCTGGCGGAGCGCAAGACCATCCGCCAGGTGGTGATCGAGCGCGGCTACGTCGAGAGGGGCCAGATCAGCGTCGACGACCTGGATCGCGCCCTCGACGTGCTGGCCATGACGCGACCCGCTGCGGAGGAATCAGAAACGCCGGACCATTCCTGATCCGGCGTCCTGCGAGTCCGTCACGGCGGGAGTGCCACTACTTCAGCCCCGTTGTACGAAACAGATACACCCGTCGTGACGGTGTTCAGTTGTGGCTTGATGCTCCCCCCGGGCAGGCACCGACGGTAGGGGCGAATGTCCCGGTCGGGGCGGGAATCTTCGCCATCGGCGACCGCGGGTACAATCGGTAGGCCCGTGTGACAAGCCTGTCCAGACCGATGCGCGCGCTCTGCGCGTGGCGTGAGGAGATCGTCATCCCGTGTCCGATACGTACCGCAACCTGATCGGCGGCGAGTGGGTCGACGCCCGCTCGGGCGCCACCTTCACCAGCGTCAGCCCGGCCAACCACGACGACGTGGTCGGCGACTTCCCGGCCTCCGGCCCCGCCGACGTCGACGCCGCGGTCGAGGCGGCCAGGCGCGCCTTCCCGGCCTGGTCGCTCATGCCGGCGCCCAAGCGCGGCGAGATCCTGTTCCGCGTGGCGCGGCTGCTGGCCGAGCACAAGGAAGAGCTGTCCCGCCTCATGACCCGCGAGATGGGCAAGGTGCTGACCGAGGCGCGCGGCGACGTCCAGGAGGCGATCGACGTCGCCTACTACATGGCCGGCGAGGGCCGGCGCATGTTCGGCCAGACCGTCCCCTCGGAGATGCCCGACAAGTTCGCCATGGCCATCCGCCGCCCGATCGGCGTGGTCGGCATCATCACGCCCTGGAATTTCCCGGTGGCGATCCCCGGCTGGAAGCTGTTCCCGGCGCTGATCTGCGGCAACACGGCCGTCATCAAGCCCGCGTCTGATACGCCGGCGTGCATGGTGCGGTTCATCGAGCTGCTCGCCGAAGGCGGCATTCCTGACGGCGTGATCAACGTCGTGACCGGGTCGGGTGGCGAGGTCGGCAATGCCATCGTCGAACACCCCGACGTGCGGGTCATCAGCTTTACCGGCCACACCGAGACCGGCGTTGAGATCTCCACGCGTGCGGCGAAGACACTCAAGCGCGTGTCGCTCGAGCTCGGCGGCAAGAACCCGATCGTGGTCTGGGAGGACGCCGACCTCGATCTCGTCCTGGATTCGGTCATCTGGTCCGCCTTCGGGACCTCCGGGCAGCGGTGCACCGCGGCGTCTCGGCTGCTGGTGCATCGGTCCATCCATGACGAGTTCGTGTCACGGCTCCGCGATCGCGTCGGTCGGCTGGTGCTGGGAGACGGGCTGGAGGACACGACCGACGTCGGTCCCGTCATCAACGACCGCGCGGTCGAGAAGATCGCGTCGTATGCCGCCATCGGTCGCGACGAGGCGGAGCTGGTGATCGGCGGCGAGCCGGCGCGCGAGGGCGCGTTGGCCAAGGGCTCGTTCTTCCAGCCGACGATCTTCGCCAACGCCCGCGGAGATGCCCGCATTGCCCAGGAGGAGATCTTCGGGCCGGTGGCGACGGTGGTGCCGGTCGACTCCTGGGAGCAGACCGTCGAGATCGTCAACTCGGTGAAGTACGGGTTGTCGTCGTCACTGTTCACGCGGGACATCAACCTTGCGTTCCGCAGCATCCGCGACTTCGACACCGGCCTGGGGTACGTCAATCACGGCACGATCGGCGCCGAGGCGCATCTGCCGTTCGGCGGCACCAAGGCGACCGGCAACGGACATCGCGAGGTCGGCCAGGCCGCGCTCGATTTCTTCAGCGAGTGGAAGAGCGTCTACATCGACTATTCCGGGAAGCTGCAGCGGGCGCAGATCGACACCACCTTCGTCGACGAGGGGTAGCGCGCGGCACCGCCGCGGTCGCGTCTGGCACGGTGGCGACGGCTCGTTGTCTTCACCCACGCCCGGGGCATGGTTACCACTCGCTTAGCGACCGCCGCGTTTGCCTGGCACGCAGTCGCGTGCCAGCATGTCGGCCTCATGCGCCTGCCCTACTTCCCGCTCCACACGGTCGTCTTCCCGCACCTGCCGCTGCCGCTTCACATCTTCGAGGAGCGCTACCGGCAGATGAGCCGCGACCTGTTGGCGGAGGGCAGCCCGTACGGTGGTCGGTTCGTGGTCGGCATGATCACCAATGGCCGGGAGGCCGGCGATCCGGGTGCCGAGACCCATCCGGTCGGGACCATCTGCGAGGTGCGCACCGCCGAGGAGCTGCCGGACGGGCGCTGGGTGCTGCTCAGCGTGGGTCTGGCACGCGCCGCGATTGGGTCAGTCGACCGTGGCGGGACGTACGCCACCGCCGAGGTGCAGCCGCTGCCCGAGGATGCGGGCGAGGTCGGCTCGCTGACCATCCAGGTCCAGGCTGCGCTCGACGACTACATGCGCTGCGTGAAACGTTTCGTGACAGCCACCGCGTCTGTGGGCCACGACTCACAGGAGATCAGCCGCGTGACCGCCTCCCTTGACGAGGTCCTCAAGCCGATTCAGCTTCCCGACGACCCTTTGGCCGCGAGCTATGCGGTTGGTGGCGTGCTGCAGATCGAGCTCAGCCGCAAGCAGCAGCTGCTCGAACTGCCGGACGCCGCCAGCCGCCTGCGCAGCGAGCTCGACCTGCTTCGGCGCGAAGCGCGGCTGCTGTCCGACTCTGCCATGCCGCCGGTCAGCCCCACCGGCCTCGACTACAACCCGAACTAGACCGATGCGTCCAGTTCACACCCGAGCCGCCGCCGCGGCGCTGGCGACGCTGCTCCTGCTCAGCGCCTGCGGCTCGATGCCGGAACCGTCCGCGACCGCCTCGCCGAGCCTCGCGAGCCAGACCCCTCGCCCGACGGTGACCGCCGGCGAACCTGGCGGCAGCGTCGACCCGACGCCGGCGCCGAGCGCCACGCCCGCCCCGTCGGACGCACCGGCCGGAGCAACCTACACGGTGCAGGCCGGCGACAACCTGTACCGGATCGCGCTGCGCTTCGGCACGACCGTCGCGCAGCTGCAGGCCTGGAACGTGGACCGCTACCCGAAGCTCGCCGACCCCGGCACGCTCCAGGCGGGCTGGGTGCTGGTCGTGTCCGAGGACCCGGACGCCACGCCCGCCCCGACACCGCGGCCGACAACGGAGCCGACGCCCACTCCCCCGCCGGCGACCGCCGACTGCCGCGCCGGTAACCGTGTCCGCGCCGGCGCGACCGAGACGTTCGATCGGATTCGGACCGGCGGCAAGGCGATGGCCATCACCCTCGACATGGGCGGCCGGCTCGACCCGGCGCTCGACATCCTCGCCTACCTCATCAAGCACAGGGTCTGCACCACCATCTTCGCCACCGGGGCGATGGCCCAGACGGCGACCGGCCAGCAGATCCTGGCGGTCGTGCGCCGCCATCCCGAGCTGTTCGAGGTGGGGAACCACACCATGTATCACTGCGACCTGGTGCGCGGTGGCGGCGGGTCGCCGACGACGGCGCCGTGCGCGACCGGTGGACCGCCCACCGCCGACTTCGTGCGCAGGGAGCTGACCAGCGCCGAGGCGATCATCCGCCGCTACGCGGGCCAGAACCCGCAGCCCTACTGGCGGCCGCCGTACGGATCGGTCAACGCTGCGGTGGCGCAGGCGGCCGCATCGGTCGGATACACCAAGACGCTGCTCTGGAGCATCGACACCATCGACTGGAAGCCGATCTCCGACGGAGGGCCGACGGCCCAGCAAATCGCTTCACGGGTGATGGCCGGCGCCAGGGACGGCTGGATCGTCCTCGACCACCTGGGCGGCTACGAGACGCTCGAGGCGCTCAAGATCATGGTGCCCGGCCTCCGCAGGTCAGGTTTCACCCTGACCAGCGTCTCCGACCTGCTGAACTAGACCGATACGGACCGGCGGCGGTCAGCCGCCGGTCTCGTCGGGCCCGCTGCCACGGCCGTGCGTGCGCAGCGCATCGGTGAAGATCTCGAGGGCCTTGTCGACGGCCGTCTGGTCGATCACCAGCGGAGGGCTGAAGCGCAGGACCGATTCGCCCGCCTCGAGCACGAGCAGTCCGTGCTGGAAGCAGGTTTCCTGCACCGCCTCCGCGGTCGCGTGCGTGTCGAACTCGACGCCGATCATCAGGCCCACGCC
>JAICUY010000067.1 GCA_025935615.1 Steroidobacteraceae bacterium
CCCGCGGCCCGGGGCTGCGTCATTCGGCCGATGGCGGTATCGGTCTTGCGAGGCTATGCTGCGCCGGCCGCCGGACGCGGTCTGCCCCAAACGTGCCACACGGAGATCTCCCATGAACCGCCTTCCGACCCTCGGCGCGACCGCGCTGATTGCCATCTTCGCGGTGGCCTGCTCGAGCGGGCCGAGCGCCAGCCCGTCGTCGACCATTGCCGCATCGCAGCCCGCCAGCGTCGCACCGACGACCGCAGCCACGCCGAGCGCCGCGGCAACGCCCTCGGGTTCCGAGGTCGCGATCCCGTCGTTCGAGCTGCCGAACAGCGCGCCCGAGCTGCTGGCGCTGCTGCCCGACAAGATCGGCGACATTCCGTCATTCCCGGGAGCCGAGCTGTCCATGAACGGCAAGGACTTCGTCGAGCAGGGCGGTGACCAGGGCAACCAGGAGTTCGTCGACTTCCTCGATCGCTTGGGCGCCTCGACCGATGACGTCTCCGTCGCCTCCAAGACGTACGTCGCCGACGCAACCAACCCAACCGATGCCAGCGCGATCTTCGCCTTCCGGGTCGAAGGTGCCGAGTCGGGTCAGCTGCTGAGCGAGATGCAGACGGCAATGGCCTCAGATGACGACACCGTCACGTGGTCGGCCGACACCGTCGGCGGCAAGTCGGTGCAGGTGGCCGAGACGAGCCAGACGGCCGGCGCCAAGACGTACCTCTACGTCGTGAACGACATCGTCTTCGCCGTCATCGCGTCGGACGACCAGATCGCCGGCGACGCGCTCGGCCAGCTCCCATAAGACGCTGAAGTCGACGCCGTCGCCGGCCGCGATCTTCGTCAACGAGGCGGCGGGGTCGGCGCGCAGCGCGCGCGTCGCACGCGCGGTGGAGCTGACGCAGCGGGCACTGGGCGCTGACAGGCACAGCGTCGGGACCCGCGACGTCGCCGAGCTCGAGGCCTGGATGCGTGAGTTGGCGGACGGCTACCGGACGGTGGTGGTGGCGGGCGGCGATGGGTCGCTGGGCGTCGCTTTCAACGCCCTCGACCCGGCAACCACGACGCTCGGCTACATCCCGGCCGGCTTCGGCAACGCCACCGCTCACCTTCTCAAGCTGCCGCGCGATCCGGCGAGGCTGGCGAGCACGATTGCGGCGGGACGCGCCCGCGACGTCGACCTGATGGCGGTGGGGGATCGGCTGGCCCTGTTCGCCGGCGCCGGCTGGGATGCCGAGGTCGCGCGCCGCTACGCCGACGAGGGTGCGCGACGACTGGTCGGCTGGGCACGGGCCGTGGTCGAGGCGACGCCTCGCCTGTTTCATCGGTCGAGCGTGCGGGTCAGCGCCGATGGCCAGACCGTGCATGAAGGACCGATGGAGCTGCTGGTCGTCGGCACGACCCCGTTCTACGGCCGCGGGCTGCTCGTGAATCCGGGAGCGCGGCCCGACATCGGGCAGCTGACCATGCGGGTCTATCCCGGCCCGGCGCCCCTGCTCGCGCTCGAGGCGGTGCGCTGGGCTGCGCGGCGAGCGCCGCGGGCAGCGGCGCATCGGGCGGCATCAGTGACGCTCCACAGCCTGGATGGAGGGCCGCTGGGCGTCCAGGCCGACGGCGACGCGCTGGGAGACTCCGGGGAGTGGCGCTTTGAGATCCGACCGCGAGCCGCGCGGCTCATCGGTCGATGGTGATGACCTCGGTGGCGCGGAAGATCGGCCCGATCTGGCAGGTCGACGCCATGTCGTGCTGGACGCTGCCGCGCAGGGTGAGCGTGTCGCCCGCCGTGGCGACGACCGAGCCTGACAGGTCGCGCAGGCTGCTGCCGTCCAGCGACCAGCCCTTGGGCCAGATGATCTCGTAGCGCGTCTGCCCGTCGGTCTGCAGGTAGCCGCAGCCGCCTTCGATGTCCTCGTAGCCCAGCGTGCCCTTCAGGTGCATCTCATCGTCGGCTGGCCGATCGATATGCGGACTGGGCGAGATCTTGGGTGACCCGACCCACGTCGGCAGCGACGGCGACGGATCGTCGCTCGGGCCAGGGCCGCCGGTCCCGCGGCCGGAGCACGCCGTCAGGGCGAGCAGGGCCGCCAGGGTGAGCACGATCCGCATCGGTCGATGATAGGTCGCCGCCGGGCGGTGCGGCGCCGCACCGCCAGTTGTCGCCCCGACCGCCCGCATCTCTGGGCAGCGGCCGTTGCCAGTGCTAACGTTCGGAATCGCCACTGCTCCCGCCTTCCACACGGCATGGCGTGTGTCCGCCGCCGTAGTTCACTCCGGGTGTCCATTGCAGCTGCGAGGGAGATTCATGAGGAAGGTGCTCGTTCTCTTGGCCGCGCTGTCGCTGCTGGCGACCGCATTCGCTTCCCCGGCCGCCGCGGCCCGGCCGGACAAGGTCACGCATCAGAAGGTGACGCACATCACCAGGGCCGGAACCACCGCCCTCCACGGTGGCGCCGCGCGCGCCGTCGAGGACGACGAGGACGGCCCTGACGATGAGATCCGGCCGGACCCGGAAGAGGCCGCCGAGGAGCTGGACAAGCAGGTGCCGAACTCGCAGAGCGCGGCCCATGTCCCGTCTTCGCACATACCGCGACCAGCGGGCCTGCCAGTCGTCGACGCCACCGGTGGCACCGGCTTCAACGGACTGAACCACTTCGACAACCGCTTTGCCGGAACCGGCGACTACGCCAACACGCAGTTCAGCCTCGAGCCGCCGGACCAGGCACTGTGCGTCGGCAATGGGCAGATCGTGGAGTCGGTCAATACCGTCCTGCGCGTCCGATCGACCGACGGCGGTTCGCTCAGCGGCATCGTGCCGATCAACCAGTTCTTCGGCCTCGCGCCGGAGATCGTGCGCTCCGATCCGCTCGTCTTCGGTGACTTCACCAGCGACCCGAAGTGCTACTTCGATCACGACACTCAGCGCTGGTTCATCACCATCCTGCAGCTCGACGTCGATCCGGACACCGGGGACTTCGTCGGGCCGTCATCGGTCCTGATCGCGGTCAGCACCACGGCCAACCCGGCCGGTGCCTACCGGATCTTCAAGATCGACACGACCAACGACGGCTCGAACGGTACGCCTGATCACGAGGGCTGCCCGTGCCTGGGTGACCAGCCGCTGATCGGGGCCGACGCCAACGGCTTCTACGTCACCACCAACGAGTTCCCGGTCTTCGAGGACGGCTTCAACGGCGGCGTGGTGTACGCCATGTCGAAGACCGCCCTGGCGGCCGGGACGCTGCCGACGGTCGTCCTGTTCGACAATCTGACCCAGGCCGAGGGCCCTGGCTACAGCATCCAGCCGGCGACGACGCCGTTCGGCGCTGACTACGCGACCGAGAACGGCGGGACCGAGTACTTCCTGTCGGCGCTCGACTTCGATGCCACGCTCGACGACCGCATCACCACCTGGGCGGCGACCAACACCTCGTCGCTCGACGACGCCACCCCGGACGTGACGCTGCACGAGGTCACCATCGGCAGCGAGGTCTACGGGCAGCCGCCGGACGCCATCCAGAAGGATGGGCCGACACCGCTGCGGGCCGCGCTCGGGATCAAGGACCTGGCGCCGCTCATCTCGGGCGTCAAGGCCCAGACCGAGCACCTGAATCTGATCGCCGGCAACGACGACCGGATGAACCAGACGGTCTACGTCAACGGCACGGTGTGGGGTGCTGTGAACACCGTGGTGAAGACGGCGAACGGCCCGACCCGGGTCGGTCTCGCCTGGTTCATCGTCACGCCGCGCTGGAGCGGTGACGACCTCGGGGCCGATATCGCGAACCAGGGCTACGTCGCGGTCAACAACGCGAATGCGCTCTTCCCGGCGATCGCGGCCAACGCGAATGGCGACGGTGTGATCGGCTTCAGCCTGGTCGGGCCGTCGATCTATCCGAGCGCGGCGTACGCGCGGGTGAGCGCGACCAGCGATCCCGATGCGGTCCACGTCGTGGCCTGGGGCGAGGGCCCGGCTGACGGGTTCACCGGCTACCGAAGCTTCGGCGGATCGGGAACCGAGCGCTGGGGCGACTACAGCGCGGCGGTCTCGGACGAGAACGGCAACATCTGGTTCGCCACCGAGTACATCGGCCAGAGCTGCACGTTGAACGAGTTCCTGAACGACTTCAACTGCGGCGGAACGCGGACCCTGCTCGCCAACTGGGGCACCTTCATCGCGCAGGTCACGCCCTAGCGCGCTGGTTGCCGGCGTGAGCCGGCACCTGACCGATGCGGAGGCCCGCCGGATCCGTCCGGCGGGCCTCTTGCCTGCCTGCCGGCATATCGCGGTGCTGATGAGCACCGCACATCGCCGGATTTCCTTGCGGCGCCTTTGCTCGGGCCGCTATGGTTTCCGTCCCATACCGACTCGTCGCCCTGCCGTTGCCCGCGGCGCAGCGCCCAAGCTCAAGGACGAGTGAAGTCATCAGGGGAGGTGACACCGCCCAGATCCCGCGACTCCAGCTGCTTTGTTGCATTCGCACGAGCACCGTTTTCCTCTCGCACCGGAGAACATCAACCTTGAAGAAGCTGCTGGCTCTGATCACGAGCCTCTCTCTTCTCCTCTCGGTCGTCGGCATCGCCGTCGCCAGGAATGGCTCGGCGCCCAAGCTGCCGAACCACCACGAGCGAAGCACCGATAGCTTTTCGCATCCGCTCGGCGAGAAGCAGGCTTCGCTGAAGCAGACGGCACAGGCAATGGCCGTTCAAGGCGAAAAGACCCCGCGCGGCGACAACCACGTCGTGAAGGTCGCCAAGGGACAGTTCGTCGAGCTGGCACAGACCGGCACCGACCACATCTGGACCGTCACCGGCGAGTTCGCCGATCTCGACCACAACCAGATCGCCGAGCCGGATCGCACCGTCGACAACACGACGAAGTGGGAGCCGGACTTCAGTCGCGACTACTACCTCGACATGCTGTTCGACACTCGCGCTGGCGAGAACTCGATGTCGAACTATTACCTCGAGCAGTCGTCGGGCGCGTACACCGTCACCGGTGACGTCACGGACTGGGTCAAGGTTTCGCGCGACGCCGCCTTCTACGGCTCAAACGACAAGTCCGATGCGTACGCGTGGCTCTTCATCCAGGACGAGCTGAGTGCCTGGGTCGCCGCGCAGCACAACGCCGGCAAGACCGACGCCGACATCGCCGACTACCTGGCGCAGTTCGACGTCTGGGATCGCTACGACTACAACGGCAACGGCAACTTCAACGAGCCGGATGGCTACATCGACCACTTCCAGACGATCCACTCCGGCGAGGGCGAGGAAGCCGGCGGCGGAGTGCTCGGCACCGATGCGATCTGGTCGCATCGCTGGTACGCCTTCTACTACAACGAGGGAGTCACCGGCCCGGGCTTCAACAAGCTCGGCGGCATCCAGATCCCCGGCACGAACCTGTGGGTTGGCGACTACACCATCGAGCCGGAGAACGGCGGCGTTGGCGTCTTCAGCCACGAGTTCGGCCACGACCTCGGCCTGCCCGATGAGTACGACACCAGCGGCAACTCCGGCGGTGCCGAGAACTCGACGGGCTTCTGGACGCTGATGTCCAGCGGCTCGTGGGGCAACAACGGCGAGGCCGACGAGGGAATCGGCGACCGGCCGTTCCACATGAATTCCTGGGACAAGTTCCAGCTCGGATGGCTCAAGTACCGGGCGTTCTTCCCGGGCGACGAGACCACCAGCCTGAAACTGGGTCCCGCGGAGCATCGGACCAAGAAGGCCCAGGCGGCCATCGTGGTCCTGCCGGATCGCCAGCACGAGGTGTTCATCGGCGATCCGTACGAGGGCTCGAGCTACTACTACTCGGGCGCCGCGAATGACCTGACCACCGAGATGACGAAGTCGTTCGATCTCCCGGCCGGTGCGTCGCTGACCGCGAAGGTCCAGTACAGCATCGAGGAGGGCTTCGACTACGCCTACGTGACGGTCGACGGCACGAAGGTCGCCACCAACCTCTCGAATTCGACCGTGGTTGCCGAGGGCATCGACGGCGCATCGACCGGCTGGGCCGATCTGACCGTTGCCCTGCCGGCTGGCACACACACGGTTGGCTTCGGCTACTTCACCGATGGCGGCGTGCAGGGCGCTGGCGGGCCGAACGCTCCGGGTATCGCGATCGACAACATCGCGGTCACCGGGCAGCCGCTCGACGGAGCCGAGACCGACGCCGGCTGGACGTTTACGACGGACGGTTCGACCGGCTTCGGCGTGACGACCGGCACGGAAACGTTCTCGACCTTCAACTTCTACGTTGCCGAGAACCGGCAGTACTGGGGTTACGACGCCAACCTGGCAAAGGGGCCGTACAACTTCACCACTGACCTGTGGGCGGAGCGGTTCCCGTACCAGGACGGCATGCTGGTCTGGTACTCCGACTACTTCTGGGGCGACAACAGCGTGGGCGACCACCCCGGTCAGGGCCTGGTCCTGCCGGTGGATGCGCATCCGGACATCCTCCATTACGCGGATGACGGCACGAACATGCGCGGTCGCTTCCAGCCGTACGACGCGACGTTCACCACCCAGCGCACGCAGTCGATCACGCTGCATCACAACGGCGTGGCGACCGTCGTCCCGTCGATGAAGGCCGTCAAGGTCTTCAACGACATGAACAGCTACTACGTGGCCAGTGATCCGGCTGATGCGTTCAGCCACTACCAGGCCGGCTGGTTCAGCGTGGACCATCCGCACACTGGCACGAAGATCCGCGTGATCAGCACCACCCCCGGCGGGATGATGCAGATCGAGGTGACGCCGCCGCCCGCAGGCTGAGGCACCACCACATCGCGTAACCCCAGCGAGGCCCGCCGGATCCGTCCGGCGGGCCTCGCTCCGTTGGAGCAGCGGGGCTGATCATGCCCCCTCTGGTGGTGGTGCTCGGATTCCCGCTCAGAGCGGCTCGCCGAGTCGGCGGCGCACGAGGTCGAGCGCCGCGAACGCGGCCCGGCGCAACCGCTGGGGACCGCTGCCGTGGATCCGCAGCTGCTCCTGCGCGAAGCCGGCCACGCCTTGGAGCGAGACGTCGACGCGGCTGCGACCGTGCCCGTCCTCGGGGAGGAGCCGGACGTGGAGCAGCGCGTCGGCTTCGACGGCGGGAGGGGCGATCAGCCCGCCACCGACAAACCGCGCGCCGGCACCGGACGGTGAACCGGCCATGATTGCCAGCAGCGCCCCGCCGGTCTCCGATTCGTGGACGGCCAGCGTCCGTGCGCCGCGATGCCCGAGCGCCCGCAGCGCGACCTCGGGGAGCGTCTCGTCGCCGGTGCCCCAGACACCGTCACCCAGGATGTCGCGGGCCGCGGCGACCGCTGCGTCGAGCATCGCACCGTCACCGCGGGTCGAGAAGCGAACGTGGACGCCGTCGTCGCGGGCATAGATCCCCGCCAGCGGATCGTCCGACTCGAGCAGCGAGCCAAGCATCTCGGCCGCGCGCGACTCCCCGACGCCGAAGGTCTTCACCGTTCGCCACGCCAGCGGGACCAGCGAGAAGCGCTCGGCCAGCCGCCCCGCGACCTCATCGGTCCACATCCGGCGCATCTCGGACGGGACGCCGGGCATCACCGCCGCGACGTGCCCGTCGTGCTCGACCCACCAGCCGGGCGCCGAGCCGATGGGGTTCGGCAGCGGCACGGCCGACGGAATCCGCATCGCCTGCCGCAGGTTGTTGGCGGGCATCCGGCCCAGCGAAGCGGTCATCCGCGTCCGCAGCGCGTCCTCGAGCGCGGGGTCGAGGGACAGCTGCTCAGCGAGGGCATCGGCCACGCCCTCGCGCGTCAGGTCGTCGTGGGTCGGCCCGAGGCCGCCGGTCGCGATCACCACGTCGACACGCGCCAATGCGGTGCGGAACCCTTCGGCCAGCACAGCACGGTCATCGGCCAGCGCTCGAATGGAGATCAGCGCAAGGCCGGCGCGCGCCAGCTCCCCGCCCAGGAAGGCCGCGTTGGTGTCGACCGTCTCGCCGAGCAGGATCTCGCTGCCGATGCTCAGAATCTCGGCAGTCGGCGCCTTGCCAGTCATCGCGGCGAGTCTAGACGAGGTGGCCGAGGCGACCGCATCGGGCTAGTATGAAAAACAGAGCGCGTGACCGGGAAGCCAACCAGTGGCATCGGTCATGCGCAAGCCGCCCCCCAGACGAAGCAGGAGTGCACCGTTGGCCGAAGCATTGACCACTCGTGAGCGAATCAGCCCTGAGACGCGCAGCTTCCTGACCGAGAAGGTGCGCTGGGCCGTGATGGCGACCCTCAAGCGCGACGGCATGCCCAGCCAGTCGGTCATCTGGTTCGACCTGGCCGATGAGCCGGACACCATTCTGCTCAACACCCGCAAGGGCCGATACAAGGAGCAGCACCTCCGGCGCGACCCGCGCATGAGCCTGTGCGTCGAGGACAAGGACGACTATGTGACGCTCGAGGGCCGCGCCGAGCTGATCGATGACGACGAACGCGGCCTGGCCGACATCCAGGCGCTCGCTCGTCGATACGACTCCGATCCGCGGGAGTTCGAGGGGCAGCATCGGGTGACCATCCTGTTCCGCGTCGAGCGCGCCATCCGTCACCGATGACCACCATGCGCGAAGAGGCCGCACCCGAGACCCACGGCGTGACCGTGCAGGAGATCGGGGCGGTTGACCTGGCCGGCGAGATCGAGGGCATGGATGGGCGCCAGCTGCGGATGCGCATGGTGACCATCCAGCCGGGAGGCACCTTCGGCCCGATGCACGATCACCAGGATCGGCCCGGGATCGTCTACATCCTGGCTGGAACCATCACCGACCATCGAGGCGGCGTGACCACCGAGTACGGTCCGGGCCTGGGCTGGCCGGAGGACCGCACCACGCTGCACTGGCTCGAGAATCGCGGGTCGGTCCCGGCGGTCGAGATCTCGGTCGATATCGTCAGCCGGTCATGAGCGAGGTGAAGCTCTCGGCCCTGTGCTGGAACCAGTACACCGACTGGGCATCGCTTCGCGAGGCCGGCACGCAGGCCGATGCGCTCGGCTACGACACGCTCTGGACCTGGGATCACCTGTACCCCATCGTCGGCTCGCCCGAGGGACCCATCCTGGAGGGCTACCTGACGCTTGCGGCCTGGGCCGAGGCAACCTCGCGGATCCGGCTGGGCCTGATGGTCGGCGCCAACACGTTCCGCAATCCGGCGCTCGTCGGCAAGATGATCACCACCTTGGACCACATCAGCGGCGGGCGGATGTGGCTCGGCATCGGCGGCGCCTGGTTCGAGACCGAGCACGTCGCCTACGGCATCCCGTTCGGTGGGTCGCCGGGTGAGCGGCTCAACTGGCTCGACGAAGCGGTCGGCATCATGCACGGCATGCTGCGTGGCCAACGGCCGTCCGGGACGCAGTTCTACACGACCCGCGAGGTCCGCAACGACCCGCCACCGGTGCAGGAACATCTGCCGATCCTGGTCGGTGGAGGTGGCGAGCGGAAAACGTTGCGCACCGTCGCCCGCTACGCCGATGCCTGCAACATCGGCGGCTCGGCCGAGAACGTGCGACGCAAGGACGAGGTGCTGCGCCGGCACTGCGAGGAGATCGGCCGCGACGAGTCGCGGATCGAGCGCACCACCGGCACCGGCGTCGTCATCCTCCGCGACGACCCGGCCGAGGCCCAGCGCGTCTTCGAGGACACGTTCCGCCGCAACGGGCAGGCCCGGCTGTGGACGAACCAGCGGGTCGGCACGGTCGACCAGGTCGTCGAACAGCTGCGACCGTACGTCGAGGCCGGCTTCCGCCACCTCGTCGTTGGCTTTCCTTCGCCCTACGACCGCGAAACCATGGAGCGGCTGATCACCGAGGTGAAGCCGCGACTCGAGGAGGTCTAGCGCGGTCATTGACATATTCCTGCCACGCGGGAGCTAGGCAGGCTCTAAGCGCCCATGTCGAGCCGGTTCGGACCGATGCGAGCATGAGACGTCGACGAGGCGCCACTGCATCGGTCCATTCAGTGGCCTAACTCCGCCCTGAGCGGAATCTGTCAACTCCGCCGGGTCGCGCCGGTGCGATGCGCGTGGTGCATGCAACTCGACACGAACCTGGGCGCGCGGCCTCCCTGATGCGCCGGCGGCATCACGCCGGCCGCGACGGCC
>JAICUY010000090.1 GCA_025935615.1 Steroidobacteraceae bacterium
CGAGATCGAGGGCACGGGCGGCAAGGGCGCCGCCCTTCGGACCATCTTCGAGATGGCCGCCGCCCTCGACGTCGACGCGCTCGTCGTCGTCGACTCCGACCTGCGCTCGATCGTGCCCGAGTGGATCGAGCTGCTTGCCGGGCCGATCCTGAAGGGCGGCTACGACTTCGTGGCGCCGCTGTACGCCAGATACAAGTACGACGGCACCATCACCAACAACATCACCTACCCGCTGACGCGGGCGCTGTATGGCGCGCGCATCCGCCAGCCGATCGGCGGCGACTTCGCGATCAGCGGCGACCTCGTACAGCGCTACCTCGAGCTCGACACCTTCGACGACGCGGCGGCGCGGTTCGGGATCGACATCTGGATGACCCACAGCGCCATCAACGAGGGCTTCGCCGTCTGCCAGGCGCGGCTCGGCGCCAAGATCCACGACGCCAAGGACCCGGCGTCTGACCTGGGACCGATGTTCCGGCAGGTGGTCGGCACCCTCTTTCGCCTGGCCGGCACCTACCAGGACCGATGGCTGCGGGTGCGCGGCTCGCACGCCATCCCGGAGTACGGCTTCGAGCGAGTGATCGCGCCCGAGGCGATCGTGGTCAGCCACGCCAAGCTGATCGACACGCTCGAGGCGTCGCGCCCGACCAGTCGCGAGACGTGGGCACGCATGCTGAGTCCCGAGCAGCTCGAGCGCGTCATGACCCTGGAGGCGGGCGACCCGGCGAGCTTCCATTTCCCGGCCGAGCTGTGGATCCGCTGCCTGTACGACGCGCTGGTCGCGTACAACGCGCCGGGCGCCGACCGCGACCAGCTGCTCGCCGCGCTGACGCCGCTGTATTTCGGCCGGGTGGCCGGCTTCATCGGTGAGACGCTGGAGATGACCACCGATCAGGCCGAGCGCGTCATCGAAGCCCAGGCGCGCGAGTTCGAGGAGCTGAAGCCGTACCTGGTCGGCCGCTGGCGCGAGATGCGCCACGCCGCCGAGTCGGCCGGCAACGGAGCGGACTGATGGCACCCCGCGCCAAGGCCAGGGAGCCGTACCGCATCCTGCTGCCGCTCGCCAACCCGCGCACGGCGCGCGACCTGGTGCGCATCGGTTCGGGCGTGGGGAACGGACGCGCCACCGAGATCACCGCGCTCGGCGTGGTCGAGGTCCCGGAGGGCGTGTCCCTGTCGGAGGGCGCGACCCAGGCGCGCACCGCGCGCCGGCTGCTGCAGCGCGTGCTCGACTTCGGTGACGAGGAAGGGGTCGCCATCCGGACCATGGTCCGCATCGGTCGCCATGCTGCCGATGGCGTGATCGAGGCGGTCGGCGAGGAAGGCGCCAACCTGGTCATCTTCGGCTGGGGCGGACCGCCGACACCCAGCCAGGCCGCGCGGGCCGAGGCGGAAGCGATCGAGGCCCGGCTGTCGGGCGCGACCCTGGCCAGCCCGCCGGTCTTCTCCGAGACGATCGACGCGGTGGTACGCGAGTCGCCGTGCGACATCGCGGTCGTCAAGCAGCGCGGCGTCGAGAAGGTCAAGTCGATCCTCGTCCCGGTTCGGGGTGGGCCACATGCCGAGCTGGCGATGCGGCTGGCGCGCGACCTCGGCAAACGCTTCGACAGCGACGTGGCGGTGCTTCACGTCGTGCCCAAGGGCATCGGCAATCGCGCCCTCAAACGGGAGCAGGAGGCATTGGATCGCTTCCTCGAAGACCACGGTGGCGGGCGGCGGGTGAAGGGCCTCATCCGCGAGGCGACGTCGGTGAAGACGGCCATCGTGCGCGAGGCGTCGCACCACGACCTGGTGATCATGGGCGCCGCCGCCCAGCCGTCCGACGCGCGGCCCGGCCCGGACGGGCGCTACCTGTTCGGATCGGTGCCCGAAGCGGTCGCCAGCCGCGCCAAGCCGACGGTGATCGTGGTCAAGACCCGCCAGGCGCTGGGCCTGGCCACCTTCGAGCAGCTGCGCGCCGCCGAAGGGACCCTCGCCGAGGCCGATGCGTTCGTCGAGCGCAGCCAGTCCCTGCCGACGGTCGTCGACAAGTGGTTCGCCGAGAACACGTTCCACGCTTCGGAGTTCAAGGACATCGGTCGGCTGGTCGAGCTCAAGGAGAAGCAGAACCTGACCGTCTCGGTCGGCCTGCCCGCGCTCAACGAGGAGAAGACCATCGGTCTCGTCATCAGGCGCATCAAGAGCCAGCTGATGGACCGATACCCGCTGATCGACCAGATGCTGGTGATCGACTCCGACTCGACCGATCGCACCGCCGAGATCGCCACCGACCTGGGCGTGCGGGTGGTGCGCCACAGCCAGATCCTGCCGGAGATGGGCAGCTACGTCGGCAAGGGCGAGGCGCTGTGGAAGTCGCTCCACGAGCTCGAGGGCGACATCGTGGCCTGGATCGACACCGACATCAGCAACATCCAGCCGCGCTTCGTCTTCGGCCTGCTCGGCCCCTTGCTGCGCGAGCCACGGATCCAGTACGTCAAGGGCTTCTACCAGCGGCCGCTGAAGCAGGGCGACAAGCTCGTCCCGGAGGGCGGCGGGCGGGTCACCGAGCTCATGGCGCGGCCGCTGATCAACCTCTTCTTCCCGGAGCTGTCGGGCATGATCCAGCCCCTGTCCGGGGAGTACGCGGGCCGTCGCTCGCTGCTCGAGTCGCTGCCGTTCTTCAGCGGCTACGCGGTCGAGACCGGCCTGCTGATCGACATCCTGGACGCGGCCGGCTTGCCGGCACTGGGCCAGGTCGACCTGGAGCGGCGCATCCACCGCAACCAGGCGCTGCCCAGCCTGTCGCAGATGAGCTACGTCATCCTGCAGGCCGCCATCCGCAAGCTCGAGGAGCGGCACCGCATCCAGCTGCTGACCGAGGTCGGCCATGGCATGAAGCAGATCCACCAGGAGGGCGACTCGTTCAGCCTGGTGGTGCGCGAGATCGGCGACCAGATTCGTCCACCGATGCAGTCGGTGCCTGCCTACCAGGAGAAGCGCAAGGCGCTCAAGGCAGGCCGATGAGGCTGGTCGTCGCCCCCGACTCGTTCGGCGGCGCGCTCGACTCGGTCCGCGCGGCCGATGCGATCGGCCGCGGCTGGTCATCGGTGCGCGGCGGAGACGATGTGCTGCTGCGACCGATGGCCGACGGCGGCGAGGGAACGCTGGAGGCGATCCGTGCCGCGCTCGGCGATGCGGCCGAGGCACGCGCCGTCTCCGTACCGGATCCGCTGGGGCGCCCGGTCGAGGCGCAGTTGCTGCTGCTGGACGGCGGCAAGGCGGCGTTCGTCGAGATGGCGTCGGCCTCCGGGCTCGCCCGGTTGGACGCCTCGGAGCGGACCCCCGAGTCTGCGGCCCGCGCCACGACCCGCGGCACCGGGGAGCTGCTGAAGGCGGCGCTGGACGCCGGCGTGGAGCGCATCACGCTGGGGCTGGGTGGCTCGGCGACGACCGACGGCGGCAGCGGGCTGCTGGCAGCACTCGGCACCCGCTTCCTCGACGGCCGCGGCCACGACCTGCCGGACGGTGGCAGCGCGCTGGCCGACCTCGACCGCGTCGACGTGAGCGGGCTCGACCCGCGGCTCGGCTCGGTCGCGCTGGTGGTCGCCTCGGACGTGCAGAACACCCTGGTCGGCTCGGCCGGCGCGGCCGCGACCTACGGCCCGCAGAAGGGCGCCGATGCGCCCACGGTCGAACGGCTGGATGCCGCGCTGGCCCGCTACGGACGCAAGATCGAGGAGGCGACCGGACGACTGGTGGCCGACCTGCCCGGATCGGGAGCCGCCGGCGGCACGACGGCCGGCCTGATGGGCTTCACGCCGGCCGTGCTGCGACCGGGGATCGAGGTGGTGGCCGAGATCGTCGGCCTGTCGGCGGCGCTGGAGGAGGCCGACCTGGTGATCACCGGTGAAGGCCGAGCCGACGAGCAGACGCTGCAGGGCAAGGCGGCCATGGGCGTCGCCACGCTCGCCCGTTCGCGCAACACGCCGGTCGTCCTGCTGTGCGGGGCCCTGGGTGACGGGGCCGATGCGCTCGACGTCATCGCCGCCATCGGCGTGGTGCAGCCGATCCTCGACCGTCCGATGCCGCTCGACGAAGCGATGGCCCGCACCGAGGAGTTGCTGGTCGCCGCCGGTGCGCGGCTGGCGCGGACGGTCGGCATCGGTCTCGAGCTGGCGCGACCCTAGGCCGCATCCGTCGATGTCGAAGCGCAGGGGCCCGAGCCCGCGGAAGCTGGCGGCCGAACGGCGGAAGCGGCGTGCCAGGATCGAGGTCGTGCTGGAGCGGCTCGGCGAGCGGTACGAGGAGCCGCGCTGGGCCGGCGAGCGGCTCGACCCGGTCAGCGAGCTGGTGCTCACCGTCCTTGCCCAGAACACTGCCGACGTGAACTCGCACCGCGCCTTCCTGCTGCTGCGAGAGCGATATCCGACCTGGCAGCAGGTGCTCGCCGCCCCCACCGACGAGCTGACCGACGTCATCCGGCCCGGCGGCCTGGCGCCGACCAAGGCGCCGCGCATCCAACAGGTGCTGGCCGAGATCCACGATGCGCGGGGTGACTTCGGCCTGTCCTTCTTGCGCAAGCTGCCGGTCGAGGAAGCGCGCGAGTGGCTGACGGCGCTTCCCGGCATCGGTCGCAAGACAGCCTCGATCGTCCTGATGTTCTGCTTCGGAATGCCCTCGCTGCCGGTGGATACGCACATCTTCCGCGTGGCGCACCGGCTTGGCCTGCTGCCGCCCAAGGCGAACCTGGCCAAGGCCCACGAGCTGTTGGAGGAGGCGCTCGAACCGGACGAGATGTACCCGTTCCACGTCGAGATGATCCGGCACGGGCGCGACACGTGCCGCGCGCCACGGCCGATCTGCGCGCTGTGCCCGCTGACCGACATCTGCGACTACTACACGCTGGTGCTGAAGGGCAAGGCGCCGGTGGCGCCGCCACCGCGGGAGCCTGTTGGCGAGCGGCCGCCGCGCTACCACGACGAGCTGATCCACGGCTGGGCACCGCCGGAATGATGTGGAGGCCGGTGCGGGCGGCACGAAACTGGCGGATGCCCGCCGCATGACCTACCAAGCCCCTCGTCGCTCGAACGCCGCGCCGTGGCTGATCGGCGGACTGGTCGTGCTGCTGGCGATCGCGGCGGTGCTCCTCTTCGTGCTGTTGAACCAGCGGCCGGGCGCGCCGCTGGCGTCCCAGCCGGGGTCGGCGAATCCAAGCCCGTCACCGACCCTCAACGCGGACCTGCTCGGGCGACGCCTGACGGTGCTGGTCATCGGCATCGACGTCAACGCCAAGCGTGCGGCGGCCGGAGCCGGCGTCAACACCGACAGCCTGATGCTGGCCAGCATCAACGAGGACCAGTCCGAGCTGACCATGGTCAGCGTTCCCCGCGACATGACCAACATCCCGATGCCCGACGGCAGCACCTGGCAGCGCAAGGTCAACGCCATCGAGGCTGAGAAGGGCGTCGACACGCTGGTCGATGCCATGTCGCGCTTCTTCGATGTGCCAATCGACTACTACGTGCAGGTCGACATGGATGATCTCGTGAAGCTGGTCGACGCGGTGGACGGGGTGGAGGTCAACCCCAAGCAGGCCTTGAACGACCCGACGGTGCACCTCGACATCGCCGCCGGACGACAGACGCTCGACGGCCCGACGGCGCTGGCCTACGCCCGCACCCGGCACATCGACGAGGACTACGGCCGCGCCCGGCGCCAGCAGGAGGTGGTGCTCGACCTGGTCTCTCGGCTGGTCGACCCAAAGACCGATGTCGACGTGGCGTCGCTGCTCGACGGCCTCAGCTCGCTCAAGACCGACCTGCCGCTCGACGAACTGCCGACGCTGATCGAGATCGGACGGCGCGCCCAATCGGCCGATGTCAGCCGCCAGGTTCTCGGTCCGCCACGCTTCGTCTCGTTCGAGGGCGACCGGGGCGACGGCCGCGGCTACCTCGTCGAGCCGAACATCGAGGCCATTCGCGCGTACGTGCAGAAGCACATCGGCTCCGGCGCCGGGTAGGGGCTGGCCGCGCGCGTTATTCGCGTGGGGGATGAAACGACGCGAAGGTGCGCGTCAGGCGTCAGATATTCGCCAGCAGGATGAAATCGACCGATTTCGCGCGGTTCTGGCGCCAAACCCGTCGGTTTCATCCGCTCCACGAATATTTCGCAGCAAAGCCAGCTCCCCCGCGTCGTTTCATTCGTGAGGCGGATGGCCGGCTCGTGGCGGTTGCCGGGAGCGGCTGCTAGAATCGCGCCTCCGCAGGCCGAAGTAGCTCAGGGGTAGAGCAACGGTTTCGTAAACCGTCGGTCGTGGGTTCGAATCCCACCTTCGGCTCCACTCCCTCGTCCGGCCTAGCGACGTGCCCGCCTGATCGTTTCGTTGACGGGGCGCAACGGCGGAGCCGGCATCGCATCGGTTC
>JAICUY010000082.1 GCA_025935615.1 Steroidobacteraceae bacterium
GGATGCGGGTGTTCCGGCCTGAACAACCGCCGGGCCTGCGCTTCCTTGCGAGGGCAATCGGCCAACCTGCAATGACACACGGCCTAGGCAGGGATCCAGCCGCGCCTGGCACAACCAGCCCACTGGAATCGGTGCAAACCTATGGATAAGGCCGCGTTCCAGCCTCGTGGTCCGCTCGGGCAGCGGGCCTTTGCGGCCTAAGCACTGCGTGATGCAAGTTCGGCACGGATCACAGAGGAACCGGCGGCGCGCCGTGTTCCCACGCTTTTGGTCGGGGCTGCCCTATCCACTCATGACGGAGCAGGCTCATCACCACCGCGTCCACGAACGCACCGTGGTGCCAGGCGGCATGCCGCAGCCGCGCCTCGAGCACGAAGCCGAGCTTCTGGTAGGAACGGATGGCTCGGGCGTTGTCGGCGTAGGCGCTGAGATGGATCCGTTCGAGGCGCAGCTCGCCGAAGCCGAAGTCGATGACGGCGGCCGCGGCATCCGTCCCCCAGCCGGCGCCCTGATGGTCGGCATCGACGAAGATCGCGAGCTCGCCGTTGCCGTTGACGCGATCAAGGTGGTGCAGCCACGTCGTGCCGATGAACTCGTCGCCGGCGAGCGGGCAGATGACGAAGTAGAAACCCTCGCCGCGCTCCATCCGCTCGCGCCGTGTCTGGAGCCAGAGCGCCGCGGCATCCGCGCTGAGCGGGACCTTGTAGCCGGCCGGGTCGCCCACCGTTCGGTCGTTCACGCCGGACCGATAGGCATCGAGGTCGCGGCTCTCCATCGGACGCAGCCGCACGCGCTCGCCGCGCAGGACGGGCTGCGGTCGTTCGTCAGTCACCCCCCCGCTCCTTGCACACCGATCTTGCGGAAATCTATGTCTGTGGCGGCGTGAGCAGCTCCCACAGGACGCCGTTGAGGCTGCGGGGGTGGACGAAGGCCACCTGCCCCTCGGCGCCGGGACGCGGCGCGGTGTCGATCAGCTCGACGTCGCGGGCGGCGAGCGCCGCAAGGTCCGCCGGCAGGTCCGTGGAACGGAGGCAGACGTGGTGGAGTCCTTCACCCCGCACGGAGAGGAAGCGCGCGACGCCGCTCTCCCCGTCGATCGGCTGCACGAGCTCGAGGCGCGCCGCCGGGTCGGGGCCGGTGGGCAGGAAGCAGACGCGCGAACGCTGGGCCGGCAGCTCGTAGATGCGTCCCGGCCGCAGGCCGAACAGTTCCGCGTAGCGCGGCAGCGACTCCTCGATGGAACGGACCACGACGGCGACGTGGTCGATGGGGCCGATCGTCACGGCCGGTACTCGCCCCACACGGAACGCAGGGCGTGGCTGATCTCGCCCAACGTGACGTCGGCCTCGACACAGGCTCGGATGCGAGGCAGCACGTTCTCGGTGCCGGCCGCCGCCGCGGCGAGCGCGCCGACGGCGGCCTCGGCGGTGGGCCGGTCGCGGCGCTCGCGCACCGCGCGGGTGCGCTCGACCTGGCGCCGCTCGGCCTCCGGATCGATGACCTGCGCCACCGGTCGCTGCTCTTCGCCCTCGTCGGTGAAGGCATTCACGCCGACCACGATCCGCTCCCCCGACTCGACGGCGCGCTGGAACTCATACGCCGACTGAGCGATGGCGTTCTGCTGGTAGCCGTCCTCCAGCGCGGCGAGCGTGCCGCCGCGCTCGTCGATGGCCCCCAGCTCGGCACGGATGCGCCGCTCGAGCGCATCGGTCAGTGATTCGAGGTAGTACGAGCCGCCCAGCGGATCTGCCGGCACCCGCACCCCCGACTCGCTGGCCAGCACCTGCTGGGTGCGCAGCGCCAGCCGGGCCGTCGCAGGGGTCGGCAGCCCGAGCGCCTCATCGAGCGCGTTGGTGTGCAGCGACTGCGCCCCGCCGAGCACGGCCGCCAGGGCCTGGACCGTGGTCCGCACCACATTCGTATCGGGCTGCTGGGCGGTCAGCGTCGAGCCGCCGGTCTGGACGTGGAAGCGCATCTGCATCGAGCGGGGGTCGCGGGCACCGAATCGGTTCCGCGCTGTCTCAGCCCAGACCCGACGCGCAACGCGGAACTTGGCGACCTCCTCGAGCAGGTCGTTGTGCGCCGCGAAGAAGAAGGAGAGGCGCGGGGCGAAGTCGTCGAAGGCGAGGCCCGCCGCCAGCGCCGCTTCGCTGTAGGCGATCGCGTCGGCAATCGTGTAGGCGACCTCCTGCACCGCTGTGGCTCCCGCCTCGCGCATGTGGTAGCCGCTGATGCTGATGGTGTTGAAGGCCGGCAGCTCGTCACGGCAGTAGCCGAAGGTGTCGGTCACCAGGCGCATCGACGGCCCCGGCGGGTAGATGTAGGTCCCGCGCGCGATGTACTCCTTGAGGATGTCGTTCTGGATCGTCCCCCTGAGCCGATGCGGGTCCACTCCCTTGCGCCGGCCAACCGCCTCGTACAGCGCCAGCAGGATGGCGGCGGTGGCATTGATGGTCATGCTGCTGCTGACCTCGCCGAGATCGATGCCCTCGAACAGCAGCTCCATGTCGGCGATCGTGTCGATCGGCACCCCGGTGCGGCCCACCTCGCCGCCCGCCATCGGCTCGTCGCTGTCGTAGCCCATCTGGGTCGGCAGGTCGAAGGCCACCGACAGGCCGGTCTGTCCGCGGTCGAGCAGGAAGCGGAAGCGTCGGTTGGTCTCCTCGGCCGAGCCGAAGCCGGCGTACTGACGCATGGTCCAGCTGCGGCGCGCATAGCCGTCCGCGTGCAGTCCGCGCGTGTACGGGAACTCGCCGGGCTCGCCCAGCTGGGCGTCGGCGTCGAAGCCGGCGAGGTCGGCGGCGTCGTAGGCGGCCTCGATCGGGATGCCGCTGGGCGTGGCGCGCGTCTCGGGCTCGGCGGGCTTCATGGGCCGCCCGATTGTAGCCGCGTCCGGCAGGTACCTGGCCGTACGGCCCATCAGCCGACGCGGAGGAGCGGCGTGCCGGTGGCGACCGTCTGACCCGGTTCGACCAGCACCTCGGTCACCGTCCCGTCACGTGGCGCGCGCACCTCGTTCTGCATCTTCATGGCCTCGATGGTGATCAGCGGCTGACCCTCGCTCACCTCGCTCCCCGCTTCCGCCCCGACGGCGACGACCAGGCCCGGCAGGGTGGCCCGGATCTCGACCGGCCCGGCATGCGCGCGAGCCGATCCCTCGGCTTCGGCCAGCATTCGTTCGCGCCAGGTCTGGATGCTGACTGCGATGCGCCGGCCGGCGACGGTGACGAGCCACTCGCTGGGGCCCCTTCCCTCGACCACGAGCTCGAGGTCACCCTCGGCGGTCCGCAGCCGAGCGATGCCGCGGGCGCGGTCGATCCACTCGAAGTGGCTGGCGACGGCCGGTTCGACCGGAACGCCACCGATCCGCGCCTCGAATCCGCGCATCAGCGGATCGCCTCGCGGCGGGCCAGCCGGCCCCAGCCGGAGTCGGTCGATTCGACCAGCAAACCCGGCATGGCGCCTGGCAGCGACGATCGGCGGGCAGCCATCGCAGCCGCGGCCGCGATGCCGGCCGCGGCGTCTTCGAGCGCCGCCCCGTCTCCCCAGCGGCTGCCGATCAGCCCCGTGTCGTAGTGGCCCGAGGCGAACTCGGGCTGGTCCACCAGCCAGCGGTGGAAGCCCAGGTCGGTCTGCACGCCGCCGATCAGCGTCTCGTCCAGTGCCCGCCGCAGGCGGGCGACGGCAGCGTCCCGGTCGGCCGCGTGGACGATCAGCTTGGCCAGCAGCGGATCGTATTGCGGCGGCAGGTCCGTATCGGCCTCGACGCCGGCGTCGACCCGCACACCCGGGCCGTCGGGCATGCGCCAGGCGCCAACCCGACCGGAGACCGGCCGGAAGCCGTCATAGGGATCCTCGGCGTAGAGGCGGACCTCGATGGCGTGGCCCCGCGGCTCGGGCTCGGTCACGGCGCGCGGCAGCCGGATACCGGCCGCCACCCGGATCTGCCAGGCCACCATGTCGATCCCCGTCACCAGCTCGGTGACACCGTGCTCGACCTGGAGCCGGGTGTTCATCTCCAGGAAGTAGTGGCTGCCGCCGGCATCGACAAGGAACTCGACCGTCGCCGCGTTGTGGAAGTCGACCGTGCCGGCGACGCGCCGGGCACTGTCGAACAGCGCCTCGCGGAGGGCCGGCGTCACCGCCGGCGATGGCGTCTCCTCGACAAGCTTCTGGTTGCGGCGCTGGACGCTGCAGTCGCGCTCGCCGAGGCAGACCAGCGTTCCGTGCCGGTCGCCGAGCAACTGCACCTCGACGTGGCGCGCCGGTGACACCAGGCGCTCGACGTAGACCGTGCCGTCGCCGAAGGCGGAGATTGCCTCGCGCCGGGCCGTCTCCAACGCGGCCGCCACGTCCTCCGCCCGGTCGACCCGGCGCATGCCCCGCCCCCCACCGCCGGCAGCGGCCTTGAGCATGGCCGGGAACCCCACCTCCGACAGGTCGACCGCCGCCGGGTCCTCGAGGGGCACGAGCAGTCCGGGCACCACCGGCACGCCGGCCGCGACCGCTGATCGCCGCGCCTCGAGCTTGTCGCCCAGCGCTGCCAGCGTTGCCGCCGGTGGACCGATGAAGACGATCCCTGCCTCCTCCACCGCCCGCGCGAAGGCGGCATTCTCGGACAGGAACCCGTAGCCCGGGTGGACGGCCTCGGCACCACTGCGACGAGCGGCATCGATCAGGGCGGGGATGGAGAGGTAGGACTCGGCCGGCGAGGGCGGACCGATCCGCTCGGAACGATCGGCCATCCGGACGTGGAGGGCGGACGCGTCGGCGTCGGAGTAGACCGCCACCGACTCGATGCCGAGCTCGCGGCAGGCCCGGATGACGCGCACCGCGATCTCGCCGCGGTTGGCGACCAGGATCCGGCCGAAGGGCGGCCCGTCGCGAGACGAGCTGTCTTTGCGCACAGACACCCCGGCGCTAGAGCGGCAGGTTGCCGTGCTTCTTGGCCGGGACGGACTGGCGTTTGCCCTCGAGCATGCGGAGGCCGGAGGCAAGCTTGCTACGTGTCTCGGAGGGAAGGATCACCTCGTCGACATAGCCGCGCGCCGCAGCCACGTACGGGTTGGCGAAGCGCTCCTCGTACTCCGCAACCAGCCGCGCGCGTTCCGCATCCGGGTCGTCGGCGCGTGCGATCCGGTCACGGAAGACGATGTTCACCGCGCCCTCCACGCCCATCACCGCGATCTCGGCGGTCGGCCAGGCGAAGTTCAGGTCGCCGCGAATGTGCTTGCTGCTCATGACGTCGTAGGCACCGCCGTACGCCTTGCGGGTGATGACCGTCAGCTTCGGCACCGTCGCCTCGCAGTAGGCGTACAGCAGCTTCGCCCCGTGCCGGATGATGCCGCGATGCTCCTGGTCGACACCCGGCAGGAAGCCCGGCACGTCGACGAGCGTCACCAGCGGGATGTTGAAGCAGTCGCAGAAGCGGACGAAACGCGCCGCCTTATCCGACGCGTCGATGTCGAGCACGCCGGCCAGCACCTCCGGCTGCTGCGCCACGATCCCGACGCTCCTGCCCTCGATGCGGGCGAAGCCGCAGATGATGTTCCGGGCGAATTGCGCGTGCACTTCGCAGAACGATGCTGCGTCGACGATGCCGTCGATGACGCGGTGCATGTCGTACGAGCGCTGAGCGGAGTCGGGAACCAGCGCGTCGAACGTTTCGCCGTCGACGTCGGGCGGCTGCCACTCCCCCGTCGTGGGCGCCAGGTCGACGTTGTTGGGCGGCAGGTAGCCGAGCAGCCGCCGCGCGGTATTGATCGCCTCCGGCTCGCTGGCGCTCAGGAAGTGGGCGACGCCGCTCGTCTCGTTGTGGATGCGGGCACCACCCAGTCCCTCGAAGTCGATCTCCTCGTGCGTCACCGTCTTCACCACGTTCGGGCCCGTGACGAACATGTAGCTCGTCCCCTCGACCATGACGATGAAGTCGGTGATCGCCGGCGAATACACCGCGCCGCCGGCGCACGGGCCCAGCACCAGCGAGATCTGGGGAACGACGCCGGAGGCCAGCGTGTTGCGCAGGAAGATATCGGCGTAGCCACCCAAACTGACGACACCCTCCTGGATGCGCGCGCCGCCGGAGTCGGAGAGGCCGATGATCGGCGCGCCACTCTGCATCGCCAGATCCATCACCTTGCAGATCTTTTCGGCATGCGCCTCCGACAGTGACCCGCCGAAGACGGTGAAGTCCTGGCTGTAGACGAAGACCAGGCGGCCGTCGATGCGACCGTAGCCGGTCACCACCCCATCTCCCAGGTAGTGCTCGTCATCCAGCCCGAAGTCACTGGCCCGATGCGTCACGAACGCATCGACCTCCTCGAAGGTGCCCTCATCCAGCAAGAGCTCCACGCGTTCCCGCGCCGTCAGTTTTCCGCGTTCGTGCTGCTGCTCAATGCGCCGCGCGCCGCCACCCAGTTGCGCCTGCTGTCGCAGCTCGCTGAGCCGCGCAATCCTGTCGGCCGTCGACAACGGGTCGTCCTCCGGGAGGTAGTGGGCCCAGCAGGGATCGAACCTGCGACCCGCCGGTTATGAGCCGGATGCTCTGACCACTGAGCTATGGGCCCCAAGGGATGGTGGACAAGTCGAAGTATAGGGGCTCGTCTTTGCACAAAGACATCGACATCGGTCGAGAATGTGGATAACCCGACTGACTCGACCGATGCGCGCCGTCTATCATCGGCGACGTCGCGTCCGCGACGGACAGCCTCCCCGAGACCTAGGTGGGTGATCTTCCGTTGAGCAAGGTAATCGCGATTGCGAACCAGAAGGGCGGCGTCGGCAAGACGACGACCTCGATCAACCTCGCTGGTGCGCTAGCGGAGCTGGGCTATCGGGTCCTGTGCATCGACATGGACCCGCAGGCGAACCTGACGGTCGGGCTCGGCATCTCCCTCTCCGACGTTCGGGTCTCGATGGCGGATGTCCTGTCCGAAGATCGCACGCCGCTCGACGAGGTCGTCAAGCAGACGGAGATGCCGGGCCTGTCGGTCGCGCCCTCGACCCTTGAGCTGGCATCCACCGAGGTCGAGCTGTTCACCGCCATCGGTCGCGAGATGGTGCTGCGCGACGCGCTCAGCGGTTGGGCCGAGCGCCAGTTCGACGTGGTCATCATCGACTGCCCGCCGACGCTGGGATTGCTGACCATCAACTCCCTGGTCGCGTCGTCGCGCGTCATCATCCCGGTCCAGACCCAGTACTACGCCATCAAGGGACTGACCGCCCTGATCAAGGTCATCAACACCATCAAGCTCAAGCTCAACCACGACCTCGAGATCCTGGGCCTGCTGGCCACCTTCTTCGACGGCCGCACGGTCCTCGCCCGCGAGATGCTCGAGAACCTGCGCGAACTGGGCGATCACCGGGTCTTCGGCACCATGATCAAGAACACCGTGAA
>JAICUY010000114.1 GCA_025935615.1 Steroidobacteraceae bacterium
CCGCCTTGCCGCTGGTCAGCGCGCCGACGATCTGCCCCAGAGCCAGGAAGACCGAGTAGAGGCCCATGATCACGCCGCGATCGGCGGGATGCGTCTCGCTGATGTCGGCCAGCAACCCGAGCGCGGCCGGCGTGGCACCGGCCAGCACGAACAGGCCGACCGCCAACCCCAGCACCAGCAGCGGCACGGCGAGTCCCCAGCCGACCGAGTGGTTGAGGCCGAAGATCGCCGCCATCATCACCAGGCCTCCGGCGATGCCGATCCCGATGATGGTCGTGCGCCGGAACCGTTTGAATCGGTTGCCCCAGTAGAAGAGGCCGGCGAAGAAGATGAGCAGCGCAGCCGCCATGCCGATGCTGACCTGGCTCGGCTCCAGGCCGCCCATCAGCAGCTGATCCCTGAACCGCGCGCTCGGTTCCTTGACGAGCTGGAAGACGGACTGCGTGGTCCAGGCGCCGACGATCGCGTTCAACGCGATCCAGGTCGGCGCCAGCAGCCAGACACTCGGGCTCGACAGCACCCGCACGTAGCGAGGCAGGTCGAATCGGCCGTGGGGAGCCGCCTGCGTGCGCAGCTCGGGGGCCAGGTCGCCGACACCGTATCGGTAGATCAGGAACGAGCCGGCGTAAATGAATGCGTTGAGGAAGAAGGCGTTGCGGCCGATGAGGTCGTACAGCACGCCGGCAAGCACCACGCCGGCGCCGATCCCGGCCAGCGTCGCCGCCTCGAAGCGCGCCACCGTGCGTCCGCGCAGGTTCTCGTCCGAGCTGGTGGCCATGGCGATGTAACCCAGGATGCTCGGGATGCTGGCTGCCCCGGCGGCACCCTCCAGCAGCCGGGTCAGCGCGATGATCGGCAGGCTGGCGGTCAACCCTGTCATGACCACCGCCACGGCGCCGAAGATCGGCCCCCATTGCATGACCCGATGCGCGCCGAGCCGATCGGACAGCACCCCGAAGCCAGGTGACAGGATGAGCTCGGCGACGAAGTAGGTCGCGGTCATCAGCCCCACCAGGAACGACCCGACCGATGGTCCGCCATGCGATGGCAGGTCGGCGAGGTAGTAGAACAGCAGCGTGCCGGTCAGTCCGGTGCTCAGGCGAAGGGTGAAGGTGCCGACCAGGACGGCGGCGATTGACCGATGCACGATCGCAGGGTACCGGCCGGCGGCCGGCTACGAGACGACCGTCGGCCGCACTCGCTCCACCAGCCGCTGGTACCGGCGGCGGCGGGTGCGGCGGCGCAGCAGGAGGAGGGCCATCGCCAGCGCATCGAGGCCGAGCAGGCCGCCGCCGACGATCGCGACGCGCTGGCGTCCGGTATCGATGGCGTTGCGCCGGATGGCCACCGCCCGGGCGCTTGCCTGGTCAGCCCCGGCCAGGTCACCAGCTTCGAACGCGTCGCGCGCCGCGTTGACGTCGAGCTGCGGCTGCTCGCCGATGAGTCCGATCGACTCGACGGTCGACGGCTCGACCGCCAGTAGCTCGGCGGCGTCCTCGAGGATGGTCAGGCTGGCAAGCTCGGCATCGGCCTCGTCCGTCGCCGCCGCCGGGCCGCGCGGGCCCTCGAATGCGGCGCGCAGCGTTGGCGGCGGGGTCAGGTCGAGGGACGAGGCACGCTCCGCGATCAGGTCGCGCTGGTCGAGGACGCTGGCCGCCTCGGCCAGGTGCTCATCGGCTTCGTCGAAGCTCCACGAGCCAAGCTCGTAGCGGATGCGCTGCGGGAGCTCCCAGCTGCCCGCCTCGTCGGCGACCTCGCGGTAGGTATCGCGGGTCGTGGCGCGCCGCGTCAGCAGCGGACGGTCCGCGTTGCTGACCACCCATTCGCTCCACAGGTCCGAGAAGCTGCGGCCGGTCCGCTCCTCGAGCAGGTCGAGCAGCAGCTGCCAGCTCTCCTGGGTGACGGCCACGCTCAGGCCGGGATTGACGTCGGAATGGAGCGGCTGGTAGGCGAGCTCGCCGGCCTCGGCCGCCGCCCACACCCGTCGCAGGCCCGCCATGTCGGCCCGCCGCGCGATCTTCTTGGCCAGCTCGTACGAGGCCGCATAGGCATAGTCCTCGACGGGCAGATCCTCGACGCCGACCTGCCCCCACGAATTCAGCGGGATGCGGTGCTGCTCGAGGTCGGCGCTCAGGCCGAACGTTTCTCCCTGCTCGCCGATCCGGCCGCCGGCCCGCACCGCGTACAGCTCGGCGAACCCCTCGCCGATCCAGCGCTCGTCGAAGAGCTTCTGGTTGAACCAGATGTGTGCGGCTTCGTGGAGTGCCACGAAGGCATCGGCGTCGTAGCGGATGGTGATGGTGTCATCGGTGTCGTTGAACACGCCCGCGTACTCGCCCAGCCGCGAGGTGGCGGCCTCCTCGACGTCGAGCGGACCGGGAACCGGGTAGTCGAGGCCGATGAGCTTGTGCAGGACCGGCAGTCCCCGGCTCAGCACGCTGCTCATCGTCTCTCCCCAGCCCGGGTCGTCTTCCCAGGCGCGGATCGTCACCTCGGCGCGGTCGGTGCCCACCTGGACGTCGAGGGGAGTCTCGATGAACGCGCCGGGGCGATCAGCCGAGACGTAGGCGAAGAAGGAGAATGGATCGGGCAGATCGTCGACGCTGAGCACCGTCGCCTTGCCGTTGCCACCCGACGACTGCATCTCGGCGCCTTCGACACCGACGTTGTAGTCGGCCGGAATCTCGACGCGCACGCTCCCGCCCGAGACGCCGGCGCTGCCGAAGGCCCAGACCGGGAAGGCGACCACGCTGCGACCGATACGGATGTCGCGGCCGGCCGCTCCGCCCGCGTCGACCATGTCGAAATCGACGGTGTA
>JAICUY010000051.1 GCA_025935615.1 Steroidobacteraceae bacterium
CCGCCCGAGACGCCGGCGCTGCCGAAGGCCCAGACCGGGAAGGCGACCACGCTGCGACCGATACGGATGTCGCGGCCGGCCGCTCCGCCCGCGTCGACCATGTCGAAATCGACGGTGTAGTCGTACGACTCACCGAAGTGGAGGGGATGGCCGAAGGTCAGGCCGAGCTCGGTGAACTCGTCCGCCTGGCGCTCGATCGTGATCTCCAGCGGCGTTCCCCTGGACGACGCGACGAGGTTCGCGATCCCCGGCTGGACGCTGAAGTTGACCCCGGTCAGCACGCGGCCATCCGAGTCGGACAGGCGAGAGGTGGCGGTCGCCTCGATCGCGACGTGGACGCGACCGAGGTCTGGAAGGACGCGGTAGGTTGCGGCGCCGACGACCTCGAGGGTGCTCGCCGCGCGTGCCGGCGCAGGAGGCAGTCCGAGCAGGGCGGCCGCGGCGAGGACGACGATCAGGGCACGAGCGGGCAGCGACATGCGGGCCGCAGTATGCCCGAGCATCGTGCTGCAGTGAACCCCTCCCATCGGATGGACGGCGGACACCAAAACGCCCGCTCCCCGGCGTGGGGCAGCGGGCGTATCGGTCCGGTGTGGACGGTTCAGGCGCCGGCGTTTGCGCCGTTCTGCAGCCCGAATGCGGTCTCCAGCGCCTCGAGCGGGCGGAACCCGACCGCGGCACG
The DNA here is from genome assembly GCA_025935615.1 of Steroidobacteraceae bacterium. Lineage (GTDB taxonomy): Bacteria > Chloroflexota > Limnocylindria > QHBO01 > QHBO01 > JAICUY01. Next base: position 683 of record JAICUY010000051.1, read on the forward strand.
CGGCGGCTGGCCAGGTGCGAAGTAGGCCACCGTCGGAATGCTCATGATTCCATAGCGCATGGCGGTCTGAGGGCTGGCGTCCACGTCCACCTTGACCACATCGACGCTGCCGTCGTACTTGGCGGCGAGCTTGTCGATCTCAGGCGCCACCATCCGACACGGGCCGCACCAGGCCGCCCAGAAGTCGACCACGACGGGCTTGTCGTTCTGCAGCACCAGCTCGTCGAAGTTGCTGTCAGTTGCTTCGCGGATATTCGACATCGGTCGACAGATTCCTTTCCGGTCGCCTCAGCCGGCGACCTGCTGTAGCAGTCGGTAGATCTCGAGGACCTGCGGGTCCGCGAGGCGGTAGAAGACGGTGCTGCCCTCGCGACGTGTGGCCACGATCCCGGCGGTGCGCAGCACCGACAGGTGCTGGCTCATGTTCGGGACCTGGCAGCCGACTTCGCGGCTCAGATCGCTGACGCTGCGTTCGCCCTCGGCCAGCGTCTCGAGGACGCACAGCCGCTTCGGATCGGCCAGAGCACGGGCGATGGCCGCCGTGCGGTCGCGCAGCAGCTCGCGGGGAAGTGTTGCTTCCATTGAGGGCAAGTATGTCAGGAGTTGCGCAAAGACGCAAATATGCGGGAGCAGCGGCCGCGGCCGGTCACTCGCGACAGGCTAGGTGTCACGAGCCACGCTCAGGATCGGCCCATGATGATTTCACTGACCTGCCCGTGGTGCGAGGACGAGGTGGCCTTCGCGATCGATGAGGCTGATGACGAGCTCATCTGCAGCGCCTGCAACACGCGTGTCGACTTCGCTCCTGACCCGGTGACGACGTTCGAGCTGCTGTACCAGGCGGCGTGATTGCGCATCCCGGCGGTCGCCGGGAGGGGGGAACGGGCTGAGGCCGGTGGCCGCGCCGCGCGAGCGGCGAGCCACCGGACCGGCTCTGCTAGGGCCGCTGCGCCTGGTGCGCGGGAAGGCGCATGGCGCGCAGGCCCGGCCGTCGCCACATGGCGACGAGCAGCACGGCCAGCACCGCCAGCGCGAGGAGCGCCATCTGAGCCGGCTGCAGGACAGTCGTGCTGGCTGCCGCGGCGACCTGCAGAGTGCCGAATGACTCCGGCTCGACCTCGAGCTGGTTGGGCAGCGCGATCGCCCATCGCCACTCGCCAGCGGTCGGGAGGGTGAGCGTGGCCGTCCAGTGCGCCTGGCCCCCGGTGCGGCGGGCCGTGAAGGACAGCTCGCGGCCGTCAGGAGCGGTCGCAACGACGACGGCGTTACCCGAGTTGACCGGCGTCACGCCGTGCTGGTAGAGGGTGAAGCTGACGTCGAACGGCTGACCGGCGGTCGGCGGCGTGACCGGTGCGTCGAGGCTGGCCTGGGCCCAGCCGCCCGCGGCGGCTGTGGCCGCCAGGACGAACGTGGCAAGCGTGGCGAGGAGTGGGGCGACGATGGATCTGGAGTGCATGATTGGCCTGACCTGCTGCATCTTCCGCTAGCCTCGATACACCGGCCGCCCCGCTTCGGTTCCCGTCTGGGTCCCCTCCGGCCGGGAACCAGGAGCCGCCGACCGGTGTAGGTACGTTGGTGGAGGCGCGTCCACTGGACGACACGGCGCTCATTCGCGCGGCGCAGGGCGGCGACGTGGCAGCGTACGAGGAGCTCGTGCGCCGCTACCAGGACGTCGCGTTTCGGTGCGCGTATCTCGTGCTGCGCAGCGCGGACGACGCCAACGACGTGACGCAGGATGCGTTCATGCGGGCATTCGCGGCGCTGCCGAGGTTTCGCACCGACGCCGCATTTCGACCCTGGCTGCTGGCCATCGTCGGCAACCAGGCACGAAACCACCGGCGGGCGAAGGGGAGACGCGAGGCGCTCGCGGTGCGCGCCGCGGATCAGGCCGACGACTCGACGGTGTCGCCCGAGGCAGGCGTCATCGGCGCCGAGCGGCGCGAACGGCTGGTGGCCGCCATCGAGGGATTGCGTGAGGAGGACAGGCAGGTGATCACCCTGCGGTGGTTTGCCGAGCTGAGCGAGGCCGAGATGGCATCGCTGTTGGGGCGGCCCGCCGGAACGATCAAGTCACGGCTGTCGCGCGCCATGCAACGCCTGCGGCTGGTCCTGGCCGAATCGGAGATCGGGGATGGTTGATCGCGGACGAGACCCGTCGGTGGCCTTCGAGGATGAGCTCCGCATGTTGCGGGCGTGGGTCGTGATCCCCGCGACGCCACCGATTGCGGACGGCGTCAGGCGGGCCTTGGCGGATCGGCCCGTGCGCCCCGTGAGGCCGGCGGGCGTCCGGTGGCTGTCGATCGTCTTCGCCGTGATCGCGCTGCTGGCGCTGGCCAGGGTGACCATTGCCGTCGCCTGGGTGATGGGCGGCGTGCGCCTGACCTTCACCGACGCGACGCCATCCCCAATCACCTCGTCCGAGAGCCTGCGCGCCATTCCGGGACGGCCGGTGTCGCTCGACGAGGCACGCGGCTTGGTCGACTTCCCCATCCTGGTTCCCCGGCTCGCGTCGGTGGGTGCGCCGGATCGGGTCCTGGTCGACGCCGAGCGGCCTGCCGGCGGTTCGGTGACGCTGGCGTACGGGGCGCGGGATGGCGATCCGACTCGGAGCGGTGGCGGCCTGATCATCACCGAGTTTCGGGCCGACATCTCGAGCGAAGTCTTCGAGAAGCTCATTCACACCGGCGTCCGCGTGGAACGCACCACGGTCGACGGCCTTCCCGCCTTCTGGGTAGCGGGTGGCGAGCACTTCTTCTTCTATCGCGACGCAAATGGGCGTCTCGATCAGGAGACCATCCGACTGGTTGGCGACACGCTCATCTGGGAGTCGGGCGGGCTGACCCTGCGTGTCGAGGGGGCGGCGTCGCTGGACGCGGCACGTGCCGTGGCCGAGTCACTCGCCGAGTAGCTGCGCCTCGAGGAACGACAGCGCACGTCGCTGGCGCTGCCGGCGGGCGGCATCGCCGCGCTCGCCATGACGCTCCGCCGGGAAGACGACCAGGTCGACGTCGCGCTCGGCATCGGAGAGGGCGGCAAGCAGCTGAGCGGTGTGCCGGAAGTGGACGTTCTCGTCGATGAGGCCGTGCATCACCAGCGCACGACCGGTGAGTGACCGCGCCTGGGTCAGCAGCGACGCATCGCGATAGCCGTCGGGATTCGCCTCGGGCGTGTCCATGTATCGCTCGGTGTATGCGGTGTCGTACAGGCGCCAGTCGGTCACCGGCGCCGATGCGACGCCCGCCCGAAACAGGTCCGGCTCGCGCATCATGGCCAGCAGGGTCATGTAGCCGCCGTAGCTGCCGCCGGTGATGCCAGCCCGCGCTCCATCGATCTCGCCCCGATTGGCGAGCTGGCGAACGGCCGCTGCCTGGTCGGCGACCTCGATGCGTCCCATCTCGCGGTGAATCGCTGATTCGAAGGCGAGGCCGCGGTTGGCCGTGCCGCGGTTGTCGACCACCAGCACCGCGAAGCCGGCCGAACGGAGCAGCTGCCGGTGCATCTCGACGGTCAGCGACCAGTCGTTGGCGACCTTCTGCGAGTGCGGCCCGCCGTAGACCCATACCACAAGGGGCGGCGGACGCGAACCGTCCGGCTCGGGCCGATACAGCGCTGCCTGCAGGGTGGTCGTGCCGTCCGCGGCACACACCTCGAGCAGCTCGGGCGGTGTGAGCCCGGCGCTTTCAGCCGTCTCGCTCGGAGCGTGAATCGTGATGGCAGCGGCTCCATCGCGCGAGCGCATGACGACGGCCGGTGCCCGCTCCAGCGAGGACCAGGTGTCGACCCAGCGCCGGCCATCGGCGCTCACCGCGACGGCGTGCCAGCCGGGTTCGTCGGTCAGTCGCCGTGGATCGCCACCGTCGAGAGGGATGGCGTCGAGGTGGCGCTCCAGGACGCCCGCGCGGGTGGTGAGTGCCAGTACCTCGCCCCGCTGCTCGTCGACGCCGACCACCGAGGTGACCACCCAGTCACCGCCGGTGAGCTGCCGTTCGAAACCGCCGTCCGCCGTGCGCAGCTCGAGATGGCGGAAACCGGTGCGCTCCGTCGAGCGCAGGATGGTGCCATCGGAGAGGACGCGCGTGTCGTCGTCGAGATTGAGCCAGGGATCGGACCGCTCCACCCACAGCTCGCGCGCCGAGCCGTCGAGGCCGACCCGCAGCCAGTGCAGTGAGCGTTGGGCGCGGGGCAAGACTGCCACCAACCAGCCTCCGCCGGGCTCGGCGACGACCCGGGCCAGGTAATCATCGCGCCGCATGCCGAGGTCGACCTCGGTCGAGCGACCGCCGGCGGGACGTGCCACTCGCAGGGAAACGGCCGCATTGGGGCCTCCGGCGAACGGGTAGCGATGCGCTTCGACCTCGACGCCGTCACCGACGAGGTGCGGGATGGGGTACGAGGGCACCGAACGCTCGTCGACATGGGCGAACGCCAGCGCCGTGCCGTCGGCGCTCCACCACGCGCCGAGCTGGCGGCCCAGCTCCTCGCCGGCGATGTACTCGGCGAGGCCGTTGAAGACGGCCGGTGCGGCGTCATCCGTCAGGCGCCGAGGCGTGCCGCCGCCGCTGGCGACGACGTACAGGTCGCCGCCCGACACGACGGCTACGTGACGGCCATCGGGCGCCAGCCGCGCGTCCTGCACCCCGACGGGCGCGTCGAGTGGCGCAAGAGGTCGAGCGACGTCGCCGATGAGCAACCGGCCACCGAGTACGACCAGCACGGTGCCGTCGTCGGCGAGCTGGTAGTCGGTGATCCCCGCGCCGCGCTCCCGCTGCCGCTCCCGCCGCAGCTCCTCGTCGCGCGAGTACCGCGTGGCGTCATCCGGCGCCGCGAGCAGCCGCCGCTCACCGCTTTCGAGGTCGACCCGCCACAGCGACCGGCTGACCGAGCCGGGCGGCGCCTGGAGGATGAGAAGCGCGGAGCCGTCCGGCGTGAAGCGCGGCTTGACCGGGAGGTCCATGCCGGGCAGCGGAACCCGGACCGCGTCGTCGATCGTGATCCGGCGTGCCATTGCGCCGTCCCTCGGACGTCAGGACTCGGTGATCTCGATCGTGTCGATGCGGTCGCCGGGCTGCCGATCGCGCTGCGGGTCGCGCTCCCGGATCGAGCCCAGCACGTCCATCCCGGACGTCACCCGACCGAAGACGGTGTGGCGGTCGTCGAGATGCGGCGTCGGGCCGTAGGTGATGAAGAACTGCGAGCCGTTCGTCCCCGGACCGGCGTTCGCCATCGACAGCACGCCGGCCGAGTCGTGGCGACGTGCCGGCGAGAACTCGTCACCGAACTGGTAGCCCGGCCCGCCACGGCCGGTGCCGGTCGGATCACCGGCCTGGGCCATGAAGCCGGGGATCACGCGGTGGAAGGTCGTGCCGTCGTAGAACCCGGCGCGCGCCAGGTTGACGAAGTTCTCGACGGTGAGCGGCGCATCGGTCGCGAACAGGTCGGCGACGATCTCGCCCTTCTCCGTCTTGAAGTGCGCCTGGTACTGCTTGCCGGTGTCCAGCTTGCCGCTGGGCGGCATCGGTCGGTCGGTCATGGACCGATGGTAGACGCTGGCCGGCTGCGGAGCGCGGGAGCGGCCCGCGCTCCGCATCGGTCTAGCCCCCGAAGGCTGCCGGGAACTGGGCGATGATGCCGTCGGCGAGCATGTCGGCCATCTGCAGGATCTCGACGTGGACCTTGTCGTAGGCCGCGACGTCGTCGGTGAAGCGACCCTGGAGATGCGCCACCGCCTCCTCGAGGGTGAGGTCGAGATGCATCTTCATCATGGTCTGCATGTCGGCGAGGCCCCAGTGCTTCGGGTTCGCGTCGTGCAGGAAGGCGCCGATCTCGTTGGCGTTGGCGTACCACGCCTCGCTCGCCTGGGCGACGCCGTCCTGGTCGCCCGCCTTGGCGGCGTTCAGCAGCTGTGCCGCCAGCAGGATGTGGTCGCGCAGCAGCGCGGTCAGCGCGTCGCCGGCGTCGCGGCCGTAGAACGTCGCGACCGCGTCACCGATGTCGTCCTGGTTGGCGAGCAGCCGGTTGGTGGTTGCCTGCAGATCGGGCAGGCCGGCGACGTCGCTCACGATGAAGAGACGGGTCCAGGTGATGTGGTCCTCCCACAGCTTGCGCATGTCGGCGCGGAAGGCTTCCCGATTGGTGCGGGCGCCAACCTGATGGACCGATGCGTCATGCGCAGGCGGCCCCGCGTTCGAGGCCAGGACGCTGGTGGCGCCGATCAGCAGCGCGCCGAGCGCGACGGCGGTGACGGCCAGGCGTGAGACGGGTGACATGGATCGACCCTCCGGGTGTTCTATCGCGAGCAAATGCTCGTGATAGAACGTACTGAGCGGGTTACGGACGCTGCTGCCCAAGGCCTGCCGGTCTAGACTCGTCGCCATGCCCGATCCCGACACTCGTGCCTATTCGCCGGGCCTCGAGGGCGTGGTCGCCGGCGAGACGGAGCTGTCGCTGGTCGACGGCGAGCAGGGGCGGCTGCTGTACCGCGGCTATCCGATCGGTCAGCTCGTGGAGCGGGGCACCTTCGCGCAGGTTGCCGAGCTGCTGTGGAGCGGGGAGTGGCCGACGCAGGCGCACCTGCCGGCGGGTCCACTGCCCGAAGAGGTGATCGCGCTGCTGCGCGGCCTGCCCGCCGAGACCGTCCCCATGGACGCGCTGCGCAGCGCCGTCTCGCTGTGGGGCGCGCTGACCCGGCCGCAGTGGCCGCCGACCGCCGAGCAGGCGCGCGCGCTGACGGCGTTCTCGCCATCCGCCCTGGCCGCCTTCGCGCGGCTGCGCGGTGGGCAGGAGCCGATCGAGCCCGACGAATCGCTCGACCTGGCGGCCGGGTTCCTGTACCAGCTCACCGGGGAGCGGCCCGATCCCGCCGCGGCGCGCGCCCTGGATGCCTATTTCGTGGTGGGCGCCGAGCACGGGTTCAACGCCTCGACCTTCACCGCCCGCGTCATCATCTCGACGCGCTCCGACCTGGCCAGCGCGGTCGCCGGGGCCATCGGTGCGCTGAAGGGGCCGATCCACGGCGGGGCGCCGACGGAGGTGGTCAACCAGCTGCACGAGATGGGATCGGCCGACCAGGCCGAGCGCTGGATCCGCGAAGCGGTCGGTCGCGGCGAACGGATCATGGGTTTCGGGCACCGCGTGTACCGCGCCTACGACCCGCGCGCGGTCGCGCTCCGCAGCGTCGCCGAGCGACTGACCGGCGTGGCCGACTGGCTCGCCATGGCGGTGCAGGTCGAGGATATCGCGCTGCGGGTGCTTGCCGAGCTGAAGCCGCATCGGGTCATCAAGACCAACGTCGAGTACTACGCCGCCGCGGTGCTGCAGGGCGTGGGGCTGCCGCCCGACCTGTTCCCGGCGACGTTTGCGCTGGCGCGCCATGCCGGCTGGACGGCCAATTGTCTCGAGCAGGCAGCGGCGAACCGGCTCATCCGGCCCGCGGTTCGCTACGTCGGACCGGCGGAGCGCTCGCTGCCCGCTTAGAGAACGCTCCCGCGCACATCGACGGCGGCCCCGATTGTGCACGCCGGCTGCGCATGACCGATACCGATGCGGACCCCCGCGATGACCAGCAGGACGCTTCGCCGCCCGTGATCGACCGTCAGTTGCCGCCGGCCGAGCCGAAGACCGACGGGCCGCTGGGCAGCATCCGGGGCGCCGATGCGGCCGGCCTCGGGCTCGACGCGGTCACCAACCCCGCGCCCGCGGCCGCTGCCGTCGACCCCGGCGAGCGGCTGGTCCCCGGCGCCGACTTCGGCGACCATCCGCCGACCGCCGACAAGCCATGGGAGACCTCGCTGGCGACCATCAGCGACGACGCCGAGATGGGCGCCCGACCCGACCCTGCCGGCGAGGAGTAGCCCGCGCGTCCGGACCTCTCACGAACGGCCCCCGGCCGCCGTTGAACAGGCGGTGCGGGATGCAGGCAGAATGCCGCGGTGACTCATTCGGGGGCCGCGCCTTCGACGATGAAGGTGGCGGCCGCACTGCTGACCGTCTACGTCGTGTGGGGATCGACCTACCTGGCGATCGCGGTCATGATCGAGACGCTGCCGCCGTTGCTGGCCGCCGGCGCGCGCTACATCTCCGCCGGCATCCTGATGCTCGGCTTCCTGTGGCTGCGATCGCGCCTCGGAGGCGCCCCACTGGAGGCGACCGGCATGCGACAGTGGCGCGCGGCGTCGATCGTGGGCGTGCTGCTGCTGCTCGGCGGCAATGGCTTCGTGGTCCTGTCCGAGCTGCGCATCCCGTCGGGGATCGCGGCGGTGCTGGTGGCCACGGTGCCGATCTGGCTTGCCGTCTTCGATGCCATGGCCACCCGTCAGCGACCGTCCGCCTTGGCGATCGGCGGGATCGTGGCCGGTTTCGTGGGCGTGGCCATCCTGGTCGCGCCGGTGTCCGGCGTCGGCCAGATCGACTCGCTGGGCGTGCTGCTGGTGGTGCTGGCCGCAGTCTCGTGGGCGCTGGGCTCGATCTACTCGCGCGGCGCACCGATGCCGCGCTCGGCCCTGCTCGGCACCGGCATGGAGATGCTCGCCGGCGGGATAGCGCTGACGCTCGCCGGTTCACTCCTCGGCGAGATCGGCGAGGTCCATCCCGCGGCGTTCTCGCTCAACTCGCTGCTGGCCCTGGCCTATCTCATCGTCTTCGGCTCGTTGCTGGCCTTCACCGCCTATATCTGGCTGCTCGCCAACGTCCCGGTCTCGACCGTGGGCACCTACGCCTACGTCAACCCGATCGTGGCCGTGGGACTCGGCGCGCTGATCCTGTCCGAGCCGATCACGGCCCGGACGCTGATCGCGGCGGCGATCATCATCGGCGCGGTGGTGGCCATGGTCAGCGGGCGGCCGCGGCGCGCCGAGCGGTCCGGCCCGGTGCCGGAGGCGGCGTCTGCCGCCGAGGGCTGAGGATCACTCTGTCGGCGTGCGCCTCGGCTTGTGCGTCGGCGGGCTGAGGCGTATCGGTCCGGTCAGCTCGGGGCGTCGAACGTTGAGTACTTGAAGACCCGTTCCATGACGTAGTGGCCGTCGCCCTGCGGATCGAGCAGGCTGGGACGGGCGTGCAGATGCATGACGTACGGCCGCAGCCGGACGTTGACCAGCCGCGTTCCGCTGAACGACAGGTCGAGGATGAACCCCTCGTCCGCCTCCTGCCACCAGCGCTGGCCGAACATGTAGTTGCCCGGACAGGCCAGCACGACGCTGGCGCCGTCAGCCTTCTCCCGGACCAGCACCGGCCCCGCGACATGCGTTCCCGAACCGATGACGTGGTCGCACCCAGCCTGGTCGAACCACTCCAGCTGCTGCTTCTGCACCGGCCACAGGTCGTCGTGGTACTCAGCGCCGCCCCACCATTGCGGGCTGCAGATGACGAGGTCGGCACCCCCGTCACGGGCCATCCGTACAGCTCGGTCGACGTTCTGTTTCGTGATCCACGGCACGCCGGCGGTCTGCGCGTCGGCCCGCGCCACGCCGTTGACGTCGTTGAAGGCGACGACCGCGATCTTCAGGCCGGCTGCTTCGAGAAACGCCGGCTGGAGCGCATCGTCCAGGTTCATGCCAAGCCCGGTGCGCGGGATGTGGTGCTTGTCGAGGATGCGCAGCGTCGACTCGATGCCGGCCACGCCGGCGTCGCTCATGTGGTTCGCGGCGAGGTACACCGCGTCCAGGCCGAGCTTGCGCTTCCACTGCACGACGACCGCCTCCGGCACGGTGAACACCAGCTGCGGCCCGGTCTGCGCGGCCCAGCCGGCGTTGGGCACGATGGGGCATTCATGGTCGGCGATGGCGAGGTCCGATCGCTTCAGCACGCTCGGCGTGGCGCCGTCGTTGCCGGTCTCGACCGACTGGACCTGGTACGGCTCGTACGGACCATCGTCGGGCGGGTCGACCACCTCGGGCCCGGTGTAGCGGGCGGTGCCGCCATTGAAGGCCCAGCCCCAGCCCTTGCCATTGCCGACGGCCTGGTCGGCGACCAGCGGACTCGAGCACAGGCTGCCGATATTGGTCAGCGTCCAGACCTGCGAGGGGTCATAGGCGATCCACTCCGGGTCCAGCGTCGCGCCGTCACCGGTGGCCGATGCGGTGATCGGATAGTCCATCGCCCGAGACTCGCGGTCTCCGAACAGGTCCGGGCCGAAGATGCCGAACGGTCCGTCGCCCGCAATCGACAGGATCTTGGTCGCCGGCTGCACCAGACCCGGCGGCAGCAGCGCGATGCGATGCTGGTGCCCCTGGAGATAGGCCGCGATGCGGTCGGCGGGACGGCAGCGCGACGCGGCGGTCAGTTGCGGCTGGTCGACCTGGACCCCACACGGCATCACCAGCCGGTCGCGAGCGGCCAGCGCCGTGACCTCGTCCAGGCCGATCGTCGACTTGAGGTTGGTCATGCCGGTGACCACCGCCAGCGGAAAGGTCTGCGAGCCGGCGGGTGTCGCCGATGGCAGCACCGTTGGGCTGGCGGACCCCGACTTAGCAGGTGATGCGGCTGTCGTCGGCGTCCCATCCTGCGACGCGATCGGTGACGGCGTGACTTCGCCGCACGCTGCCAACAGCGCGGCGGCGGCGATGAGGCTGACGGCTCGCGGAATCGCTCTGGGTTTCACGCCGCTATCGTAGGCGGCCAACTGCCCATGAATGTTTCAGCGCCGCGCGCCGGCCGCGCACTCCTGGCCGCCCTGCTCGTCCCACTGCTCACGACTCCGCCGACCGTCGAGGCCGTCGGACGGCTGCCCGAGTGCCGCCTTGCGAACGTCAAGACGGTGCCGCGGAACTACGACGACTGGAGCGTGACGCTGGTGGATTGGCTGCTGCGGGTCCCGCGCAGCTACGTCCCGCCAGACCTCGTCCCGGTCAGCGAGGCGGGCATCGCCGGGCCAGGCCTGATCCGCGCGGTGGCGATCGACGATCTGCGCGCCATGGCCAGGGCGGCGGCCAGGAACGGCACCCCGATCGAGGTGAACAGTCCCTACCGCAGCTATCGGGACCAGGTCGCCTCGTTCAACGGTTGGGTCGGGGTCGACGGCTACGACGATGCCATCACCTACTCCCAGCGCCCCGGGCACTCCGAGCACCAGCTCGGCCTGACGATCGACTTCAAGTCGCTGGGTGGCCCGAGTGCGCTTCCGGGCGATTGGATGACGACACCGACCGGCCGCTGGATGTACGACAACGCCTGGAAGTTCGGCTGGGTGCTGAGCTACCCGCGCGGCCAGGATGGGGCGATCTTTTCGGACGCCACGTGTTTTCACTACGAGCCGTGGCACTACCGCTACCTCGGCCGGGACATCGCGCGCAAGGTGCATCGCTCCGGGCTGACGATCCGCGAGTACCTGTGGAAGCACTACACCCAGCTCGACACCAACCTGGACCCGGTGGCGACGCCCACGCCGTCGCCGACACCGACGCCCACTCCGAGCCTCAGCGCTTCGGCGACGGTGAGCCCGGCTGCGACCGCCAGTCCGATACAGACCACGTCCGCGCAGCCGGAGGTCGTACCGCCGGCGCCCGATGGCCGGACGGGGATCGCGCCGCCACTGCTGGTCGCGATCGGTCTCGGCCTGGTCGCGCTGCTCGCGTTCGTCGTCTTCGCCGTGCGCCGCGGTTCCGCGGGGTCCGCGTAGCGGCTACCATGACGGTCCCCATGACACGAGACCGAGCAGCAGGGGCCATCGGGTTCGGCACCGGGACCTCCACCGACCACCACGACGGCGTGCGCTGGGTCGACTACCGGAACATCACCTGGAATCCGGTCTTCTGCAAGCGCTGCGACATCTGCGTCGACATCTGCCCCAAGGGGACCCTCGTGCTGCGCAGCGACGCGATCATCGAGGAGGAGAACTGCATCCTGTGCGGCCTCTGCGAACGCTACTGCCCCGACCTGGCCATCGAGATGATCCCTGCTGCGGTCGAGGCGCACGCCGCGAAGGAAACGTAGCCCGCCGCCCGATGCCGATCCCGCTGCCTCGAACCGTCCAAATTCACGTGGAGCGTGCGTCACGAGCTGTGGCGCGCCCGCGAACGCGACACATTGACACGACATGTGAACGGGAACGGTTCAGCGAGTCGAATCGAGGGGATCCGGGTCGCCTCAGTGCCGGTATTCGCGCCTGGCGTGAATTCGCACGGTTCGCGCCAATTGCTGCGCAAGACGTAGACCGATGCGCAAGCTGACCCAGGGCAACGAGGCGGTCTTCCGGGGTGCGCTGGCCGCCGGCGCGAGCTACTACGCCGGCTACCCGATCAGCCCCTCGACCGAGATCCTGAACGTCGCCTCGGGCTACGCGGCCGAGCATGCGGAGTTCCGCTTCCTGCAGGCGGAGGACGAGATCGCATCGGCCAATGCCATCATCGGCGCCAGCCTGGCCGGAGCCAAATCGTTCACGGCCACCTCGGGCCCGGGCTTCAGCCTGATGCAGGAAGCGGTCGGCTACGCACAGAAGATCGGCGTGCCGTGCGTCTTCGTCGATGTCCAACGCGTCGGGCCGGCGACCGGCATGCCGACCATGCCCGGCCAGGGCGACATCCTGCAGGCCCGATACGGGTCGTCCGGCGACTACACGCCCATCGCCTTCTACCCGAACGGCGTGGAGGAGGCCTTCCGCGTGACGGTCGACGCCTTCAACGCGGCCGAGGAGTCGCGCTCGCCGGTGGTCGTCTTCAGCGACACGTTCGTCGCCCATCTGAACGAGGTGGTCGATCTCGACGAGGTGGCGGCCTCGATCGACATCGTCGCGCGCGAGGAGCCGCCGCTCGGCCGCCACGAGAAGGGCAAGCCGCGCTTCTTCGCCGGGGTGCTCATGTACGAGCACGGACCCAATGCCGGCGAGCCGGCCACCGCCGACGCGGACGAGTATCTGCGCCAGTACTACGAGGCCAAGGCCCGCCATCTCGAGGTGGCGCAGCGCTACGCCCGCTACGAGCACGGCTGGAACGTCGACGCGCCGGTGCTGGTGATCTGCTACGGCATCGTCTCGCGCGTCGCCTCGCCGTTGGCCGACGACTACGCGCTGTTCCGGCC
>JAICUY010000092.1 GCA_025935615.1 Steroidobacteraceae bacterium
CGCAATCCCGGCGGCGGTGCCGCACACGCGGCCGGTGCCGGTGCTGGCCACCGCATCGGGTCCGGATCTGCTGCCGGATGGTGTCCGCCAGGGCCCCGATGGGCTGCTGCGCGTGCCGGCGGCGGCGCTATCGGTCATGGAAGTGGAGGTTGCGGCGGCCGGCATCCCGGCCATCGGCCTGTTCGCGCAGGTACCGCACTACGTCAACGCGTCGTACCCGGCGGCGTCGATCGCGTTGCTGACTGCGCTGGGCAAGTACCTCGGCATCGAGATTCCCATGGATTCGCTTGCCACCCGCGCCCTCGAACGTCGGGCACAGCTCGACGCTGCCGCATCGGCCGATGCCGACACCAGGGCCCACGTCGAGCGGCTCGAGCTCCTGGCCGACCAGTCACGCCTGCCCGAGGGCGACGAGCTCATCGCGGACATCGAGCGCTTCCTGCGCGAGGGCGGCGACCGGGGCGGCGGCACCGACGGCGGCCAGGGAGGCGGCCGCCTGCACTAGCCGCGTTCCCGTCGCGCAGTGCGAGCGGACCGCGTCCGATGCTGTCCCTCTCCCTGGACTCGCGCTAGGTCGCCGCTGACGGCGCCAGGTCGCTGAGCTCGTCGCGCAGCTCCTCCAGGTCGGGATCCTCGGCCGCGAACTCGCGCATGTCGGGGCGCAGGGCGAATCCTTCCCGGAGCAACGACCTGGCGCGATCCAGCCGGCCGGCCAGCGCGTGGGCACAGGCGAGGTTATAGAGTCCGGTTCCGCGGTCGCGCTCAGCGAGCGCTTCTCCCCGCAACTGCTGCTCCTGCTCGTCCATGAAGGCGTCGAGCCGCGACTCGTCGACGCCGACCCCGGCTTCGGTCAGCCAGCCGAAATGGGTGATGGCGTGGAACGGCCCGTTACCGAACGTCCCGCCGATGAGGCGCTCATTGGCGGCCAGCACGTCGGGATCCATGGCGGCGATCTCCGACTCGAGCCGCTGGCTGATTTCGTCCGCCTCGCGCTCGACGTCTGGCCACGCCCAGTCGGCGCGCGTCGCGTGAAGCTCGGCGTTGACGACGTCATCCTCGCGCTCGTCGACGAGCGGTTCGCGCCCGTTGCGGATCGCGGCGAACCGATCGGCCTGGCGCGCCTTCCATGCGCTGAGGTGTGCCTGGTGGTCCTTGGGCGACCAGTCGCCGGGGCGCATCGGTCGATCCCGAACGGCCGGATCGAGGGCGCCGAAGATGTCGCGCTCCGCCTGGCGAGTGCTGCGCACGTGGTGGACGAGGGCATCGAGGATCGAATCGGTCATGCCGACAGTATTCACGCCGGCGCCAAGCGGTTCAGCCTGGCCCGGCAGGACGAACGGGTCATGGCGGTACGGGGCGCATCGGTCGAGCATGGGCGGACCGAACGAGGGAGCTGCGTGTTCGACGAATCCAAGCTGCCCGACGTGGTCCGTCTCCTCGAGCGAAGGCAGGCGTCGCTGTGGCATGCGTGCCAGCTGCTCGACCTGGCGGCCTACCTGCGGCTGGGCGGCATCGCTTCGCGCCTCGCGCTGGCGCGCTCCGGGCTGGCCCATGGCTCTGCGCAGACCGATGCGAGCGACCGCATCCTGTTCCACCTCGACGACATCGGGCATGGATTCGCGGCGGGCTGGGCGACGATCCCGGCACTGTTCGGCCCGATCACCCTCCAGGTCGTTCCGACCGCCCTAACCGATGCGAGCGAGGCGCATTTCAACCTCCGCTCGGCAGCGTCGATGAGCCTCGAGCCGCAGGGCGACTCCCTCAGCGACCCGCGCACGGTCGACGAGCTGTTCTGGTACGAGGCCGGGATCGGCTTCCCGCGCAGCACCTGGATGCGGTTCGGCGACCATCTGCAGGGCAACTTCGGCAGCCGCGACGCGAGCTCGATCGACGTGCTGGTGACACCGCGGCGCAACGGCACGATCGCACTGTCGAACGTGGTTGCGGTCTGGGTCGAGCCCGTCACGATCGACGGCGTACAGCTCATCGACCTGGTCAGCGGCCTGTGCGACGAGCTCGGCCTGCCGCTGCGCATCCGACGCCGCACCATGATCGACCCCGCACGCGCTGCGGTGTGGACCGATATGGGGCAGCTGCTGCGCGACGGACCATTGCCCCTCGTCCAGCTCGTCAACCGGGCCGACGCCTCGTCAGCGTTCCGCGGCTGGGCGACCGAGATGGGCGGTGGCGGACGCCGCGCGGTGTGGGAGCAGTTCGCCGGCCGGCTGCACGACGGCACGCTGCGCGCGGTCGGCTGCGCGGCCGCATCGAGCACCGTGAGCGGGCCGCACGGTGATGCCGGCTTCTGGTCACGCTCACGTCGGCAGCCCATCCCGATCGACCATGCCGGTCCGTCGCGGGAACGGGTGGCGACGCTGGCCCGCCCCGCGCTGCGCGTCTGCGGCCACCCCGTGCAGGACTGGGACGATGGCCTGTGCTACGCCTGCCTGTCCCGCGCCCGCAGCGCGTGGCGCTACCCGGAGGACGCCCCCGTTCGCTTCGGCTAGCGCGCCACGTCGCGCCGGTGCATGCCCCAGCTGCCGAGCGCGATGCCACCCACCGCGATCACGACGCTGGCCACGATGCCGACCGGGTCCCAGCTCCCGACCATCGGCTGCCCGAGGTGCGAGGTGAGCGCCAGCTGGTGGACCCAGCCGGGCAGGTTGAGCGGCGGCGCCAGCAGGTCGATCAGGTAGGTCGCCACCACGGCGACGGCGGCGATCTCGGCCGCCAGCGACGTCTTCCACAGCCCGCCCACGGCCACGCCAACGCCGATGACCGCTGCCGCGAACAGCCCAAGCGAGACGGAGCCAAGCATGGCCGTGCCGACCGCGACGTCGGACGATGCGCCGCCTGCACCCAGCGCCAGCGCAACGATGAGCGTCATCAGCCCGGCGGCGACGAGGGCGCCGATCGCGCCCGCGACCACCCAGCCGACCCGCGTCTGCGGTGTGGCGAGGACCTCCTCGAGGCGGCCGTCGGTCTCGTCCGCCGCCCACTTGGCCACGAAGGTCGCGGCCGCGAAGCCGGCGGCGATGTAGAACAACTGGACGAAGAGCTGGAGGAAGCCTCCGGCCGACGCCAGGTCGAAGGTCGGGAACGCCGTGCGGAAGACCTTCAGCAGGTCGGGTGAGTCGGCGATCTGGCGTGACATCGGTCCGACCAGGGACGCGAGCGTCGCGGCGAAGGCGCCCATCCCGACGCCCCAGGCCAGCGCCCGCGGCAGCTGGTCTCCGAACGAGCGAGCGATCGGTCCGTGGACGCCGAGGACGGCGGCCGGCAGGCCGGGCAGGCCGACGCGAGCGGTGACTCCCAGATCGCGGCGGTTGAACAGCTCGACGCCGATGGCCAAGAAGGCGGCAGCCACGACCGCGACGAGTGCCAGCCCGGCCCAGTCGTACTGGCCGACCAGCGCGATATGGTTCGCCGTCCAGCGGAACGGGCTGAGGAGCGCCAGCGGCCCGAGGGTGTCGAGGCCGTTCGCGGTCCACAGCACGGCGAGGGCAAGGCCGGCCAGTCCCGCAGCCGCGCCGCGGCCGAGCAGTGGGGCGAGCGCGAAGGCGAGCCCGCCGAAGAAGAGCGCATTGCAGCCCAGCCACAGGGCGAAGCCGAGCGACGAGGTCAACGACACCGGGTCACCAAGGACCCGGTTGCCGTACACGTTCGAGCTGAGGGTGGTCATGACCGCCAGCACCGCCAGCGCCAGGGTCATCATGGTCAGGTGCGCGGCGACCTTTTCGAGCGCGATCCGCCGCTTCCCGAACGGCGCGCTGGCAACGAAGTCGAGGCTGCCCCGGCTGGCTTCTCCGGCGAGCGTCGACGACAGCGCCAGGATCGACCAGATGGCGGTGACCAGCACGAACACGAGGCCGTACTTCCAGGTCAGGTAGCCGCCGAAGGTGCCGAGGCCGACCGGCTTGCCGAAGAAGGTGACCATCTCGGGCGGCATGCCGCCGATGAGCTTGTCGATCTCGAGCCGCGACGCCGCCGTCGGGAAGACGCTCGGAATGGCAGCGCCCAGGGCCAGAGCCAGGCCACCGAGCAGGCCGGCCGCGATGATGAAGGCCAGCCGCGAGTCACGGATCGTCTTGGCGTAGATGCTGCCGAAGCCGTAGACGCGGGCCAACAGCGGGATGGGCGACGACGCATCGGCCGCCGGGCGTGCGACAGCAGTCATGCCTCGCCGACCTCCGTGCCGGCGGCACTGTATCGGGCCAGGAAGGTCTCCTCCAGGCTCGGCTCGCGGCTGACGAAGTCGGCCAGGTCGAAGCGCGCCGCCTCCTTGACCACCGGGGCGATCGGTCCGCTGACGTGCATCCGCAGGGTGTGGTCCTCGGCCACGACATTGCTGACGCCGGCCAGGTTGGCAAAGGCCTCAACGGGCACCGGCCCGCCGAAGCGCAGCTCGACCTGGTGCGCAGCCAGATCGCGCAGGGCGTCGACGCGGTCGACCGTCACCAGCCGTCCGTCACGGACGATGGCGACCCGATCGCAGGTCTTCTCCACCTCGGACAGGACGTGGCTCGACATGAAGACGGAGCGGCCATCGGCCTTCGCCTCGCTGATCACCTCGAAGAAGGTCTGCTGCACCAGGGGATCGAGGCCCGAGGTCGGCTCGTCGAGGATGAGCAGGTCGGGCCGATGCTGGAGCGCGACGACCAGTCCGATCTTCTGCTTGTTGCCCTTGCTGTACTCCTTGTAGCGGCGTGTGGGGTCGATCTCGAAGCGCTCGATCAGCGAGCTCTGGTAGGACCGATCCACGCCGCCCCGCAGGTTGGCGAAGTACTGCAGCGTCTGCCCGCCGGTCAGGCGGTCGTAGAGCGCGAACTCGCCGGGCAGGTAGCCGATGCGCTTGTGGATGGCGACGGGGTCGACGGTCGTCTCGATGCCGAATACGAACGCGCGCCCGCTGGTCGGCCGGATGAGGTCGAGCAGAGTGCGGATGGTGGTCGTCTTGCCGGCCCCGTTGGGGCCGAGAAAGCCGAAGACCTCGTTTTCGCCGATGGAGAGATCGAGGTCGATGATGCCGCGGTGCGGCCCGTACGACTTCGTCAGCCGCTCGGTGTTGATGACGGCGGTCACTCGGGGTGTGCTCCTTTCGAGCGCGTGGCCCATCAGCGGAACCACGTTTCCAGGGTCGACTCGTCGACCATGGTCAGGGACCCCGGGGACAGGCCCAGGATCCGTTCGAAGCCGATGACGTAGGCAGCCAGCGCGGCACGGACGTCGTCGTATGAGATGGCGCCCGCCTGTCGCGCCATGAAGAGATGGCCGGCCCGCTCGTTGAGGCCCATCAGCAGGGCGACGAGCAGCTCGGCAGTGTGCTGCGGCGAGGCCGCGTCGATGGTGCCCTCGACCTTGCCCTGGTCGATGATCCGGGCGAGCACCGGCGTCATCCGGGCAGTTGCATGGCGGCGGAACTTGTCGCGCACGACGATGTTCTCGTCCGAGTACCAGGTCTCGAGCACCGACAGCAGCAGCTCCCTGCGCTCGGTCTTCCATCGACCGATGCGCGCGAAGAGCCCGTCGAACTTCTCGAGTGCCGACAGCCGCGGATCGTCGAGCAGCGGCTTGACCTCGGTCAGGACCGCATCGGTCATGCGGTCGACGACCGCTTCGAGCAGGTCCGCCTTCGAGTCGAAGTAGTGATACAGCGCCCCGCGCGACGCGCCGGTGGCGGAGAGCACGTCGCCGATGCTCAGATCGTCGTAGCCGCGTTCGGCGATGAGCTGCTGCGCCGCGTCGATGAACGTGTCGCGACGGAGTGCGTGCGCTGCTGGGTTGACGGTTCGCGCCATGCGCTGGTTGGTGCTCCGGGGGATTATCAGACCGACTGTCGGTCTAAGAATACGCGCGCAACCCGCCGCGTCAAGCGGATTCAGGCGACATATGACGAGACCGCGAGCTGCGCCTCTGCTTCGGGTGCGAGAAAGGCGAGGAGCCGTCGTCCCTCGTCGCGGAGCACCGCGTCGTCCGCGGCGACGTCGAACAGCTCGATCTTCAGCCGCGCCTCACCACGCCCGCGCTCGAGCTTCCAGAAGCCGCCGATGAACCCGTCGACCAGGACACACGGGCGGCCGATGGCCCCGACGACCAATCGCTCCCGCTC
>JAICUY010000056.1 GCA_025935615.1 Steroidobacteraceae bacterium
CTCCCTGTTCGAGCGGCGCCTGACCCCGGGGCGCACCGGGAACCTGAGCGTGCGCATCGGTGACGAGGTGCTCGTCACGCCCACCGGCACCAGCCTCGGCGGCCTGCAGCCCGGGGAGCTGGCGGTGATCGGGCTGGACGGGGAGCATCGTTCCGGTCCAGAGGCGTCAAAGGAAGCTTTCCTGCACCTCGCCATGTACCGGGCGCGACCGAAGGCGGGGGCGGTCGTCCACCTGCACAGCCGGCACGCGGTCGCCGTGTCGTGCCTGGCCGACGTCGATCCGGATGAGCCGCTGCCGCCGCTGACCGCGTACTTCGCGATGCGGGTCGGGCGGCTGCGCATGCTGCCCTACTCCGCACCCGGAGATCCAGCGCTGGGACCCGTCGCGGAACGGGCGGCGGCGGACCACCATGCGCTGCTGCTCGCCAACCACGGTTCTATCGTGGCGGCCGCGGACCTCGACGCCGCGACGGACGCGATCGAGGAGGTCGAGGAGACCGCCGCGCTCTACCTGCTGCTGCGTGGCCAGCCGGTGCGCCCGCTCGACGAGGAGCAGGTCCGCTACCTAAACGAGCGACGTCGGGACGGATGACGTATCGGTCGCTCCTGCGCTTGCCGGATGGAGGTGCCGTCGCGGAGCGATAGCCTCCGACACCAGCCGGGATGCTGCCGGCGCATCTGTCTCATCGGAGGATTCGCATCATGAACTGGGGACAGCTGATCGTGCAGTGGCTGCACGTCGTGCTCGGGATGCTCTGGCTGGGCGGAGCCCTGTACACCAACTTCATCCTGGTCCCCGCGCTGAGCCGCCTCCCGCTCGCGACGCAGCGCGAGGTCGGGATGCAGATCGGGGCGGTCGCGGCTCGGGTGTTCACCTACGTGCCATTGGCGTTGGTGGCGCTGGGAATCGTGCGTGGCACCGTGTATGGGCCGCTGCACAGCGCGTCGGATGTGCTCGGCACGGCCTACGGGCTGACCTGGCTCACCGCCCTGACCGTCACGCTCGCGACCTGGATGTGGGGCAAGTTCATGATCGAGGGCGCGATCGCCCGCATGAACGAGACACAGCTCAACCCGGACGGCACGATGTCGGTCGAAGGCTTCGCCGCGTTGAACCGCCTGAAGCTGGTCGGCGCGCTCGAGCTGGTCGGCTTCGCCGTCATCTTCAGCTGCATGATCCTGATGCGCTTCGGGCTGTAGCCCAGCGCGCCGGAAGCCGGGCAGGACAAAGACGAGGGCCCCTCCGAAGAGGGGCCCTCAATGCTGCCGGATTCGCTAACCGCAAGGGCATCTTTCACGCACGGTTTCCCGCACTACCCTTACCCAAACCTACCCATGGCCTTGCAGTCAGTAGTGAATCGCTGTACGAACAGCGTCCACAGAATAGCCCATCTGTTCGTTTAGAGTCAAGATTTCGGGGCTAAGAATCCTTTACATAGCAAAGCGCTTTGCATGGGTGCCGGGTTACCAGCAGGTGGAAGTAACGGACAACGGGGAGCCCGTTGGGTACGTTTGGAGCCCTCCATGCACGCCCGAGCAGCCTCTGTTCGTCCGCGAGCTATTCACCTGCTGACAAATTCGGCCAACGACCGGCTGGATCGCACCGCTGCTTTTCCGATACTGCCAGCAGGTGGAAAAATGGCCAGAACCCGGCCGATGCGCTATTCCGCGGCCGAGCCCCGGACGTCGATCGATTCGATGATCGCCGGATCGAGCGGCAGGCTGATGCGGGGATTGTTCACCGGCAGGGCACCGATCGCGTCGACGACCTCGGTGCCGCTCACCACCTTGCCGATGATGCTGTACGTGCGAGTCAGTCCCTGGTCAAGGTCGGCGAGATCGATGAAGAACTGCGACCCGTTGGTGTGGCCGTCGTTGGCCATGGCCACCACGTACCGGTCGTAGTTCTGGTCGTCGGCGGGCGGCTCGATGTCGAACTCGTACCCCGGATCGCCAGTTCCGAGCCCGCTGAAATCGCCATGGTTGCTGCGTGTCTGCGGGTCACCGGCCTGGATGACGAAGCCCGCGACGACCCGGTGAAAGCTGATGTCGTCGTAGAAGTCGCAGCGCGCCAGGGCAACGAAGTTGGCGGTCGCGATCGGGGCCGCGGCACCGTTCAGCTCGATGGTGAACTCGCCCTTGTTCGTCTTGACCACGGCGCTCGTCGCATCGGTCAGGATCTGCTGTGCCTCGGAGGGGCTCGGAGCCTGCGTCGGGCACGGAGGCGGCGAAGCTGCCGGAGCACCGCACGCCACCAGGCCAAGCGCCAGGACGGGACCAAGCAGCCGCCTGGTCATCGGTCCGGGCGATCGGCGGAGAGCCGCGCGTCGAACAGGCGGCGCGCGTATGAGACCGGCATGGTGCCGCCGTAGATCAGCGTGTCGTGGAAGAACTTGAGGCTGAATGCCAGCCCCATGCGTCGCTCGACGTCGGCCTTCAGCTTCTCGATCATGTGCCGGCCGAACAGGTACGAGAGCTGGTAGGTGGGAGTCGAGGTGTAGCGGCGCACCTCGCCGAGAGCGGCGGGTCGCTCGAAACCGGTCTCGGCAATGAGCCGCTCGACGGCCTCGTCGAAATCGATGTCGCCGCGGTGCAGCTTGACGTCGAGGATGATCCGGGTCGAGCGCCAGATCGCATCGGTGTACTGAATGTACCGATGCCGTGGCGTGTCATCGAAGCCCGCATCCTTCATGGCCCGCTCGCAGTAGAAGGCCCAGCCCTCGCTGAACTCTGGCGCGCCGGCAAACAGGCGAACGAGGCTCGGATTGGTGGTCGCGCCGCTGAGCTGAAGGTGATGGCCGGGGTAGGCCTCGTGGACGCAGGTGTTGCTGATCGACGCCCTGTTGTGCTCGCGCATCATGCCCGGCGTCTCGGGTGGCGTGACGATGTAGATGCCGAGCGGTTCGGGATCGAATCGCGCCGGTGAGAAGTAGGCAGCGAACGGGATGAGATGCCGGATGAAGCTCGGCGTCTCGATCACCAGCAGCTTCTCGCCGGGAGGAATGGTCGCCAGGTCGTGGTCAGCGACGAACGAGCGGGCACGATCCATGTCGCTGCGGTATTCCTCGAGTGCCTGGGCGAAGGTTGCGGCGTGGTCGTTCTTGACCAGGTCGGCGACCTCGGACGGGTCGAGCGTTGGATCGATCTCGGTGCAGATCGCGTCGCGCGCGGCCTTCGACTCGGCCAGCATCTGCCCGCCGACGGCCAGGATCTCGTCGCCGCTCGCCTCGAGCTCGCGCAGGCGCACCAGCTCCTCGAACTGCTCCGGACCGGCGCGCCACTCCGCGTGGGAGTTGGGCAGGATGTCGTCGCGCAGCCACTGCTCGTGTTCGACGAGCGACCTCTTCACGGCGTCCGATGCGCTCCGCAGCCGCTTGTCGAGGGCCTCGTCGCGCACCTCGGATGCCGCTGCGGCCAGGATCGTGTCGAGGAACGACGGGAGTGCGGCGGTGCCCTGCAGGTCGATCTCGGTCCAGATGCGGACCGGATCGGTGACCCTCGTGCGCGTCTCGGCGATGTACTGCGGCGCCCGCTCGAGCCGCGCTGCGATGCTCTCGAGGCGTTCGGGAAGCGGCGCAAAATCACGCACGAACAGTGGGAAGAGCGCATCGCCCACGTGCTCGGCGGCGTCGCTGCGGCCGGCCCACGCCTTCCGCTCGGTGAGCTGGAAAAGCGCCAGCCGCGCCTCGTGGATCGCCAGGTCGCGGTCGAGGGCTCGGTCCGCAGACAGGTCGTCGGGCGAGAAGCGCTCGAGCTCGCTGACCGACGAGCGGAGGAAGTCGACCTCGCTGTCGACGTGCTCTCGGGACCCGGAGCTCAGCTCGTGATCGCGGTCGTGGATGCCGAGATAGGTGGCCACCTCGGGCTCGAGCGCGAGGCGGTCACGGAACCAGCGCTCGATGGTGCGGTCGAAGCGGGCATCGGCGTCCGAGGTGGGCGCGTCGTCCAGGGAGCCGGCCGGACGGGGGAAGGACATGGCCGACAGGGTAGCCGATCCGGACGTTCCAGCCCCGTCGGCTACAATCCCGCCGTGGTCATCAAGAAGCTCACCAAGCCGGCGTTTGCGCGCCGCGACGTGGCGCGCACACCGACCGCGGTGGCGCATCGGCGCGCGCGCTCCCACTCGCTGGCCCCCGAGCATATCGGTGAGGCGGGCAGCGTTGCCCTGCTCGCGGTCTCCATCGTCGGCCTGGCACTGTTCATCACCGGCATCGCGATCCTCATCTCCGGCGTCACGATGGGCAGCCGGTACACCGGAACGACGCCGCCGCCCAACCTCGCCAGCCTGGGGACGGGTCCGATCATCGGCGGTGCGCTGCTCTCACTCTTCTCAGTCGTGCTCGTCGGCGCCGCAGCCGCCGTGCTGGCCGACGTCGGGCGCGCACGACCGGTTGCCGCGGCGCTGTGCGCGGTCGGTGCACTTCTCGGGACGGCCGGGGTCGTCATCGTGATGTCGCAGGCCGGTGGCGACCAGGTCCTCGCCGGCGCCCTGGTCGTGCTGACCGTCATCTTCGCCGCCAGCGCCCTCGTCCTGTTCCGGACGCCGCGCTAGATCGCGCGCCTCTCCGGCAAGTGAGTGGCCGGGCGCGAGTGGTCGCCGGGTTCCTGCTGACCGCCGGCGCGGCGACCGGACTCGTCGGTGTCGCTGTTCTGCTCACCGGGGTCCTGGCACCCGACCAGGTCCGCGACGCCATCGGGAACTTGGCCATCGACGCTCCTGCGGTGGGCGGGGCCATGGCCGCACTCGGGGTCGCGGTGGCTGGGATCGGCCTTGCCCAGGCGGTCGTCGCGCGCGGCCTGATGGGAGGATCGGCGTGGGCGTGGACCGGCGCGGTCGTGCTGTGCTCGACGCTCGCGGCGGCCTTCCTGGCCGCCGCGGTGGCCGGGATGGTGGCCGCGACGCGCCAGGCGGCGATGCTGCTCACCGGTATCGGCCTGGGCCTGATCGCGGTTGCCTACGGTGCCGGCGTGGTGGTCCTCATCGGTCTGCGAAAGCGTCCCAGAGGCTCCGCTGAACCACGTTCGGAAGCCTGATATACTCCGCCACCGGCACTCCCGCGGGCCCGTGGTGTAGTGGCCCAACATGCCAGCCTGTCACGCTGGAGATCGCCGGTTCGAATCCGGTCGGGCCCGCCATCCGACCGCCTCACTGCCGGGTTGGCACGCGTCATGCCTGCCTCGTACGGGAAACCCGCAGAAGGAGACAGCCCATGTTCGGCCTGGGGATCGTTGGCACGATCATCCTGATCCTGATCATCCTGTGGCTCCTCGGCGTCATCGGCTGAGCGGGCAACAGGTACGCCGTTAACGAGCGGCCGGCCCCTTGTGGGTCGGCCGCTTTGTCGTGCCCGGGTTCGCACGTGCCCGGGACCGCACCGGTCAGCCGCTCCGAGCCTGCGCCTTCTTGAGGGCGTGCTCGGTTTGCGCCTGGCTGCGCAGCGCCTCCAGCCGCGCCTCGCGGCGCTTGAGGATGGTCGCCGTCGCCTCGTCGACGTCATCGGTCACGGTGAACAGGTCGACGTCGGCGGGCGAGATCTTGCCCTCGTCGAGCGGCTGCTGCGCGATCCAGTCCAGGAGGCCCTGCCAGTAGCCACGACCGAAGAGCACGACCGGGAAGTGCTCGACCTTGCCGGTCTGGATCAGGGTCAGCGACTCGAAGAGCTCGTCGAGCGTTCCGAAGCCGCCGGGAAAGATGCAGAACGCCTCGGCGTACTTCATGAACATCACCTTGCGCACGAAGAAGTAGCGGAACTCCATCCCCAGGTCGACGTAGTCGTTGAGGCCCTGCTCGAAGGGGAGCTCGATGTTGCAACCGATCGACAGGCCGCCCGCTTCCTTCGCGCCGCGGTTGGCGGCCTCCATGATCCCCGGCCCGCCACCGGTGATGATCGCGAAGCCCTCATCGACCAGCCGCGCGGCCAGCCGGCGGGCGAGCCGGTAGTAGTGGTCGTTGCGCGGCACGCGCGCTGAACCGAACACCGTGACCGCCGGCCCCACGCCGGCGAGCGCGTCGAATCCCTCGACGAATTCGCCCTGGATGCGCAGGGTGCGCCAGGTGTCGGTGTGCAGGAACTCAGGATCGGCATTCTCCTGTAGCAGGCGCTGGTCTTCGGTGGGCCGCTTCTGCGGGCCGCCGCGCATGACGACCGCGCCGCTGCGACGGCCTTCCCCGTCCCGGTTGCGTGAACCCATGGGCGTTCCTCCGGTGCCTGGACGCGCCTCGACATGACTGCGGGCGGATGGTAGGGTGGCTGCTTCGCCGAGTTGTGCCCGCGGCGGTGGCTACCCCCGGTGCCGGCGGACGGACCACGCTACGAAGGATTCTATTGCTCGACCTGCTGCGGCGTGTCGCCGCGCTCACCGCCGTCAGCGCCCTGGGGATTGGGTTGCTGGCGCCCGTCGCCGCCCAAGCCCGCGGCGACGTGCCGGCCTCGATCAATCGCCTGCTGAGCGCCGCCGACGATGGCGGGCCGGCTCCCGATGCAACGCGCAGCCTGCTTTCCAGTCGCGATCGGTCCAGCGCGCTGTCGTTGCGGGACGCGACCGCCGGGACGGCGCCTGAGTCGCTCGGGGCCGCCACGAGCACGGATGCACCGGCCGGTGTCCGCCCGGTGGCGCAGTTCCAGGCCGTTGCGACGCCGCGACCGGCGCAACCCACCGCCAGGCCGGCGCGCAGCCGGCCTCCAGTCTCCGGCGATGCCGTGTGGGATCGCCTGGCGCAGTGCGAATCCGGCGGCAACTGGTCGATCAACACCGGCAACGGGTACTACGGCGGCCTCCAGTTCAGCCTTGGCACCTGGCGCCAGTACGGCGGAACCAGGTATGCGGCGCGGCCGGATCTGGCCTCCCGTGAAGCCCAGATCACGGTCGCCGAGCGGCTGCGCGCGGCTCGAGGCTACTCGCCGTGGCCGGCCTGCGCGGCCAAGCTCGGCCTGCTCTAGCGGGTCGCCGGGTTGCGCGAGCTGCTGCGGCGCGTCGCCGTCCTCTCAATCCTCAGCGCGGCAGGCATCGGGCTCCTCGCTCCGGTGGCGACGCGCTCGGCGAACACCGTCGACCTCCGGACGAACCGACTGGTGGCCGCCGTGCGGGCGCCGCAGACGGGCCTCACCGGGGCGCCAGCTGACCTCTCGCTGCGCCGGGCGGCGGTTGCCGGACGTGAGCGTTCGGCGGCACTGACGCTCGCCGAGATCGGACCGCCGGCCAACGCCCCGGAGCTGGTCACCCCGCCAACTCCGCGCCCGACGCCCGGTTCGGTCGGCATTGTCGCCTCGTTCAGTGCGGTGGCCACGCCGGAGCCAGCGGCGGCACCAACCACGACAGCCGCCACCCCGCCACCGTTGCGAGGCAACACGGCGCGTGGGACGGCAACCTACTACTGCTGCACGCTTGGCTATCGCGGCAAGGCCGTCGTCGCCCTGCCAGCGGCACTCGGCGGCCACTACGACGCGCCGCCCGCCGCGCGGTACGTCACCGTCTGCGCGGACCGATGCGCCAGGCTGCCGGTCGTCGACCGCTGCGGCTGCTACTGGGGGACGGCAAGCCAGAAGATCGCCGACCTCTCCCCCGAGGCCTGGGCGGCGGTTACCGATCGCAGCCGCAGCCTGGGCGTCGTCCGGGTCACCATCCACCTCGGCTGAGCGAACGCGACCCGCCCCGGAACGGGTCGCCGGCTGGAGTAGCATCGCGCCATGCTGCAGCCGCTGCGCGTCGGCCACGTGGTGCTGAAGGTCCGCGACCTCGATCGGTCCCTGACCTTCTACCGTGACCTGCTGGGCTTTCGCGTGGTGAGCGAGATGAGCAACGTCATGATCTTCCTGACCGCGACCGGCGAGAACCACCACGATATCGGCCTGCTGCGCGTCGGCGACCAGGCGCCCAGTCCGGTGCCGAGTGCGGTGGGGCTGTACCACGTCGCCATCCAGCTTGCCGACTGGGATGCCGTCCAGCGCGCCAACACGCTGCTCGGCGAGCGCGGCCTGCTCAAGGGTGCAGCCGACCACGGCGTCAGCCGCAGCCTCTACACCGTCGATCCCGACGGCAACGAGATCGAGCTGTACTGCGACGCGCCCCGTGAGGAGTGGGAGGGGCGCGTCGACGAGGTGATGACGGTCCGTCCGCTCCGCCTCGACTGAGCGCCGACCAGCCTTCCAGACCGATACGCCGGCGCCTATGTGAGCGCGTGCGCGAGCGCCTGCGCGGGCGCCGCCCGCGGCACGCCAAGTGCTTCCTCGCCGTCCATGCCGTTCCTGCCGTTCGTGCTGCTCATCGCGTGGCAGGCGTTGAGCAAGTCGGCCTCATTCGCGCTCGGCTGGGCGACCGCCCTCTTCTTTGGCCAGGTGCCCGGCAACAAGGGGCGCTACCTGTCGATCATCGCGCTGGTCGCCGCAGCCTGGGTGGTCGTGCTGGTCGGATTCGCCGTGCCGCTCGCCGTCGGCTGGGGACTCGAGCGGTTCGGCCTCCTCTCCAACTTCGACCTCAACAATCTCGAGGTCTGGGCGCTTACGGCGGCCATCGTGCTGACTCCTCCGGCGCTGGCCGGCCTCGCCGAGTGGGGCGAGTTCGACGGATCGCGTTCGTGGCGCGGCTGGCTCGGCAAGGTGCCGATGAGCTACCCGGCCGTCGCCTCACTGGGCTTCGCCGTGCTGCAGATGGTCGTCATCACGCCGTTCCTGGTGCTCGACCGGGTGCGGCACAAGCGTCGCCTGCTCGAGGTGCCGCTGGTCCTCGAAAGCGGCCAATCGCCCCGCGACCTCTCGAAGCCGGTGATCGACGCACTGGCCACCCTCGAGGTCGGCGACTTCGCGCCGAGCGAGCTGACGGGGCCGATCTCGTGGCCGCTGCGCACGGCCGGGTTCGCCGCCAGCCACCTTCTGGGCCGCGTGGTGCGCGGCGACCCGATCCTGCTCGAAGGGGACGACCTGCGGGTGATCGTGTACGCCACCAACGTGGGCATCCTGGGCCCCGAGGGCGAGGCGCACCGTGCGCGAGCGGCGATCGAGCGTGAGCTCGCCTTCAGCCAGGCGTTCCTGACCTGGTCGACCACGTCACAGGGCTTCGAGGAGCGGCTGCGGCGGCTGTACCGACAGCATCGGGATGGCAGCCTGGACGGGCACCTCGATCGGCTGCAACAGGAGATCGACGCGGCGCCTGTGCCGACCGACGAGTGGAACCTGCTCTACCGGCTGCGGCTCCAGCTGGAACGCGAGGCGCGCGAGGGGGACACGGTGGCCGCCAATGGGTCGTCCAGCGCCAATCCGCGCGAGCGCCGCCGCACGGCGGGAGTGGCGTGAGCGACGGTGCTCGTCATCCGGCGGGGTGGGGTCAGCGATTGAACGTGATGGCCAGCACGCCGATGAACAGGGCGAGGCCCACGAACAGGATCAGCAGCCGCGCGCCCCAGTGGGTGCGACGCTCGGGAATCGGCTGGTAGACGCGGCCGCGGCGGCGGCTCGAGCGGCTCACCGCCTCACCACTCCCTGCGGAAGAGGAACGGGGTGGTGAGCGCGTCGCGGCTGCTCACCGAGCGCAGCTGCTTGCGCGTCCGCTTCAGCAGCTTGCCGTGGTACGAGCCGTCGCCGTACGGCTCCAGCAGGCGCGCCACGTCCCAGTCGTGGGTGCCGCTCACCGCATCGGCCGGGAGGTATCGGTCCAGGATGGCCTTTGCCTCGTCGATGGCCACGAAGCTGCGCGCCCGCGCGCCGTTGTCGAGCGTGGTCAGCAGGTCGCCGAATGCGGTGTCGACGTCGGCGACGAGCGTGGTCAGCCGCTCCATGGTGCCGGGCATCCGCTCCCGCTTGAACAGCCCGGTGAGCAGCACCTTGCGATCGGCCTCTCCCAGCTCTTTGAGCCGCTCGCGCAGGTTGGGGATGCCCGCTGCCACATCGGCGACGGGCACCTCGTAGTCATAGAGGTGGACCATCATCGGTCCGCCGAGCATAGACCGATGCGGGGAGGAGCGGGCAGCGCGGGTACAATCCCCCGGTGCGCCGCGGTTCGTGCGGCGCATCGGTCCACCAGGCGCAGGAGGTAGCGCGTGCTGCTCGAAGGCAAGAAGCTGCTCATCACCGGCGTGCTCACCGACGACAGCATCGCCTTCTCGGTGGCGCGGGTGGCGCAGGAGGCCGGTGCCGAGATCCTGCTCACCAACGTCGGCAAGGGCGTCCGGCTCACCGAGCGCGTCGCGCGCAGGCTGCCGACGACGCCCGACGTCCTGCAGATGGACGTCAACAACCCCGACGATATCGCCGCCGTCGCCTCGGACGTCATGCGCCGCTGGGGCCGGCTGGACGGCGTGGTCCACGCCATCGCCTTCGCTCCCGGCGACGCCCTCGGAGGCAATTTCATCAACACGCCGTGGGAGAGTGCCGCGACCGCCTTTCAGACATCCGCCTACTCGCTCAAGGCGCTGACCGTCGGCATGCTCGAACCGATGAAGGCGGCGGGCGCCGGCGCGGTGGTCAGCCTTGACTACTACGGCCGCGTCGCATGGCCGATCTACGACTGGATGGGCGTCTCCAAGGCAGCACTGGAAGCCGTGACGCGGTACCTCGCTCGCGACCTCGGCCAGTTCGGCATCCGGGTCAACACCGTCTCGGCCGGCCCCATCCGCACGATGGCCGGTAAGTCGATCCCCGGCTTCGACCAGATCGCCGACAAGTGGCTGAATCGAGCTCCACTGGGATGGTCGCTGACCGATGCGACCCCGGTCGGCCAGATGGTCTGCTTCCTGTTGAGCGACTGGGCGACCATGACCAGCGGCGAGCTGATCCATGTCGACGGCGGCTACCACGCCATGGGGACCGATATCCGGGCGTGAAGACCGTCGGCCAGCACTTCGACGAGTGGGCGCCGTCATACGACGCCCAGATCCGCGAGATGGTGCCGCGCTACGAGGAGATCCACGACACGCTGCTGTCGATCCTCGGCCTGCGGCCGCCGGCGCGGGTCCTGGACCTCGGCGTGGGGACCGGCTATACCCTGCTGCGCGTGCTCGAGGCGTTCGACGGCGCGTCGGTGATCGGGCTCGACGTCTCGGACGAGATGCTGGACCGAGCGCGCCAGCGGCTGTCCGGGTACGAGGATCGCGTGACGCTTGCCCATTCGGACATTGCCGAGCCGGAGATCAGCGGCTCACACGATGCGATCGTGTCAGTGCTCGCGGTCCATCACCTGTACCCCGATCAGAAACGGCACCTGTTCGGACGGCTGTGGGAGCACGTGGCGCCCGGCGGCGTCTTCGTTTTGGCCGACTACTTCCGGCCGGCATCCCGGCGGCTGCTCGAGCTCTACCGGCTTCCCGAGCCCGATGCGCACGAAGCGGAGCATGACCACCCCGACACGACCGCCGAGCACCTGGCCTGGTTGACGGCTGCCGGCTTCAGCGCCGTCGACGTGGTCTGGAAGTACGAGGACGTCGGCGTGCTGGTGGCGTGGCGGGCGGACCGGGAGCGTTGACGTTCGTTCGACTCGGTCGACGCGAACGGTTCGAATTCACGTGGGGCGCACGCCATGCGTGATCTGCTCCGGATGGGGCGCGGATCGCGGAATGGTCAGGTGGGGTGAATTCGGAGGCTTCGCACGACGCGGCGCCGGCTTCACCTCGAGCGGCCTCGACTCCAGGTCGCGCGGCCTCGCCTCCAGGTCGAGCAGCGCCTGCTTCCGCCACAGTCCGCCTCCATAACCGGTGAGCCCGCCGTTCGCGCCGATGACGCGGTGGCACGGAATGACGATCGCGAGCCGGTTGCGACCGTTGGCGCGACCGACAGCGCGCGCTGCACCCGGCCGGCCGAGGGCGACTGCCAGGGCGTCGTAGCTGCGTGTCTCGCCGGCGGGAATCCGCCGCAGCTCATCCCACACCCGGCGCTCAAATGGCGAGCCGGGAACGACCAGCGGGACGCCGAAGTCGCGGCGGCTGCCCGCGAAGTACTCGGTGAGCTCCGCCTGCACTCGCTCGAGATGGGCGTGGCGTCCCGGGACGGTCCGTCCCAGGCGCCGCTCCACGATCGCGAGCTGCGTCGGGAGCATGCGGCGGTCGAGGAACTCCAGGAGGCA
>JAICUY010000038.1 GCA_025935615.1 Steroidobacteraceae bacterium
CGGACTCCTGCGACGAGTTCTGCCGTCGGGCAACCGTCGACTTCGACACGGTGATGGGGCGCGGCGGCCGACACATCTCGATCGCCGGATCGGTCCATCAGAACTTCCAGGACGACGGCCTGTTCCCGGCCATTGCGAACCGGGTGGGTCTGGGTTCGATCGACGGTCGTCGCATGACGGACATCGTTCGCGACACGGTACGAGCCTTCCTGGACGTCAACGTGCGGCGGAACGCAGCCTCCGACTTCGCCGCTGCGCTGAGCCGATATCCCGAGGTGTCGGTCATTCGATAACCAGCGTGACGATCCACGGGTCGCTCCGGCCGGGAGGCGGTTCCACTTCGATCGGCCAGTAGCCGGCCAGCAGGTCGGCGATGTCCAACGGCTCGGCGGGCTGTGCCGCCGAGGACAGCAGGTGGCGAGCGGCGACGCCGCGCGTGCGCTTGGCCACGACGTCACCGATGTGCGGCGGCCCTTCGGGCGCCGGGCGTACGCGCAGCGTGACCGTCTGGTCGTCGAGACCGGTGGGGCGACCGAGAGCTCGATACACGGGAGAGCGGAGATCGAGGATCGGTCCACGACGCTCGGCCGCGTCGGCCAGGATGTCACGCAGGAGCGTCCGCCACATCGGCTCCAACCTGTCCAGCCCGACCAGCCGCGCGCACGCATGAAGACGGTAGGGCGGAATCCGGTCAGCGGGTCGCAGCGCACCCCAGAGCGCCGAGACGACCACGACCTCGCGTGCGGCACGGCTCCAGGTCTCAGCCGACCATTCGGTGGGATCCAGCCCCACGTACAGCGGCCCGGCATACGTGTCGGCCGCGGGCCGCGTCGGGAGCTCGCACACGCGCCGGTTGCGGGCGACCTCGCCGGCCAGCGACGGCCTGACGAGGAGACGCCGGTGGCCATCGGGCTCAGCGCTGGTCGTGACGAGCGCATCCAGCACACGGCGCCGCATCGGTGTCAGCTCCGAAAACGACAGTCGCATCAGGTCCAGCGCGGGACCATCATCAGGCGCGGGTCGCTTCGTCTCCGACGGCGGCAGGATGATGAGCACGCCCGCATCCTAGCCTTCGGCCGTGGTGCACATCCGCACCAGGGATTACCCTGCTCGCACTACCCAAGACCGCACTGCGTGCCGCATCATGCGCCGGACGCGGGGTGGCGGGAACTGCAGCCCGTTCCGCGGCGTGGAGTCTTGATGATGCGGTCGCCCGACTCCGTGCCGTCTGCCAATGGCGAGACCGACCTCTGCCGATGGAGGTACTGCTGATGGCGCGTGGGCTGTTGAAGCGACTGGGACTCGCAGTTTCGGTGGCGGCGCTCGTCTCGAGCCTTATGGCTGGGGCGGTGCTCGGAGGCGAGATCACCGGCCGTCCCGGAACGCCGGGCGAGCCGTTCTCCGGAACCGGGCACCGGACCGGCGCGTTCGAGAATGCGAACTCGATCTGCGCCTTCAACGGGTTGAACGACATGAACCCGGACCAGGGCCCGATCGACGAGATCACGCAGAACCCGCACAACCAGGGCTCGCCGGGTGACGCCGGCCACGGAACCTGCGCGGGCGGCACGAACTTCGAGCGGACCAAGTAGTCGCTGGCCCCGGTCCGGAACGCCCGAACCGGGGCCGAACCTCACGTCGAGACCGATGCGGGGCGCCGTGCAAGCGCTTGACGCACCGGTCATCATGAAGTCCTTCCTCCGGCAGCCGACCCACGCGCTCGCGGGCGTGCCCACGCCGCGGAGCCGCACGAGGATGGATGGCGGTGTCTCGGCTCTGGTTGAGCGACGCGGACACGGGAATTCGGCAGCTGTATGCCGACCTGGCCCCAAGCTGCCTGCTGCTGTCCGACGAGGAGCTGCTCGAGCGCCTGGACGCCGGTGATCGACCGACCGCGCTGATCGTCGACGGCCTGACCTTGCAACGCATGCCGCCCGACATGCTGGCCGTCGTGCGATCCGTGCCGCGCCTCGCGGTCTGCACCGGGCATGCGGCGGACGTCGACGACCTCGTGGGGGCGGATCGCTACCGGCTGCTGGCCAAGCCCTTCTCACTGGACGAATTCGAGTCGCTGCTGGGCTGGCTCGTCGAGGCTTCGACGACCGCGTGATGCGGCGCCGCGTGGGCGCGAGCGCGCTCGGATGACCACGTCAGCGCCTCGACCAGGCCGTGAACGACTTCCGCCACTCCGGTCGCGGCCAGGATCGCGATCAGGGCGCGGGTGAATCTCGGAACGACGCCGAGTCCCACGAACAGTCCTCCGGACGCCCAGGTCGCCACGCACACCGGGCACGACAGCAGCTCACCGATGACCCACCGCGGCCCCGTTCCGCGGGCGACGACCGTCTCACCGGCGCCGCTCGAGTCCGGCACGGTGGCCGTGAACGGGCCGCGCAGCGGCGTTGCGACACGCTCGAAGGCCAGCATGCGACCGATACGGTAGGCAGCCGTCCCGACCATCAGCAGCTGCATCGGTCCGGTCGGTCCTCGACGCCGGGCCAGCGGTTCCGCGGATGCCAGCGCGGCGACGCCCAGAAATCCGGCCATCAGCGAAAACTTGACTGCCCGGCCGGTTGGCCCGCTGCGATCGACCACGACCGGAGGTGAGCACGAGGCGTGCCGCGCGGAGTAGGATGGCGCAACTCACGGCCCCCCGGCCGTCAACGGAGGAGACCGCGTTGGAACTCGAACAGACTCTCGCCTCGGTCCCGCTGCTGTCGAGCCTGGACCGCAAGACTGTCAAGCGCCTGGCCGAGCAGGGAAAGCAGCGCACCTACCAGCCCGGCGACGTCATCATCCGCGAGGACGCACCGGCGTCGGCGCTGTACGTCATCACCCGTGGTCGCGTTCGCGTCGACAAGGGATCGAGCCCGGATGAGCCGCTGAGCTACCTCACCGCCGGGGACTTCTTCGGCGAGCTGGCACTCATCGAGGATCACCCGCGGTCGGCGACGATCACCGCCGTCGACGAGACCGACTGCGTGCTGTTCGTGGCCTGGGAGTTCACCGCGCTCCTCAAGGAGCATCCGACCATCGCCGTGCCGATCATGTACGCGCTGATCGAGCGGCTGCACCGGCACGAGAAGGAGAGCCATCCGGCGTAACGCCGGACCTCGGCTCAGGCGCGCAACAGTTCCTCGATCGCGGCTCGCGACGGAAGCGCACCGCGGGCTCCCGCCGCGGTGACTGACAACGCGCCGGCCGCGTTCGCGGCGTGCAGCGCCTCCTCGAGCGACGCACCGCCCGCCATCCAGGCTGCCAGCGCGCCGACGAAGGCGTCCCCCGCACCGGTCGTGTCGACGACATCGGCCTTCGGCCGCACGCTGTTGAACCGCTCGCGCCGGTCGCGCACCGCCAGCAGCGCTCCGGCAGGCCCCTGCGTGACCACCACCGCCCCGCCGGAACGACGGGTGAGCTCGTCGAGTGCGGCAGCAGGGTCGTCGTTGCCGATGATGACCGTCAGCTCGTGCTCGTTGGGCACGATCACCGGGTCGAGCGCCAGCAGCTCGGCCGACACGGCGCGGGCCGGCGCGGGCGTCACGATCGGCGTGGCGCGCAGACGCCGAGCGCTGCGCACCGCGGCGACCGCGGCCGGATAGGGAATCTCGAAGCCGGTCAGGACGACCTCGGGCCGCAGGCTGTCGAGCTCCACGTCTTCCTCGCCGACGCGCTCGTTGGCGCCGGCGGCCAGCATGATCGTGTTCTCGCCGCGGGCGCCGACACCAATGAGCGCCACGCCGGTCGGTCCTTCCACGACCCGCACGCGCGAGGTGTCGATGCCCTCGTCGGCCAGCGCGCGAACCGCATCGGTCCCGTAGGCATCATCGCCGACGGCGCCGATCATGGTGACCGATGCCCCGGCGCGGGCCGCCGCCACGGCCTGGTTGGCGCCCTTGCCGCCCTGGAAGCGGGCGAACTGCCCGCCGAGCACCGTCTCACCGGGAAGCGGCAGCCGGTCGGCGTGAACGACCAGGTCGACGTTGATGGAGCCGACCACCACGACGCGTCCGTTCATCGGTGGCGAGTATGGCAGAGGCGAGGCTGGCGTAGGCTCTTGGCGATGGCGCATCGACGGCGGCCCACCGTCGCCCTCCTCATGCTGATGCTGCTGTGCGTCGCCCCGCTCGCCGGCTGTGCGCCGACGGTGCGCGCCGGCAGTCTGCCCCCGACGCTCGACATGGCAGAGGTCGGTGGGGGATCGATCGCCATACAGAACGGCATTCCCGTCCCGACCTTCGAGTTCGAACCGCGCCTGCGGATCGACCTGGGCGGATCATGGCGCGTCGAGCGTGCCGCCCTCGATGACGCCGTGTCGCTCAGCGACCGGGACGGCGGGCTCGAGCAGATCGTCGCCCAGGCCGGCGGTCGCCAGACGCCGGGCTTCGACGACAGCGGCTGGGAGCAGACCGACGTCCCCGGCACGCTCAACCCACCGCCCGACACGCGACAGCTGGGCGGCTGGTATCGCCGCAGCTTCGACGTTCCGGCGTCGTGGACCGGCGCCGCCACCACGCTGAAGTTCGGCGCCGTCAACTACATCGCCGACGTGTGGCTCAACGGCATCCATCTCGGCTACCACGAGGGCGGCTACACGCCCTTTGCCTTCGACGCAGGACCGGCCCTGCTGCCAGGCCAACCCAACCTGCTGGTCGTCCGCGTCGACAATCCGCCGTGGGGCACGCGCAACGACATCGTGCCCTGGGGGCTGACCGACTGGTGGAATTACGGCGGGATCACGCAACCGGTCTGGATGGAAGCCGCGCCGCCCATGCACGCCGTCCGCGCCGACGTGGTCCCGCACCTCGACGGCGCCGACGTATCGGTCGTGGTCGAGAACCGCGAGAACCTTGCCGGCGGTCCCACGCCGAGCCCGACACCAAGCCCGAGCGCTTCGCGGACGCCCTCGCCGTCGCCCAGTCCGAGCCCCGGCGACAGCGGGGCATCGCTGCTCGCATCCGGCGAACCGACGCCAACGGCCAGCCAGCAGCCGACGGGAACGAGCGTGCAGCTGCAGGTCCTGCCGGCACGAGTCACGCCCGACAACGCAGCCGACCCCGACGTTCGGCGCCTCGTGCCCGGCATCTCGCCTCCACTGGCCGAGACGACCCTCGATGCCGGCCAGATCGATCCCGGCCGCCCGGTGCTGGTCGAGACGAGCTTCCGCTTCGGGGGAGCTGACCAGTGGAGCCCGGCATTTCCGGCGCTGTACGTCCTCCACGTTCGGGTCACCGCGCCTGACGGCCGCATCGACGACCTGTGGACCAGCTTCGGCCTGCGGCGCCTGAGCGTCGATCCGGATGCGCCGCGATTGCTGCTCAACGGCGAGCCGGTGATGTTCCATGGCGTGGGCATGCATGACGAGACGCTCACCGGCGCGGATCGCGAGGCGAACGTGCGAGGCCACCGCATCCACGCGCCGGCGCCCCTGCTGCAGCAGCTCGACCACGCCCGCGAGGTCGGCGCCGACCTGATCCGGGCCGGTCACACCCCGGCCAACCCGTTGTTGCTGATGCTCGCCGACCGCCTCGGCTTCGCGGTCTGGGAGGAGATCCCGCTCTACCACTTCACCCCGCTCACCTTCGGCATCACCATGCGCCGCGGCATCCCGCAGCAGATGCTGCGCGAGATGGCGCTGCGCGACATGAACCATCCCTCGGTGGTCTTTCACGGTCTGGCCAATGAATCGACCGGGCAGTCCGAACGAACCGATGCGCTGAGCGCCCTGCATGACATCGACCGCCAGATCGACGGGACGCGGCTGACCGGGCAGGCCGCGTACGGCTCCGAACCTGCCGATCCGACCCATGCACCGCTCGACGTGGCGGGCTTCACCTTCTACTACGGCGTCTTCTATGGGGAGTCGGCCGCCGGCGGCACGGAGCAGGCACTCGAGATCGCCCACCAGGCGAATCCCGGCAAGCCGATCCTGGCCCTCGAGTTCGGCAGATGGTCGGACGGGCGGAACGGCACCCAGCTGCAGCAGGCAATCTTCACCGATACGTACCCTGCCTTCGAGCGCCACGCCGACGTGCGCGACGATGGATTCGTCGCCGCGGCGACCTGGTGGGCGCTGGAGGACTTCCTGACCATGCGACCCGGCATCTTCGTCGAGCACTTCGGGTTGTATGACATCGCCGGCGATATCCGGCCCGCCGGTCTCAGCGCGGCCCAGGCCTTCGCAGCCACGGCCGGACAGGGAGCACGGCTCGAGATCGAGTCGAGCGTCCGCACGGCACGCGTCAACGACGCTCCTGCCGACGATTGGGCCCTGGCCGTGCAGATCGGCTATGCCGTGCTGGTCGCCCTGGCACTCCTGACCATCGTGCTCGGGCTGCTGCTGGCCGGCGGTGGTCGGGCGTTGCGCAGGACGACGTCGTGAGGCACCTGCGCGGCCGGCTCGCCGCAGTCTCCGTCCGCGCCTCGTTCGGTGCGGGCGCCTGGGTCGGATTCGCCATCGGCGTCGTCATGGGCGCCCTACTGGGAGCCGTGCTCAGCTGGTTCGCCGGCGCGGTGCTGGACTGGCAGCGCGAGCTGGGCATCACCCTGGGCGTGACGCGCAGCCTGCTGCCCTTCGGCGACCAGATCCCGGCGTTGCGCTGGACGAGCACCAACTGGCTGCTGGTGGTGCCGCTTGCCGCAATCGCGACCGGCGTCGTGGCGGCCGTCGTCGGCGGCCTCATCGGCGGCCTGGTGGCCGCGGCCTATAACCGCTCGCCGCGCCACGCATCGGTCGTCGTCGAGCTGCCCGACCACGAAGGGGAGGATCGCGAGCTGTCCGCGCCATGAGCGACTCCCTCCGACGTCCCGCGGCCATCGCCTTCGATCTCGACGGTACGCTGGTCGATACCGTCGAGACGCGCATTCGCGCCTGGCTGCGGCTGTTCGACGAGGCAGGCATCCCGGCCGACCGGGGTGAGGTGGCGGCCCTCATCGGCGCAGATGGCAAACGGCTGGCACGCGCCGTTGCGTCGGCCGCGGGGATCGTGCTCGACGACGAGCGGGCGGAGGCGCTCGACCGCCGCTCCGGCGAGATCTACGAGACGCTCAACACCGACCCGAAACCGCTGCCCGGCGCGCGGGACCTGCTGCTCGAGCTGCTGCGGCGAGACCTGCCGTGGGCCATCGCGACGTCCAGCCGGCGTGCGCAGGTGGGCGCCTCCGTGGCCGCGCTGCGCCTGCCAGGTGAGCCGACCATCGTCGACGGCAGCCACGTGGAGCACGCCAAACCGGCGCCGGACCTCCTGCTGCAGGCGGCCGAGGCCCTCGCGACCGCTCCATCCGCATGCTGGTACGTCGGCGACGCGACCTGGGACATGCGGGCAGCCGTTGCGGCCGGCATGCCGGCCATCGGGGTCACCACCGGCGCCGTCGACGGCGACGCGCTGCGGGCAGCGGGCGCACGGCTGGTGGTGGCCTCTCTCGACGGCGTGAGGGAGGCGCTGGAGTAGCAGAACGGCCCGTCCCTGGCGGGACGGGCCGTATCGGTCAACCGCGAACTACCGCCGGTAGTTCGGGTACGGCGGGTACGTGTAGCCAGGCGTCCAGTACGGGCTGTAGCCGTAGTAGCCGTACAGCTCGTTGTAGTAGTCCTCGCCGACCAGATCGGGCTGGTAGGCCGGAGCGCCGATGATCTGCGACTTCGACTGGTTGATCCAGACGTTGTCATCATCGATGCGGCTGACGGCGTCGACCGGGATCAGGAACTTCTTCTCGCCGATCCCCAGGAATCCGCCGGCGCCGACCTGCACGAAGCGCACCTTGCGCTGGCCCTGGTCGATCATCAGGTCCTCGACGGTGCCGATCTCCTCGTCGGCGCTGTCGCGGACGGTTCGCCCACGGATGTCCTCGGTGGTATCCGCCAGCATCAGGTCCGATTCACTCAGCTTCATGAGCGTGTCGAGCCGTGTCTGTGACTGAGTCATGAGCTCCTCCTTGCGTCGGAATGGGGGAGGTTCCCCCCTGCCTCAGGGGCCGCACGCGGCGTGCCACGACGACCGGAAAGGAGGCGCGGCTCGTGCATGCGATGATCGCCGAGATGCCGCTCGAGACGTATTGGCGCAAGCGCAATTTCGGCAGGACCCCCGAACCGGCAGGCGAGGTGGCCGCCGCCGGTGGGCATCGGTTCGTGGTGCAGCGCCACCGGGCGACGCGACTGCATTACGACTTCCGGCTGGAGATCGACGGCGTACTGGTCAGCTGGGCCGTGCCGAAGGGGCCGACCCTGGATCCCGGGCAGCGCCGGATGGCGGTCCATGTCGAGGATCACCCACTCGACTACTACCAGTTCGAGGGTGTCATTCCCAAGGGCGAGTACGGCGGCGGCGACGTCATCGTCTGGGACTGGGGGACGTTCCTCCCCGAGGAGACCGATGATCCCGGCGCCGCTGTCCGCAATGGCGAGCTGAAGTTCAGCCTGGCGGGCGAGAAGCTCCACGGCCGCTTCACCATCGTGCGCACCGGCGGACGTCGGCGGGCGAGCAGCGACGACAAGGATCAGTGGCTGCTGATCAAGAAACGCGACGCCTTTGCGCGGGACGGATGGGACGCCGAGGATCATCCCCAGAGCGTGAAGACCGGCCGCACCAACGACGAGGTGGCGGCCGGCGCCGCCGCGCTGTGGGACGGGCGCGCACCGGCGGCAGAAGCCGAGATCGACCTGTCAGCTGCCCGCAGCGAACCGATGCCCGAATTCATCGAGCCCATGAAGGCAACGCTGGCCGATGCACCCTTCACCGACGACGACTGGCTGTTCGAGGTCAAGTGGGACGGCTACCGCGTCGAGACGGTGGTGCGCGACGGTCGGGTGCGGCTCTGGACCCGCCGCCACAACGACGCATCGAGCTACTTCCCTGATTTGACCGGAGCGCCCAACTGGATCAAGGCGCGTGAGGCGATCGTCGACGGCGAGGTGGTCGCCCTCGACGCCGAGGGCAACCCCAGCTTCAGCCTGCTCCAGGACCGGACCGGGATCCGCGGCGCACCAGGCAGCGGGCGCGTGGCGCGCGAGGCGCAGCCGACGCCCGAGCAGGTCGCCGCCATTCCGCTGGTCTACCAGGTCTTCGACCTGCTGTATGTCGACGGCCGATCCCTGCTGGGCGTGCCGCTCGAGCAGCGCAAACGGCTGCTCCGGTCGCTCCTGCAACCGGACGGCCTGGTGCAGTACGCGTCGCACATTGCGGCCGACGGAGACGCGTTCTACGAAGCGGCCCGACGCCGCGGGCTGGAGGGCATGGTCGCCAAGCTGCGGTCGTCGGCCTACGAACCGGGGCGGCGCTCCAAGGCCTGGCTGAAGATCAAGCTGCGCTCCGAGCAGGAGCTGGTGGTCGCCGGCTGGATCCCGGGCAAGGGCACGCACAAGGATCTCGGGTCGCTCATCGTGGGCGTCCACGACGGCGACCGGCTGCGGCACGCCGGCCAGGTCGGCAGCGGCATCAACGCCGTCACGCGGCGCAGCCTGCTGGACCGGATGCGCGCCATCGAGCGCGACTCCTCGCCGCTCGATCCGGCGCCGCGCATCAGGGACGCCCACTGGGCCGAGCCGCGGATCGTGATCCGGGCCGAATTCGCGGAGTGGACCACCGACGGCCTGCTGCGCCAAGCGGCGTTCAAGGGCCTGGAGCTCGACCGCGACCCCCGGACGGTGGTCCGCGAGCGGCCCGTCGAGACCGAGGAGGCGACCCGCAACGCCGAACGAGCGCAGCCGCCGCGTGCCGGCGCCAGGCGAGCATCGGCGCCGGCCGCGGACGCCGCGCTTGACGCGACACCCGCGCTCGCCGAGCTCGACCGGCTCGGCAGGGAGGGGCTGTGGCAGGTCGGCGGCCGGGAGCTGAAGCTCAGCAACCTCGACAAGCCGTTGTGGCCCGACGACGGCATCACCAAGCGCCAGCTGATTCACTACTACGTCTCGGTCGCGCCCGCGCTGCTGCCGTACCTCTCCGGCCGAGCGGTCAACCTGCATCGGTATCCGGATGGGGTCGGCCGCGGCCACGGCTTCTGGCAGAAGGATGTTCCGGGTCATGCGCCGAAATGGATCGCGCGCTGGAACTACACCGGCAGCGAGGGGCCGAAGGACTACGTGGTGGTCGATCAGGTCGGGACCCTGGCCTGGCTGGCCCAGGAGGCCGCCATCGAGATCCATCCCTGGACCTCGCCCACCGATGCGCCGCAGACACCGAGCTATGCCCTCATCGACATCGATCCCGGCGACCGCACCAGTTGGCAGGAGGTCCTGGTGCTGGCACGGCTGTATCGGACCGCGCTGGAGCACCTCGGAGTGATGGGGCTGCCCAAGGTGACTGGCCAGCGGGGCATCCAGATCTGGATCCCGATCAAGCCGATCTACACCTTCGACGACACGCGCGATTGGGTGGAGCGCCTGTCGCGCGCGGTCGGTCAGACGGTGCCGGACCTGATCAGCTGGGAGTGGGCCAAGCGCTCCCGTGGTGGAAAGGCTCGCCTCGACTTCACTCAGAACGCGGTCAACCGGACGCTGGTCGCGCCCTATTCGGTGCGACCCGCGCCGGGTGCGCCCGTCTCGGCGCCCATTCGCTGGGAGGAGCTCGAGGATCCGGAGCTGCGGCCGAACCGCTGGACGATGTTCACCATCGGCGACCGGCTGGCCGAGGTCGGCGACCTGTTCGCCGCGGTGCTCGCCGACCAGCAGGAGCTTCCCAAGCTCTGACCGATCGCTCTGACCGATACAGAACGACCGCGTTCCGCCAAGCGGAGACGCGGTCAGTCAGGGTCGCGAGTCGCTCGGCTCAGGGGAAGCCGTTGCCGTTGCTGCAGGCCGCCACGGTCGAGATGACAGTGACCAGCGTGAGCGCGGCCAGTGAGCTCGCGAGCAGGATCGAACGGACGATTCGCTGCAGACGCATGGCCTTCTCCCGTATGGCGCGATCCGGCGGATCGTTGGCCTGCCCCTACCGTCGCCCGGGCGGTGCGCCCGGTCCATGACCGATCGGTACCGGTTTGGGTCGCCAGGGCCAGTACGTTTGGCCCGCACCGCGTCAAGGAATGCTTGCCTGGCGGTGTACAGTGCACGGATGCCGCGCACCAAATTGATCGCACGCCCGACGGTCGAGGACGCCGAGCTGGCCAAGCGCATTGGGTCGCGAATCCGTGAAGCCCGCCTGAGGGCCGGGCTGACCCAACAGCAGCTTGCCGGCGACCGCTACACCAAGGCCTATATCAGTGCGCTGGAGACGGGGATTGCCCGACCGTCGATGGTGGCGCTCAGTTATCTTTCCGAACGACTGCATCTATCGGCCAGCCACTTCCTGGACACTCAGAGCCCCGCCTGGAGCCGCCTGGAGACCGACCTGCGGCTGGCAGGCGGCGAGTGGGAGGCAGCGGCAGACGGCTACGAACAGCTCCTCGCCCTGCCGGCCGACGAGCAGACGCGCGCCGAACTGTTGCGGGGCCGCGCCGAGGCTCTGGCGCGCCTGGATCGCGGCAAGCAGGCCGTCACCGCAGCCGCCGAGGCGGTCCGCCTGTTCACCGGTCTCGGTCGCGAGACTGATACGGCGCTGTCGCGCTACTGGCTGGCCTACGGCCTCTACCTGTCGGACAACGAGGCCGATGCGCGCTCGCTGCTGCGCTCGCTCCTCGAGCAGGTTCGCGCCGGGCTGCAGGTCGAGCCTGACTTCGAGATGCGGCTGCTGGTCGCGCTGGCCTCGGTCGATTCTCGCGAAGGGCAGCACGAACGCTCGCTGGCCTACCTCGAGGAGGCGCGTGGCCTGGCGGATGATCTCGACGACCGCCGCCGAGCCACGTTCCTGGTCGGCCTGGCGATCAGCTATCGCGAGCTGGGTGACGTCGAAGCGGCAATCCGGGCGGGGACGCAGGCGCTGGCCCTGTACCGCTCGGCAGGGGCACTGCTCGAGTCGGCCACCATCGAAAACGAGATGGCGCTGGCGTATCTGGCCGCCGGGAACCTCAGCCGCGCCGGGGAGCTGGCCGGCGGCGCACGGCGCCAGGCCGAGTCCGGCGACGACGACCGGCTGCTGGCCGCCGTGCTCGACACCGAGGCCCAGGTGGCGCTGGCGCGCGGCGAACGCGACGACGCGCTGAACCTCGCCACGCGCGCCCGAGAGATGGCGCGGACCACCGGCAACGCCAAGGCCGAGCTGGCGGCGATCCTGACCGAGGCGCGTGCCATGCGCGATGGCGGCGACGCCGGCGCGGCCGAAGAGCGCTTTTCCGAAGCGGCCGCGCTCGCGCGCGACGGCCGGTCCGCGGCACGCATCCGCGAGGTCCTGCGCGAGTGGGCCGACCTGCGGGCCGCTCACGGTGATCATCGCGGGGCGTACGAGCTGACGAGCGAGGCGCTGACGGTTTAATCCGGGCTCGTTCCTCGTTAAGTAGATATTGACAAGGGCACTCCGCTGCGGATAGGCTCGGTCCCGACGAGTTGGTATGGGCACCCGGCGACGCGAGTCGGCGGACCAGCTCGAACACCGGGGAAGAGGGATCGGAGATGGGGCACGTCTCCGGTCCCTCCCGTTTTCTCGGCGAGCGGCTACGATGACCGCATGGCGCGCCGGCTCTTTCTCTTCGACGACCCCGACCGGTTCGTGGCGGGCACCGTCGGCACGCCGGGCCAGCGCAGCTTCTACCTCCAGGCACGCAAGGCAGGCTCGGTAGTGACGGTCGCCGTCGAGAAGACGCAGGTGGCCGTCCTCGCCGATCGACTGGGCGACCTGCTCGACTCGATCCAGCCGCAGACCGCCGCCGCGGCCGGCCCCGACGGCTCCGACCATCGGCCGCTGGACGAGCCGGTGGTCGAGGCCTTCCGCGTGGGCGCCATGGCCCTGGCCTGGGACGCCGGCGCGCAGGCCGTGGTGGTCGAGGCGCAGCCGCTGGACGACGACGCCGAATACCGCGAAGTGGCGGACGACGATCCCGAGGGACCCGACCTGCTCCGCGTTCGTCTGACGCCGGACGATGCGCGCGCCTTTGTCAGCCGATCGCTCGATGTCGTCGGCGCCGGTCGCCCGCCGTGCCCGTTCTGCGGCATGCCGCTCGAACCGACAGGGCATTTCTGCCTGCGGAGCAACGGACGGCTGAACTGACCGCCGGCTCGCCATCGAGGGAGGCCGATTCGCCACTGCGCGTCGACTGGGTTGACTCGTCGCGCTCCGAGCCACGCGGACGGCTGGGGCTGACCATTCTGCCCGGCAAGCACGGTCCCTCGTCGCGCTATCCCGGTCGCGTCTACCGTCGTGACGCCGCCACCGACCTCGCCCGATTGCACGACCTCGGCGTGCGGCGCCTGCTGCTGCTGGTCGAGGACCACGAGCTGCAGCGCTGGGGTGATCCCGACATCGTCGACCGCGGCCGACGCCACGGCGTCGAGGTGCTGCGCCATCCGATCCCCGACGGCCGCGTGCCCGACTCGCCGGCCGAGATGGACGAGATGCTGGCCGAGATCCGCGACGGCCGGAAAGAGGGCGACGTGGCGGTGGCGTGCATGGGCGGCATCGGACGCAGCGGGACGGTGGCCGCCTGCGCGCTCGTCGCCGAGGGGATGACGCCGGAGGAGGCGGTCGCCCGCGTGCGAGCGGCCCGCCATCCGGAAGCGGTCGAGACCGCGGCGCAGCTGCGGTTCGTGGAGGACTACGCGCGCCGCCATGGCGCGACTGGCTGATCTCGCCGCTCAGCTCTCCTCGAGCATGCTCGCGATCTGGCGGGCGTTGGTCGTTCCGTAGTTGGCGTAGCAGTTGTTCATCAGGACGTGGACATCCTTGACCTGCTCCGCGGCCTGGCGGATGCGCGGCACCCACTCGCCGAG
Organism: Steroidobacteraceae bacterium; assembly: GCA_025935615.1. Taxonomy (GTDB): domain Bacteria; phylum Chloroflexota; class Limnocylindria; order QHBO01; family QHBO01; genus JAICUY01. The sequence goes on from JAICUY010000038.1 coordinate 13,793, forward strand.
CTCGTCGGACGAGTAGAGGTACCGGAAGCGCTCGACGACGGGAATGCCCTTGGCCTCCCAGGTCTCGGTGCGACGGCCATGGAAACGGACCACCGCCAGGTCCGGCGAGGTCACCGCGGTCACCGGCGGCAATGACGACCGCATTCCCTGCGGCGCGTCGACCATCACGAACGGGATGGCGTGCCGTTCCAGGAAATCGATGGTGCGCGCCGCGTTCTTCTCGTTGAGCCACGAGGCGTTGCGGAACTCGACCGCGAGCGGAATGTCGCCGAGCCGCTGCTTGGCCTCGGCGATCGCATCGCGGCTCTCGTTCGACGGGAAGAACCAGCGGGGGTACTGCAGAAAGACAGCGCCGAGCTTGCCCGCCGAATGGAGCGGAATGATCCCGTCCCGAAATGCCTCCCAGATGGCGTCCTGCAGCTCGTTCGGCAGGTCCTTGCCGTAGATGCGGCTCTTCGCCGCCAGCTCGGCGGGCAGCGCTTCGCGGATCTCCTTCGGCAGGCGCTTCACCTCCGAGGGCTGTCCCGTCATCAGCGCGTGAGCCTTGATGTCGAAGGTGAATTCTGGCGGGGTGCGCTCGAGCCAGAGCTCGCCCATCTGGCGCGAGGGAAGCGCGTAGTAGGTCGCGTCGACCTCGACCACCGGGAAGAGCGAGGCGTAGTAACGCAGGCGCTCCTCCGCGTTGTCGGCGCCCGGCGGGTAGAAGACGCCCGGGCGGGTCATGGTCGGATCGGTCCAGGAGGCGGTCCCGATCCGGACGCGCGCCGCGCCCAGGCTCACCGGCCGTCGGGCGGCCTCGGCCACCGGTTCGGCCAGCGCCGCGGCCGCCTCGGGGCCGGGATCATGGTTCACCTCGCCAGTCTAGGCGGGGTAAGGATCGCGATCAGGCGAGGCTCGGGCTGCGCTGGGCGCGGTCGACGAAGGCAGCCAGCACGAGGCCGATGGCGGCCAGCAATGCCGCGGCCACGACCTCCTGGCCGAAGCCGTTCACCACCCCGGCGAAGCCGGCGGTGACGGCCAGGGTCGCCTGCAGGGTTGCAGCCGATGCGGCAGCACCGGAACGGCGCCGCAGCACCGCCGCGGCCGTCGTGAAGGCCATCACCGCGACGACGGCGCAGACCAGGCCGAGCAGCACCAACGCGACGCCGCCGGTGGCACCCAGCGCGGGCAGCACCACCTCGGAATCGGGAGCGACGGCGACGAAGGTGATCGCTGCGGCGACCGCTACCAGGCCCTCGACGGCGAGGAGCAGGGTCAACCAGCGTCGCGATCCGCCGCCCGGCTCGAGCACCGTCCGGCGCGAAGAGGGGAGAGATGTGGTGGCGTTCATGGGCCGCATCGTGCGGCGGCCCGGCCGGGCCGCGCGACGGCCGAGCGCCGCGCTGCCGCCTACGACGTTCGACGTAGACCGGCACGTCATCAGTCGTTCATCGACAGGGCGTAGGCTGAGCGCATGACGACCAAGATCTCCAAGACCGACGCCGAGTGGCGGGCCGACCTGACGCCGGAGCAGTACCGCGTGCTGCGCCAGAAAGGGACCGAGCGCGCCTTCACCGGCGCCTACTGGGACGAGCACACCCCAGGTGTATACCGATGTGCCGGCTGCGGCGCCGAGCTATTCCGCTCCGAGAACAAGTTCGATTCGCATTGCGGCTGGCCGTCGTTCTATGCCCCGGCCGATCCGAAGGCAGTCGACACCGAGTCCGACCGATCGTTCTTCATGGTGCGCACTGAGGTCCATTGCGCGAGCTGCGGCGGTCACCTCGGGCACATCTTCGACGACGCGCCGGATCAGCCGACCGGCCTGCGCTACTGCATCAACTCGGCGTCACTGACCCTCGATCCCGACCAACGGTGACGCCGGTCACCTTCATCACCGCCAACGGGAGGCCGGTGGACGTTGGCTCCGCCTTCGAGCCTCCGGCGCCCATGCCCTGGGCGAGCTAACCGCTCGGCAGCTCGCCGGCGACGGTGGTCATGACCTCCACCGCCGTCTCGCAGGCGGCCCGGTCCACATCGAGGTGCGTGACGGCCCGGACGCTGCGCGGGCCGAACGCGTTCAGCAGCACGCCGCGCTCGCGGCACTCCGCCACGAAGCGGTTGGCGTCGGACACCTCGAAGACAATGATGTTGGTCTCGACCGCTGCCGCGTCGAGACCCACCCCGGGGCAGTCCGCCAGCCGGTTCGCGATCAGCCGGGCGTTCGCATGATCGTCCGCCAGCCGCTCGACGTTGTGCCGCAGCGCGTACGAGCCAGCCGCGGCCACGATGCCCGCCTGGCGCATCGCTCCGCCCGACATCCGGCGGTAGCGGACGGCGGTATCGATGATCGCGCGGCTCCCGGCCAGCATCGATCCGATCGGCGCGCCGAGACCCTTGGACAGCGACAGGCTGACGAGGTCGAAGGGCGCCGCCAGGCTCGCGGCTGGGGAGCCGGTCGCGACGGCGGCGTTCAGCAGGCGTGCTCCGTCGCAGTACGAAGCGACGTTCAGCGAGCGGGCGGCGTCGCAGATGGCGACCGCATCGGCCTGCGGAAAGATCCGGCCGCCACCTCGGTTGTGGGTGTTCTCGATGACGATGAGGGTGGTCGGCGGGTAGATCATGTGGCCGGGCGGCCTGAAGGCTGTCTCGAACTCCGCGGCGGCGTACAGACCGCCGTGACCGACCTGTGTGAGCTGCACGCCGGCGTTGGCGCCTGCGCCACCGGTCTCGTGCAGGACGACGTGCGCCTCCCACGGCACGATCACATCGTCGCCGGGGTGGGTGAGCGTGCGCAGGGCGACCTGGTTGGCCATCGTGCCAGTGGGCAGAAAGAGCGCGGCCTCCTTGCCCAGCAGGGCCGCCACATCGGCCTGCAGCCGGTTGACGCTGGGGTCCTCGCCGTACTGGTCGTCGCCGACCTCCGCGGCGGCCATGGCGGCGCGCATCGGCGCCGAGGGAAGCGTCACGGTGTCTGAACGCAAGTCGATGCGCATCGGCGTCAGGCTAGCGCTCCGGCGAGGACGACGTTCCGAGGAGGACCTGGCCGACCGCGTGCAGGACCCAGGGAGTACTTCGGGTTGACCAACGGGCGTACACTCCCGGTGCTCGCGCGCCGCGGTGTGCCTCCGGCGTCGGCCGAGCCCGCAAACTGGAGTACCCGAGCCGTGCGTCGTCCCGTTCATCTCCCGAGCCCGGTCACGCTCGCCCTCGCGCTGGGCATGGTGATCCAAGCTGCCATGACACCCCTCGGCGTCGTGGCCAAGGTTCCCAGCACCGACACCTCGTTGACACCGGTGCCCAACAACGTCAATCCGGCGACCGACCACGCATTCGTCACCGCCGGCGACTACATCGCCTTCGACTTTACCTTCCAGAACACCGACAGCGCGACCATCTCGCAGATGACGCTGAGCGACACCTTCGCCGCCGGCGACCAGGTGCCGACCTACGTCCAGACGTTCAGGACGGGTGGCACGCTGGCCAACCAGACCGTGTGCTCGACCGGCGGTGACTTCTCGTGCACCGTCGGCCAAGTGCCGAGCGGTGGCACGCTCGACCTGCGCATCGTGTACCTGACCAACGGCACGCCGGGCGGCTTCACGCTGACCGTGGAAGGCTCGACGACCGGTGCGCCGAGCAGCGACCCGGGGACGAGCCACGGTGACACGTTCAGCAGCGCCGTGCCGATCGATACGGTCAGCGCCTTCACCGACACCGGCGATCTGGGAACGTCCGGCTATCTGCCGGTCAGCGGCGACGAGCTCCAGACGACCCTTGCCAACTTCGGGCCGGCGAA
>JAICUY010000053.1 GCA_025935615.1 Steroidobacteraceae bacterium
AGGTCGGGCACTAGCCCTCCCCTCGCGGCGGTCGCCACCGGGTGCGCGGTGACGACCGCCGTCTCTCATGCCGCCGCGCGTACGTGATACGGGACGTCGGCCACGATCGTGTTGCGGCGGGTGAACAGCCGGAGCTTCAGCCGCAGCGAGGTCTGGTTGTGGAGCAGGTTCTCCCACCAGTGGCGCGGCACGAACTCGCTCAGCACCACCAGCACCGGCCGCCGCGGGTCCTGCCGCTGCAACGCATCCAGATAGGCGAGAAGCGGGCCAACCAGGCCGCGATACGGTGACTCGACGACGACGAGCTCGGTCCCGCCTGCCCACTGCAGCCACCGACGGCGGAGGAGTGCCGACTGCTCGACGTCGTTGGTGACGTGGACCGCCAGCGCATCGGGACTGATCGAACGGGCGAACACCAGCGCCTGGCGGGCCGGCTCGTCGAGCCGCGCCACCGGGACGACGACGATCGGCTCCGCGGCACGCTCGTCCTCGCGTGTCAGGTGGTCGACGGCCAGCGCCTGCTCGAGCGATCGGTAGTGGCGACGAATGCCGAGCATCAGCAGCACCAGCAGTGGGATGGCGATCACCACCATCCAGGCGCCGCCGAGGAACTTGCTCTCGACCACGATCAGCGCAATGACGCCGGTGGTCACCGCGCCAAGGCCGTTGATCACCATCCCGCGCCGCCACCCCGTTTCCCGCAGCCGGCGCCATCGAGCGACCATGCCCGTCTGTGACAGCGTGAAGGCCAGGAACACGCCCAGCGTGTAGAGCGGGATGAGGGCGGTGACGCTGGCCGAGAAGACCACCAGGAGCAGAGAGGCCAGCGCCGACAGCACCACGATCCCCGTCGTGAACGCCAGCCGCTCCCCGCGGAAGGTGAACTGGCGAGGCATGAAGCCGTCCCGGGCCAGGAACGAGCTGAGCCGCGGAAAGTCGGCGAAGGCCGTGTTGGCGGCCAGGGCCAGCACCAGGAGCGTCGCGACCTGGACGATCGCGAACAACGGGCCGTCGCCGAAGACGAGCCGGGCGATCTGGCTCAGCACGGTCTGCTGCTCGTCCGGATCGGGAAGGATCCCGATCGAGCTGGCCAGATAGCTGATGCCGATGAACAGCGTCCCGAAGATGGCCGCGGCCCAGACCAGGGTGATCCGCGCGTTGCGCCACTCCGGGTTCTTGAACGCCGGGACGCCATCCGAGATCGCCTCGACCCCGGTCAGCGCCGCGGCTCCCGAGCTGAAGGCGCGCAGCAGCAGGAAGACCCCGAGCGCCGTGGTTCCCTGAACGCCGCTCTGCTGCAGCCACGCGGCTGGCGGCTCATAGGCCGGCAGCGTGCCGGTCACCTGGCGCAGCAATCCGACGCCGACCATCGCCAGGATCGCACCGATGTACAGGTAGGTGGGCGCCATGAACAGCGTCCCCGACTCGCGAATACCACGCAGGTTGCCCACCATGAGCACGACGATGACTGCCAGGCCGATGACCACCCGGGCATCGAACAGCTCGGGCACGATTGACGTCACCGCCGCCACGGCGGCCGAGACGGAGACGGCCACCGTCAGGGTGTAGTCGATCAGCAACGAAGCGCCGGCGACCAGCCCGGCCAGCGAGCCGAGATTCTGGCTGGCAACGATGTAGCTGCTGGCGCCATGCGGATAGGCGCGAATCGTCTGCCAGTACGAGGTCGCGACGACGGCCAGGACGCCGGCGATGACCAGCGTGAGCGGCATCGTGAAGCTGATCGCACCCAGGCCGGCGACGACCAGGATCCGCATCATCTCCTCGGTCGCGTAGGCCGATGACGAGATGTTGTCGCTGCTGAAGACGGCCAGCGCCTTGAGCTTGGTCAGGCGCTCGTGCTGCTCGTGCTCGGTGCTGATGGGTGAGCCGATCAGCGCGGTCCGGACGGCGCGCAGCGTCGCGTGCCAGCCGCGGCGTTCGAGCACCGTGCGCTCGGTGGCCACCAGGTCGCCGCTCGGCGTGCGGGCGAACTCGCCCGAGAACGGCCGCAGCACGCGCACGTAGGCATCGCCGACGCGGCGTCCGCGGTGCCGCTCGCGCCGCTCGAGCAGCGGGTTGACCTCGGACACGCCGGCGCCTGCGGAGTGATCCATGCCTCCAGCGTCGCCTCCCCTCCAAGAGGGATCGCTGTGCAGGCCATGCTGTGACGCTCAAGAAGTGCTCAAGACGCGAGGGACGGCGCCGGTCAGGAGCCTGCTTCGGCCTCGAGGTCGCCAACGCGATAGCCGACACCCGGCTCGCTGACGATCAGCCGAGCGAGCTCACCGTCCGCGTCGAGCGCGGCCAGCTTGCGCCGGATCTGCCCCACATGGACGTGCAGGTAGTGGCTCTCCTCCGCGTATTCGACGCCCCACACTGCCCGCAGCAGGCGACCGTGGGTCAGCAGGCGGCCGGGGTTCGCCAGCAGGGTCTTGAGCAGCTCGTACTCGCGCGGCGTCAACCGAGCCAGGTGGCCATTGACGGTCACCCGTCGGCGACCCGGATCGAGCTCGAGCGGACCGAAGCGCACGACGCCCTCGACGTCGGCCGCAGGCCCGGCGGATCGCCGCAGCACAGCCCGGATGCGGGCATGGAGCTCCGGCATTCCGAAGGGCTTGGTGACGTAGTCGTCGGCGCCGGCGTCGAGCGCCGCGACCTTGTCGGGCTCGCGGTCGCGCGCCGAGAGGATGAGGATCGGCGTCGTCGCCTCGCGCCGGATCCGCCGCACCACGCCGATGCCGTCGATGCCCGGTAACGCCAGGTCGAGCAGCACGAGATCGGGCCGGCGCAGCTCCCATTGGCGCATCGCCTCCTCACCGTCCGGCACGGCGCGCACCTCGTTGCCGTGGGCTGCCAGGTTGGCGGCGACCGCCGAGCGGGCGACGGGGTCATCCTCAACGAGAAGGATCGAAATGCGTTCTGCCATGTCATTGAGCCGCGGCGCGAGGCGCATCGGCCGGCAGGCGGATGAAGACCGCCAGGCCACCGTCGCGCCCGTGCGCCGCCCACGCCGTCCCACCCATCGCCTCGACGAAACCCTTGACCACCGCCAGGCCAAGGCCGGTGCCGCGCGCGCCGTGCTTCCCTGCGACGCGGTAGAACCGCTCGAAGAGGCGGGCGAGGGCTTCGTCCGGAACACCGGCACCGCCGTCTTCGACGTCGAGCACGATGGCGTCGCCGTCGCGGACGGCGTCGATCCGCGCCGGCGTCCCCTCGGTCGTGTGCTTGGCGAGGTTGTCGAGCAGGTTGCCGAGCACCTGGTCGAGCAGCGTGGGATCGGCGCGGACGGGCGGCAGATCGCCCGGAATCGCGATGTGGATCTCGCGCCGGCCGACGACCGGTCGCATCCGCTCGACGGCGGCCTCCACCGCATCCGCGAGCGGGATCGGTGCCAGGTTGGGCGCGAGGTCGCGACCCTCGACCCGGCTCATATCGAGGAGGTTGCCGACGAGACGGTTGAGGCGCGCCGCTTCGTCGTCGATCGCCGCGGCCAGCTGACGTCGGTCGCCGTCCTCCAGCTGCACCGCCGGATCCGCGAGATTGCCGGCCGCCGCACGGATGGCGGACAGCGGGGTCCGCAGGTCGTGCGAGACCGACACCAGCAGCGCCGTCTTGAGCTCGTCACTGCGGCGCGTCACCTCGAGCTCGAGTGATTGACGACCCAGCCGCTCGCGCCGGATGGCCTGGCCGATCTGGTCCGCCGCCGAGGCAAGCAGCCGCGTCTCCTCCAGCTGCAGGGCGTCGGCGCGCTCGCGCATTGCCCACAGCGAGCCGACACGTTCACCACCGGCCATGAGCTCGATGCGGTAGGCGTGTCCCTCGCCTGACGGGCGGCCCGCCCGCGGCGATCGAGGCTCGTGGATCCGCGTCCACTCGGCGCGGCCCTCGTCGGCGTCACGGCGCAGCAGTGCGTAGCTCGCCGGTGCAGCGTCAGGGGTCGGTCCCGCACCGGCCAGCAGGCGCGCGGTGCCCTCGGCGCCGGTGGTGACCCACACGGCGTGCATGCCTGCCTCGGGGCGCAGCCGTTCGACCGCCGCGCCGACCGATCGGTCGAGCGGCTCCCCGCCGGCCAGCACACGGCTGATGCCGAAGATCGCCCGCGCCTCCCGCTCACGGCGCGCGGCCTGTCGTGCCCGGTCGCGCTGCAGCCCGGCCAGGCGCGCGATGAGCACGCCAAGCCCAAGCAACAGCAGCAGCGTGAGCAGCTCCTGGGGGCCGCCGACGATCAGGCTGAAGCGCGGGTCGACGAACAGGAAGTTGTAGATCACGAAGGCGCCCAGCGCGGCGGCGATCGCCGGAACCGTGCCGGACACGATCGCCACGCCGGCTACGCCGAGCAGGTACACCGACGACGCATCGTTCAGGCCGAGCCATGCCTCGAGCGCGAATGCCAGCGCGGTGCAGCCGGCCAGCGCGACGATGACGCCGGTCGCGGAGGCGAGCCATCTGCCGGCGCCCAGTCGCCGATCGAGATTCACGTGCTGCATGATGGCCCGATGCTTCCCGCCGCGCTGCGCCTCATCCACCCGGCGCCGGCATTCGCGGTGGTGCTGCTCTCCGCGGCGCTCGGCGGCATCCTGCTGGCGCAGGCGAGCAGGCCGCCCGATTCCCGGCTGCTGCTCGTCGTCCTGAGCGTGGCCGGATCGCAGATCGCCACCGGCGCCTTCAACGACTGGGCCGATCGCGAGCGCGACGCGGAGGCGCGTCCCGAGAAACCGATTCCCGCCGGCGAGCTCCAACCCCGAACGGCGCTGCTGATGGGTGTCGGCGGCATCCTGCTCCAGGTCGTGACGTCGGCTGCGCTGGGCGTAGTGACGCTCGCGCTCGGCGCGGCTGCGACGGTCAGCGCGCTGGTCTATGACTTCGCATTGTCACGCCGCCCAGCGTCGGTGCTCCCCTACCTCGTCAGCTTCGGCCTGCTGCCGCTGTGGATCGCCGCCGGGATCGGGATTCCGCTCGAGCGCGTCGCGGCGGCGAGCCTGCTGGTCGCGCCCTTCGCGGCAGCGGCGCACCTGGCCAACACGCTGCGCGATTTCGACATGGACGCGGCGTCGGGCTCGCGCGGACTGGTCCAGGTGCTGGGACGCGACGCCAGTCGGGCGCTGGCCCTGGCGCTGGCGATGGGGGTCGGCATCATCGTCGCGGTAGGGCTCGGGGCCGGCGGTCAGCTGCGTCCCGCCAGCGCCGGATTCGGCCTTATCGGTCTGTTGGCGTTGGCGCTGGGCGCGCCAAACGCGACGCGGCTGTGGTACGGGATGCTGCTGGCCGCGGTGTGCTGGACGATCGCCTGGGCGCTGGCCAGCGGCTAGGCCGGGTGGCTAGATGGTGTCGTCGAGCTCCATGTCGTCCTCGTCGCTCTCCTCGGTGAGCTTGAGCCACACGAAAAGGCCGGCCAGGATGGTCAGCGGAATGACGATCAGCGCCGCCAGGAGCGCGCCGATGCCAATGAGCAGGACCTTCAACGCCTTCATGCTTGTCTCCTCGTCAGATCTGGTCAGGCGCCCGGCGTCTCGGAGACGGTGCGTCGCTGCTGCGGGGCCGAACCGATCATACCCAGAATCTCGTCCCGCGTGAATTCGGCCAGGCTGTGGCCGGCCGCGCCCGACGCATCGGTCACCAGCAGGCGCAGCACGAACGAGCCGTCCTGCTCGAACAGGAAGATGTCACGTGCCTTCTGGGTGTCGATGTAGTTGCCGACCACGCGGAGCGCCTGCTCGTAGTAGTGACCGATGTCGGCCTGCGGCGTACCCGCGGCGCCGCTGCGCGCCGCGGCCTGCTTGTCGAGCAGCTCGCCGACCTGGTCTTCCAGTAGCTCGTAGGTGTGCTTGGTGAGCGCCCCGGAGCTCTCCGACCAGGCGCCGGTCTGCTGCTGCGCGAGTCCCTGCAGGATGAAGCCCGCATCCAGCTCCAGGAACAGGATCTCCTTGAGCCGCTCGCCGTCGGCGTAGGCACCGACCGTGCGCAGCACCTCTTCCCAGTCCTGGCGTGGACTCCCCTCATAGATGCGCATGCCGACCTCCGTCGCTGGGGGCAGCCGATACTCCGGCCAAGGGTGCGCAGCATACCCCACCCTCCACGACGTCTCGACCGCTCAGGTGCCGAAAACGGTGCTGCCTGGCACGTCCGCCAGCCGGACGGCGATACGAGCGGCGGTTCGCGCGTTGTTGACGATCAGGCCGATGTTGGCGGTGAGCGTACGGCCGCCGCTCCGCTCCGCCACGCGGGCCAGCACGAACGGCGTGACGGCTCCGCCCTGAACGCCGGCGCGCTCGGCCTCGGCGAGCGCGCCGCCGATCCAGGCCTCGACCTCGTCGTACGGGATCGCGACCTCGGCCGGCGGCGGCTGCACGAGCAGGATGCCCCCCGCCCCCGGAACGGCGAGATGCAGCTCGATGAGCTCGGCCGCCTCGCGGTCGCCGTCGACGCGATGCGGAAGCGGCAGCTCAGTCGCGGTGCTGTAGAAGGCCGGCAGCCAGTCCACCCCGAAGCCGATCACCGGGACGCGGCGGGTTTCGAGCAGCTCGAGCGTGGCGGGCAGGTCGAGGATCGATTTGGCACCGCTCGACACCACGGCGACCGGCGTCGTCGCCAGTTCGTCGATGTCGCTCGACACGTCGAAGCTGTGCGCGGCGCCGCGGTGCACGGCCCCGATGCCGCCGGTGGCGAAGACCCGGATCCCCGCCGCATGCGCGGCACGCAGGGTGGCGCTCACCGTGGTCGACGCCAGCGCTCCGCGCGCGAGCAGCGGCGCGAGGTCGCGCGACGCCGCCTTGGCAGCACCGCTCTGGGGATCGGCCAGCCGCTCGAGCAGGTCGCGACCGGCGCCCACGACCAGCCGCCCGCCATCCACCGCCACCGTGGCGGGAATCGCTCCCGCCAGGCGGACCGCCTGCTCGGCGTCGAGGGCGGTCTGCAGGTTGTGCGGCACGGGCAGTCCCTGGGCGATCAGCGAGGATTCGAGCGCCACCACGCCCCGACCCTCGGCCAGCGCCGCTCGCACCTCGTCGGCGATCAGCAGCCGGTTCACCCCGCCGCACCTCCCTCGCTCGGGACGCGGCCCTGAGCGCCCTCGACGCGCGCCGTCTCGGCGCCCAGCCGGCTGGCGAGCTGCATGGCGCTGCGCAGCTCGGCGATCGGCGGCGGCCACTCCCCGTTGTTGGCGAGCGCGTCGATCAGCGCGGCAGCGTAGGCGTCGCCGGCGCCCGTGGCGTCCAACGGCGGGTCGTCGAGCGCGGCAGCCGGCACCTCGATTCGCTCGCCGCCTGCCTCCGCCCACGATCCGCCGGAGCCGGCGGTCGTCACCACGATGGCCGCCCCGGTCCCTGGCCGGCGCCGGCCGAGTGCGGCCGCCTCCTCGGCCGACAGGATCACGAGGTCCGGCCGCACTGCGTCCAACATCTCGCCGAACGCGGCCGCTTCCGCGCGCGGCGCCGAACCGCCGCCGAGCGAGACGCGAACGCTGTCCGGCCGTGCAGCGAGCACCTTCGCCACCGCTCGCGCATGGTCGTCGCGCAGCGCGTACCCGGAGACGTGGACCCAGTCGACGCCGGCCAGCAGCTCGGGAAGCTCGTCGCCGGGCGAGGACGCGATGACGCGGTCGCTCAGCATGCTGCGCTCGGCGGCCTCATCCAGCAGGACCGCCACGCTGCCACTGCGCGCCGCCGGCAGCGGCGCCAGCCCGACCCCCTCCGCCTCCAGCGCATCGCGCAGCAGCGCGCCGACCGGATCGTCGCCGAGCGGCGCAACCAGACGCACCGACGCGCCCCGCCGGGCGAGCCGCACGGCAACGTTCGCGCCCTGACCGCCCGGCGCGAGGCGGATGGCGGCCGGCGCGTCGGCGCCCGGCCGCATCGGTCCCAACGGACGAACGGTGATGTCGAGCAGGCAGTCGCCGATGACCGCGATCACCACGGCTTGCGGCTGGCGTAGCCCTCATCGGTACCGTGCCAGTGGGCCAGCTCGGGGTCGGACAGGCGCCAGCACAGCCAGATCGGCTCGCCATCGCGCTGACCGGGGAAGTCGACCAGTCCCATCTCGAGATCGCGCAGCTGGACGCCGAGGTCGCCAAGGTGTTGGAGCAGCGCGCGCATGTCGTCGCCGATCTCGCGGATGTCGCGCTCGTGGCGATCGGCCTCGCCCGCATGCTCGGGATCGCCATTGGACGACAGCAGGCCATGGAGCGCCACGTGCGCGTCGTCCTGGCGCGACTTGAGGACGGCCAGCTGCAGGAGCACGGCGCGGACCTGCGGGACCAGCGCCCGCGCCTCATCGAGTGTATAGACCACGCGCTGCTCCACGAGCGCCGATGGTAGCAGCGGTGGTCGGGGACGGCTCTGGTAGCATCGGCCGCGCTTCTTTCGGCGGGCCTGCTCCGCGCCGCGACGGCGCCCGCCCACACCGCAGGAGGCCTCAGCCATCCACGATGGCCGATGATCAGCGCCGGCACGCCGGCCCCAACGACGAGGATCCGCCGGTCGGCCTCGACCCGTACACCGAGTTCCTCGACTACGACCTTCCGGCCTACGTCGGGTCGACGACCTTCCAGAAGCTGCCATTCCTGACCGATGCGGACGCCTTGCGCGCCCGCCGGCCCGACGTCGCCATCGTCGGCGCCCCGTTCGACGATGCCGTCAGTCACCGTCCCGGCGCGCGATTCGGCCCGCGCGCAGTGCGCGTGGCGTCCTACCACGCCGGCTCCCTCAACTCGCTGCAGCTCGACATCCAACCCTTCGACTGGCTCGACTGCATCGATGCCGGGGACGCGCCGATCGTTCCCGCCAACCTGGCCCGCGGCCACGAGGTGATCCGTCGCAAGGTTCTCGAGGTCGCCGGTTCGGGTGCGGTCCCGATCGTTATCGGCGGCGATCATTCGATCACCTTTCCGTCGGCCTCGGCGGTGGCCGAGGTCGTCGCGCCGCGCCGCATGGGGATCGTCCACTTCGACGCGCACGCCGACACGGCCAACTCCACCTGGGGCGTCCTCGCCTCGCACGGCACGCCCATGCGGCGGCTGATCGAGTCCGGTGCGGTCGAGGGCCGCAATTTCGTGCAGGTCGGGCTGCGCGGCTACTGGCCGCCGCCGGCCACGCTGGCCTGGATGCAGGACCACGGCCTGCGCTGGCACCTGATGACCGAGATCGAGGAGCGCGGTGCCGAGGCCGTCGTGGCGGATGCCATCGCCGAGGCGCTCGACGGCCCCGAGGTGATCTACCTGTCGGTCGACATCGACGTCATCGATCCGGGCATGGCGCCCGGAACCGGCACGCCGGAGCCCGGAGGCCTGCTCACCCGCGAGCTGCTGCGCGCCATCCGCCAGGTGGTCGGCAGGGTGGAGCTCGTGGGGATGGACGTGGTGGAGGTGGCCCCGGTCTACGACGTCTCCGAGGTGACCGCGTCCGCCGCGCATCGGTGCATCATGGAGGCCATCAGCGCGCTCGCGGCTCGACGCCGGCAGCGTGGCGAGGATCCAAGGCCCACGACCCGCTGACCATTGACCGTTCCTCGGCGGCTCGCCCGGCGCTTCAGCCGGTGACGGTGAAGGGCGCCTCGGCCGCGAAGTCTCCGTTGCGATCGATGCGGAGTACGTAATCGCCCGGCGCCAATCCGCTGAACCTGAAGCTCAGGTAGCCATCGCAGCGCTCACCGCAGCCGATCTCGCTGAGGTCCCTGCTCGCTTCGCTGAGCTTGTCGTGCGACTTCTTTTCGATCAGCGTGATCGACACCACATCGTCGCTGGTGCCCCGCTTGAATCCGGCCCAGGCCCAGATGGAGCTTGCGCCGGTCGTGCTGGCGTCCTCGGCACATCCGCTCTCCGGATCCATCTTCGATGAGGCACAGGGCTGGACGTCGGCCGTGAAGCCGTCCGCAAAGACGCCGGGCTGGCTCGGCGTCGGCTCGGTGGTGGCCTCCGGCGTGGCCGTCGCCTGCTGCGTGACGCTGGGCGACGCTGTCGCGGCGCCCGCGGAAGGCGTCGCCGTCTGCCGAGCCACGCCCGGCCCGCCGCCCAGCACGCCGGCCAGCAGTACCCCGCCGAGGAGTGCGACCAGGCCAAGGGCCAGGATGCCGAGGATCAGCCACGGACCACCCGAGGAACGGCGCTCCGCCGCGTACGGTCGCGCGCCGTAGTCGTACTCGTAGTCGGTGCCGTAGTCGTACGACGCATCCTCGGCATACGGCGCCTCATCGACATCCGCCTCGTCCCGCCCGGGCTCGGGTACGAGCTCGTCCTCGGCCGGAGGCTCGAACGGCGGCGGTGCCGCGACACGCTGGGCAGCCTCGGGACCCGGTCGCTGTTGCTCGGCCGCGCGCCATCCCTCCGCGCTCGGCTCGGACTCGACAGGCTTGGCGACGGAGCGGACCGACGCGGTCGAACGCTCCGAGAAGTTGTCGACGTTGCGCACCGATCGGCTGCGCTCCTCGCGTCGCGCCAGCGAATCTTCGGGCTCGGGTTCGAATCGGTCGAAGCCGGACTCGCCAGCGGGGGCGCCCCGCCGATAGGGGGCATCGCCGGGCCGGCGCGTCCGCAGGCGCTGCTCGAGCTCCTGCCGATCCATCCCGCGCGGACGGGGTCGCGCACCGGACGGGATGGGCTGGCCACAACGCGTGCAGTAGGCGCCTGCTGGCGTCGATTCCTTACATGTTGGGCAGCGGATCTCGCCCGGTTTCGGCGTTGACATCGCGCGCCATTGTGCATGGCCCGGCCGACGCCTGCCAGCGCGAGGAGTCAGGCGCCCGGCCGTTTCCACTCGCTGCGGTCGGCGAAGCGCTCGCGCTTCCAGATCGGCAGCCGCTGCTTGATCGCCTCGATGACCGCCCGATTCGCGTCGTAGGCGGCTCCCCGATGCGGCGCCGCAGTGACGATCGCAACCGCCACCTCGCCGATGGGCACGACCCCCACGCGGTGCATCACCGCGATGGTCGCGCCGGTCGCACGCTCCACCTCCACCGCGATCTCCCGCAGCACCGCCTCGGCCATCTCCGCGTACGCCTCGTACTCCAGCTCGACCACCGGTCGGCCGTCGTCGGCACTGTCCCGCGCTCGCCCGGCGAATGTCACCAGCGCTCCGTCACCGGACCCGGCGACGCTGGCTTCCAGCGCGCCGATGTCGATTGCGACATCGGTCAGGCCGATGCGCCCTGCGCCGCCCGACACGGGCGGCAGGAACGCCACCACGTCGCCATCGGCGAGCAGCGTGTCCCAGGCGGCGTAGGCACCGTTGCGCGCGGCGCGCACGAACGGCCGGTGATCCTCCACGGCCGGATACTCGGACGACAGGCAGTCCCACGCATCGGCCAGGCGAGCACCGTCTGGCAGGTCGACGTCACGGCGCTCGACGCTGAGCTCGCGCAGCAGGGCAAAGGTGCGCAGCGTGATCCGCATCGGTCCAGACCCTAGACCGGGACGCCGGTGAGGTAGGTGATGCTGGCGCCGGCGATCGAGCCGGCCATGACCAGCGCAAGGCCGATGTACAGCAGACCGGTGCTGGCCTGCAGGCTCGCGGCGCGGCTGGCCAGGATGGCCAGCACGGCGACGACCATCGGCAGCACGATCCCCGCCGCCAGCCGCAGCCAGGTCAGCCAGCCCAGCGGCCCGCCCAGCACGCCGCTGCTGACCGTTCCGACCGCCAGCCCGAAGGCGAGCAGCTGCAGCACCAGGACGATGATCAGCAGCCACATCATGCGGCGCAGCGGCAGCGGCGACAGCTTCGGCGTGACCAGGTACCAGTGCCCGAGCAGCATCGCCGCGTTCACCGCGCCGAGGGCCAGCGCGGCGAGGATCAGCTGGCCGGCGAAGAGTGGCGCGCTCAGGCTGCCGCCGGCCGCCGCCAGCGTCGCCAGCGCCGTGACGCCGACCAGGCCGCTCGCCACCGCCAGCAGGCTCCGCGGCCGGCGGGCGACCGATGCGACGAGGTACGCCAGCGCCCCCGCGGCGAAGACCAGCACGAGCGCGCGCCGCAGGCCGGCGGTCGACCCGGCAACCGTGCCGGGCGGAAGGTTCAACTCGGACAGCACCAGGATGCCGGCCAGGACGGCGAGCAGCCCGGCCATGAA
Source organism: Steroidobacteraceae bacterium (assembly GCA_025935615.1). Classification (GTDB taxonomy): domain Bacteria; phylum Chloroflexota; class Limnocylindria; order QHBO01; family QHBO01; genus JAICUY01. The sequence continues at coordinate 12,052 of JAICUY010000053.1, forward strand.
CAGCCGATACCCGCGCGTCGTGCCGCCCAGCAGCTCGGTGAGCCCCACGACCAGCAGCGATCCGGCGGTCAGCGACGTCCAGAAGATCCAGTTGACGAAGGGAAGCGCCTCGATCGACACGAGAAGCGAGGATAGCGGCATCCCGCGTGCGAGGAGCATTCTGCAGATGAGCGACCGATACCCGCCGATCCGCGATTACGCGGCGATTGGCGATTGCCGCACCATCGCCCTCGTCTCGCGCACCGGCTCCATCGACTGGTGGTGCGAGCCGCGCTTCGACGCGCCGTCACTGTTCGGCCGCATCCTGGACTGGCAGCGCGGCGGCTCGTTCCACCTCCAGGGCGATGGACTGGAGCCGGCGGGCCGGCGGTACCTGCCCGACTCGGCGATCCTCGAGACGACGGTCGACCTGAAGGGCGGCCGCATCACGCTGACCGACTTCCTGGCGGTCGCCGGCAAGGACGATGACGAGCTGGGTCCGGCGCCGTTCGCGCGCCAGAAGCTGGTGCGGCTCATCCGCTGTGAGCGCGGCCGCGTGGAGCTCACCGTCCATTGCGTCCCGCGCCCCGGCTACGGCCTGGCCCGGCCGCGCCTGCGCCTGGCCGGCCCCCCTGACGCACGGCGCCGCTCGCTGTCGCTCTCCACGCCAGGCGACCGGCGCCACATCAGCCTGGGCGCGACGGTCGACTGGGGATCGACGCGCGACGCGGAGGGGCGGATCGAGCTGACGCTGGGGGTCGACGACGAGGTCGGCCTGGTGATCGACTACGGCCCCGGCGACCTCGAGGGCGAGGGGACGACTCGCCAGGCCGGACACGAGCAGCGTGGCGATCGGCGCGCCTACCCACTCGAGGAGCTGCACGGCTGGCACGACGAGACGCTGGGCTTCTGGCAGGCATGGACCGCGATCAGCGGCTACGACGGCCCGTATCGGCGCCTGGTGCGTCGCAGCGCAATCACGCTGAAGCTGCTGACCTACCACCCCAGCGGAGCGATCATCGCCGCCGGCACGACCTCGCTGCCCGAGGATCTCGGCGGCGAGCGCAACTGGGACTACCGCTTCACCTGGCTGCGGGACGCGAGCTACACGCTGTACGCGCTGCACACGCTCGGCTA
>JAICUY010000005.1 GCA_025935615.1 Steroidobacteraceae bacterium
GCCCGTCCCGCCCAAGGGAAATCCCGGCATCTGCCCGATCGCGGAGGACGAGCCGTGGTCCTGGCTCGCCTGCAACCCGAATCTGACGCATGTGACTGCTTCCGAGGACGCCGGCTATCTCGAGGGGCCGATCTTCGTGGTGGCCGTTCCACCTGAGGTGACCATGCCCGAGCCCGGCCAGTGGATCGAGATCACCGGCCACTACGACGACCCGAACGCCAAGGACTGCAACTTCGGCGACGATCCGGCAGCCTCGATCCTCGACTGCCGAACTCAGTTCGCGGTCGAAACCGCCCGGCCGATCGCTCCCCCAGCCTGAGGCTGAAGCAGCCAGGCCCGATAGCTGGGGCGAAAGCCGAGGTCGCGCAGCGCATCGGCCAGGGAGGACTCGGCCACCGGCAGGCGGTCGACGCGCTCCAGGCGGAGCTCGCGCATCGGTCCTTCCGGCGCCAGCAGCCGGGGGAGCGCCTGCAGTGCCAGGCGTGCCGTTTCCGGATTCAACATCGCGGGGAGGCGCAACAGCCCGCGGCCGCCACGCTCGACATACAGCGCCGCCGCGCCGTCAACGAGGATCACGTAGGCGCCCGGCACGCGCTGCAGCGGAAGTCGCTCGTCGCCCTCGGGCCGCGGCCAGGGAAGCGCGGCACCGTACGGCTGGGCGGGATCGGACGCCGCCAGAACGTGGACGACCCGTTCCTCGGGATCGCGGGACGCCCGCAGCCGGTCGACCGCTCCAGGTAGCGCAAACTGCGCCGCCCCGAGACCCTCCACGAAGTAGCCACGACGCGCCCGGCCCGCCTCCTCCATCGCCTTCAGCACCGGATAGACCGATGCGAACCCGCCGGCGATTCCCTCGGCCAGCACCGCTTCCCGGGTGACGACGCCCTGCCGCTCGAGCAACGCGACGGCGGTGGCGTGGGAGCGTTCCGTCGCCGAGCGCGCCTCGCCCACGAGGTCGGCGACCAGCGACCAGCGTCCGGCCGCACGGGGCGGCCCGAGCGCCGCCAAGCGTGGCGATCGCCGCGTCGAGCGCGATCGCGAGCGAGGCAGTGACAGCGCGCGCAGGGCGCCAAACGTGTCGTTGGTGACCTCGCCGGCCCACACCAGGTCCCACACCGCGTCGAGCAGCTCGTCGTCGGTGCGTGCCTCGGGCACCGCCGTGCGCAGCTCGCGGAAGAAGCTCGCCCCGCGACGCTGCAGGTGAGCACGGAGACGGTCGTGCAGGTCACCCGCCGGCCGCTCGACGCCCTCGAACGCTCCGCTCGAGGCCAGCAGCTCGGCGCGATCGCGACGGTAGAGCGCGATCCGGCCGTCGTCGCGGCCGATCGCCCCGCGGCCCACCCACACCACTTCCCCGGCGGCACCCAGCTCGTCGAGCAGGCGCGGGGTGTAGTCGCGCACGCGCGCCGACACGACGTCGCGTTCGAGGATCGAGACCGGAATCGGATAGCCCTCCAGCTGCCCGATCACTTCCAGCAGCCGGTCGTGGCCGCTGGCGCGCGACCCGATTCCCTGCCAGGCCGGCAGGAAGCGGGCGAGTGTCTCGACCGGCACCGGCTCGACTTCGCGGCGCAGACGCGCCAGGGAGCGCCGGCGCAGCGCGCGCAGCACATCCGCGTCGGTGAACTCGTGCTCGGCGCCGCCCGGCCGGAACGCGCCTTCCAGCAGTGCGCCGGCGGCCGCCAGTGAGCGCAGCCGGTCCTCGACCACCGTCGTGCTGATGCCCCAGCGCCCGGCCGGTGCCGCCGCGGTGAACGGCGCATGCGTCCGCGCCCAGCGCAGCAGCAGGCCGTCCAGCGGGGCATCGGTCGCTTCAAGCCACGCCTCGGCGATCCCAGGTGGCGGGCTGACCCCCAGCGCGTCGCGGTAGCGCGCCAGGTCCTCGATCGCGATCCAGCGTTCCTCGCCGGCGATCCGCACTTCGAGGCTGCGCCGTTCGCCGGCGAGCTGTCCCAACGCGGACGTCACGTCCACCTCGGCGCGACCCGCCACCTCATCGGTCCGCAGGTCGCCGAGCCGTCGCAACAGGTCGTGGACGGCGTCGACCGTCCGCGCGCGACGGCCGCCGCTCAGCGCCTGCAGCTCGAGCTCGACATCGGCGACCGCCTCCGGATCGAGCAGCTCGCGCAGCTCGTCCGCGCCCAGCAGTTCGGCCAGCCGCTCGCGGTCGAGGGCCAGCGCCTGCGCGCGGCGCTCGGCCAGAGGGGCGTCGCCCTCGTACATGAAGTTGCCGACGTAGTCGAACAGCAGCGAGGCAGCGAACGGCGAGGCGGTGGCCGTCTCGACCGATACCACGCGCACCCGACGGGCGCGGATGTCGGCCAGCAGGCCGCGCAGCGCGGGCATGTCGAACACGTCGCGCAGCACCTCGCGATACGTCTCGAGGATGATCGGGAACGAGCCGTACTGCGAGGCGACCGACAGCAGGTCGGCCGATCGCTGGCGCTGCATCCACAGCGGCGTGCGCTGTCCGGGCCGGCGCCGCGGCAGGAGCAGGGCCCGCGCCGCGTTCTCGCGGAAACGGGCCGCGAACAGTGCGGATCCGCCCAGCGCGTCCATCAGCGAGCCTTCGATCTCGTCGGGATCGATAAGCACGTCGTCCTCGATCCGCGCCTCCCCGGCCTCGGCCAGCCGGATGACGATTCCGTCGTCGGACCAGATGGTCTGCACCTCGGCGCGCCGCGCCCGCAGCCGCGCCTCGATGGCCATGGCCCACGGGGCGTGGACGCGTCCGCCGAACGGCGAAAGGAGGCAGACGCGCCAGTCGCCCAGCTCGTCGCGGAAGCGCTCGATGACGATTGTCCGGTCGGTGGGCAGCGCCCCCGTCGCATCGCGCTGCTCCCCGACGTACTGGACCAGGTTGCGCGCGGCGAGCTCATCGAGGTCGCTCGACGTCTGGAGGCGTTCGATGGCCGCCTCCGCTTCGGTTTCGGAAAGCTCGCGGACGAACCGACCGATGGCGCGGCCCAGCTCGGCCGGACGGCCGACCATGTCGCCGTGCCAGAACGGCATCTTGCCCGGCTCGCCCGGGGCGGGCGTGACGATGACCTGGTCCGGTTTGATCTGCTCGATGCGCCAGGTGGAGGCCCCGAGCAGGAAGGTCTCGCCCTCGCGCGACTCGTAGACGTACTCCTCGTCGAGCTCGCCGACGCGGCGTCCAGGGCGACCGCTGCCGTCATCGGGCAGGAAGACGCCGTACAGGCCGCGGTCCGGAATGGTGCCGCCCGAGGTGATGGCGACCACCCGCGCGTCATTGCGAGCGGCAATCTCATCGGTCGATCGGTCCCAGACGACGCGCGGCCGGAGGCCGGCGAATTCGTCCGCGGGGTAGCGGCCGGCCAGCATGTCGAGCACGCCCTCGAGCTGCTCACGTGACAGCTCGCGGAAGTTGTCGGCACGGGTCACCAGCGCATGCAGGTCGTCGACGCGCCACTTTTCAAGGGCGGTGATGGCAACCAGCTGCTGGGCCAGCACGTCGAGCGGATTGCGCGGGACGTGCGTCTCCTCGATCTCGCCCTTGTGCATCCGTTCGACGACCACCGCCGACTCGAGCAGGTCGCCGCGAAACTTCGGAAAGAGCTTGCCGGTCGACGGTTCGCCGACCTGGTGCCCGGCCCGACCGATGCGCTGCAGCCCGGCAGCGACCGACGGCGGCGACTCGACCTGCACGACCAGGTCGATGGCGCCCATGTCGATGCCCAGCTCCAGGCTGGACGTGGCGACGAGCGCCGGCAACCGTCCCGCCTTGAGTGCCTCCTCGATCTGCAGCCGCTGTTCGCGCGCCACGCTGCCGTGATGCGCGCGCACCAGCTCCTCACCGGCAAGCTCGTTGAGGCGCTGCGCGAGCCGTTCGGCCAGGCGGCGCGAGTTGACGAAGATCAGGGTGGACCGATGCGCCCGGATCAGCTCCAGCAGGCGTGGGTGGATGCTCGGCCAGATGGAATGGCGACCGTCGGGCGCGGCCGCACTGCCGCCCGGCTGGTCGTCGGCGTCGAGCACCTCGCCCATGCGGCTCATGTCCTCGACCGGCACGATGACCTCGAGGTCGAGCTCCTTGCGCGCTCCGGCATCGACGATCTCGACCCGGCGACCGGCGCCACCCAGGAAGTTCGCGATGGCGCTCAGCGGTCGCTGGGTCGCCGACAGGCCGATGCGTTGCGGATCCTTCCCGGTGACAGCCGACAGCCGCTCGAGGCTGAGCGCGAGGTGCGCGCCGCGCTTGGTGCCGGCCAGGGCATGCACCTCGTCGACGATCACGTGCTCGACGCCGCGCAGCATCTCGCGCGCCTGGCTGGTGAGCAGCAGGTAGAGGCTCTCGGGGGTGGTGACCAGGATGTCGGGCGGATCCTTGGCCAGCTGGCGTCGCGCATCGGCCGGCGTGTCGCCGGTCCGGGAGGCGACCCGCACTTCGGGAAGCGTGATGGCCTCCCGTTCCGCGGTGCGGCGGATGCCGGCCAGCGGCGCCCGCAGGTTGCGCTCGACGTCGTAGGCCAGCGCCTTGAGCGGCGAGACATACAGGACCCGCGTCTGGCGCTTCTTCGGGTCACGCGGCTCGGCGAAGAGCCGATCGAGCGTCCACAGGAAGGCCGCCAGCGTCTTGCCGCTGCCGGTCGGGGCATGGATCAGGACGTGTGACCCGCCGGCGATCGCCGGCCAGCCGAGGGACTGGGCGCGGGTCGGTTCGGCGAACGCCTCGCGAAACCAGTCGGCGGTGGGCCGGGAAAAGGCGCTGAGGGGGTCGGCGGAACGGGATGCGGCCACGGCATCGGTCAGTGTACCGATGCATCCTGCGTAGAACAAACGTTCCAAAGTGATGCATCGGCTCGTCGAGGCGGGTGTCCTCGTGCGACGGGGGTGACCGCGTCAGTCCGGAACGCCGACGAAGCGGTAGCCGCGGCCCCGCTCGGTGCGGATGAACCGAGGCCGCTCCGGGTCATCGCCCAGCTTGTCGCGCAGGCGGCGGACGTAGACGCGCAGGTACTCGAGCTCATCGGTGTACTCGCGACCCCACACCCGCGCCAGCAGCGTCTCGTGGGTGAGCGTCCAGCCGGCGTTGCGGACGAGGTGGTACAGCAGGCGGAACTCGGTTGGCGTCAACTCGAGGCGCTGGCCGCCGAGGCGAGCCTCGCCCGCGGCATAGTCCACCTCGAGCGGCCCTGAGCGGAACGATGGGACCCGTGCGGTCGGCGCGTTCAGATCCAGCCGCCGCAGCACCGCCCGCACCCGCGCCAGCAGTTCGAGGTGATCGAACGGCTTGGTGACGTAATCGTCGGCACCGAGCTCCAGGCCGCGAACCTTGTCGAGCGTCTCGCCCCGCGCGGTCAGCATCACCACCGGCACCTCCGAGAAGGTCCGGAGCTCGCGCAGGACGTCGTACCCGTTACGTCCCGGCAGGCCGACGTCGAGCAGCACCAGGTCCGGCCGTTGCTCCTCGATCAGGGTCAGGGCCTCGTCGCCGGTGGCGGCGCTGATGACCTCGACGTCGCGCCACTGCAGGCCCAGCCCGAGTCGCACCGATTCGACGATGTCGGCGTCGTCGTCCACGATCAGCAGCTTCATGCCGGGTCACCGCCCACATCGGCGGGCACGACCAGGCTGAACCGACTCCCCCGACCCAGCCGGCTGTCGACCTCGATCCGCCCGCCGTGCGCCTGGGCGATGGCGAGCGCCGTGGGCAGCCCCAGTCCGGTGCCGCCCGCCACGTCCGAGGCGCCGACGAAGAAGCGCTCGAACAGGCGAGCCTGGTCCTCCGGCGCGATCCCCGGCCCGTGGTCCTCGACCGTCCAGGTCATCTCATCGCCCTGTCGCGCCACGGCGAAGCCGATCTCGCCACCCGGCGACGAGAACTTGTGTGCGTTCGAGAGGAGGTTGAGCAGCGCCTGCTCGAGGCGCCGCCGGTCACCGCTGACCATCGCCGGCGCGGGCGGCAGGTCGAGCCGGAGCTCCTGTCCGGCCGCTTCGGCCAGCGGGCGCACCGCGCTGGCAGCATCGCGTGCCAGAGCACGCGCATCGAAGCGCCGCCGCTCGAGAGACACCTTGCCGGCGCGATAGCGGGCGAGGTCGAGCAGCTCCTCGACGAGCTGGTACATCCGGTCAGAGCTGCGGGCGATGGTCGCAATGAGGCGCTGCCGCTCGTCGTCGCTGGGACGGAGCGCAGGGTCGAGCAGCAGGCCGACGCAGGTCCGCAGCGAGGTGAGCGGCGTGCGTAGCTCATGGGCGATCGTCGACAGCAGGTCGGTCCGCAGCCGCTCGAGCTCATCGAGCCCGACCGCAAGCTCCGGCTGGCGAGCCACCTGGGCGTCGACCACCCGCTGGCCCAGGCTGGTGGCCACGAACCGAGGGTGACCGTCCTCGTCACCCAGCACTCGCGCCAGGCCGAGCCGCGCGAGCCGGTCGAGCACCCTGGCAGCGCGCTCGGCGGAAAGGCTGATGCCATCACCGGTCAGCGCGGCTGCCAGGCGGGCACTGTCCGCTCCGGCGCCCAGCAGGGCCAGCGCAACCGGCCCGAGCAGCAGGTCGATCTCGGCATCGTCGACGCGCGGCATGCCGCCGAGGATAGCCAAGTTCACGCAACGTTCACGCTCGTACACCCCGAACGTGAGGTGAGGCTGGCAGGCTTGATCTCGGCGCGGCATCGGGGGCCGCGCCACTTTCACGTCTCGCACAGGAAGGTCAGGTCACCTTGAAGACTCTCACTCGCACGTCGACGCCGACGCATGTCGCATCGGCACTCGAATCCGCGCTGCAGCAGTTCGATCGCGCCGCGGATCACATCGCGCTCGATCGGGTCACGCGCGCCATCCTGCGCGTGCCGAAGCGCGAGTGGACGGTGCGCTTCCCGGTGACCATGGACGACGGGCGAGTCGAGGTCTTCACCGGCTACCGCGTGCAGCACAACCTGTCGCGCGGACCGGCCAAGGGCGGCGTTCGCTTCCATCCGCAGACCGACATCGAGGAGGTCCGCGCCCTGGCGATGTGGATGACCTGGAAGTGCGCACTCGTCAACGTGCCGTTCGGCGGCGCCAAGGGCGGCGTCACGGTCGATCCGCGCCAGCTCTCGACGAACGAGATGGCACGCATCACCCGCCGCTTCACCGCCGAGCTGCAGGGCATCATCGGTCCGAACATCGACATCCCGGCGCCTGACGTCGGGACCAATGCCCAGACCATGGCCTGGATGATGGACACCTACTCCATGCATCACGGCTACTCGATCCCCGGCGTCGTCACCGGCAAGCCGGTCGACATCGGCGGCTCGCTGGGCCGGGCGGATGCGACCGGGCAGGGCGTCGTCTACACCATCCAGCGTGCGGCCGAGGCCATCGGCCTGCCGTTGCAGGGTGCACGCGTCGCCGTCCAGGGCTTCGGCAACGTCGGCGAGGCTGCCGCACGACTGATCCACGAGGCCGGCGCGACGCTCATCGCCGTGACCGACGTCGGCGGTGGCGTGTACAACCCGGACGGGCTCGATCCGCTGGCGCTCAAGCGCCGAATGAAGGAGACCGGCTCGGTCGACGGCGCCTCGGGCACGACGCCCATGAGCAACGAGGATCTCATCGGCCTGGACTGCGACATCCTGATCCTGGCGGCCCTGGAGGGCCAGGTCAGCGCGGCCAACGCCGGGACGGTCAAGGCCAGGATCCTGGCCGAGGGCGCCAATGGACCGACGACCCCGGATGCCGATCCGATCCTGCGCGAGAACGGCGTGGTCGTGATCCCGGACATCCTGTGCAACGCCGGCGGGGTCGTCGTCAGCTACTTCGAGTGGGTGCAGAACCTTCAATCGCTGCAGTGGACGGCGGCCGAGGTGAACGACCGGCTGCGCAGCGTGATCACCGCTGCCTTCGACGAGGTCTGGCAGATGGCCTCGACCGATGGCATCGACGCCCGGTTGGCGGCCCAGAGCATCGCCTTGGCACGTGTCGCCGAGGCGCAGCAGGCCAGGGGCATCTACCCATGACCGCGGTGCCTGCGGCGTTCCTGGCCGCTGATGACGAGACCGATGCGTTCCTGCCGCCGCGCGCCTGGCGCGCGTCCGAGCTGCGGATCGACACCCCCGTCGGAGGCGTGACGCTGCGACTGGTTCGCTTCGGCGACCGCTGGCTGGCGTCGGCCAATTCGCTCGACGGCCCGACGCTGGGCGCCAACGGCTCGCCGTACCTGGCCGCATCGGCGGCGCTCGAGCCGTTCGGGCTCGGGTTGACCGAGGTGATGCGCCTGATCGGGAGGCATTCGGCCTCCCTTCGCTAGCCGATGCAGGCGCTCCGAGTGATGCGCCGACGTCGCGGGCTCGTACCTCCGCTGACTCCGGCATCTGGCCGGGCACTCAAGGAGGTTCGATTCGTGGCACTCGCACGCACGGTCGCGCTGGTTCTCGGCGTGGTCTATCTCATCGTCGGCGCTGTCGGCTTCATCCCGTTGTTCGTGTTCGGCGCGGCACCTGCCGGCATGCCCTCGGCGTCCGGCAACCTGCTGGGCATCTTTCCGATCAACGCGGCGCACAACGTGGTGCACCTCGTCATCGCCGCGGCGCTGCTCTACGGCTCGACCGCGACGTCGGCAGCGATCCTGGTATCGCGCGTCGTTGGCGCGGTGTACATCCTGGTCGGGATCCTCGGCATCCCGTTCCCCAACGGCTTCGGCATCCTGCCGCTGGGCGGTGCCGACGTCCTGCTGCACCTCGGAACGGGCGTCGTGCTGCTGGCCCTGGGCTTCATGGCTCCGGCCAGCGATGACCGCCTCCCGCAGCGGGCCTGACGCCGGGTGATCGCGCCCGGCGGCCGCGTCAATCGGTCGCCGGACAGTAGAGCTCGATCGCATCGAGCAATGCCTGGAGGGCCACCGGCTTGGTCAGTCGCGTCCGTGCGGCGGGGGGCGTCCGCTGTCCGTCGGACGGCGGCTGCGCCGAGACGACGATGAACGGAATGGCTGCCAGCTCCTGGTTGTCGCCCAGCCGCGCGGCCAGTCCCCACCCGTCGAGGACGGGCATCAACAGGTCGATGACGATCAGGCACGGTCGATCGCCATCGGTGAGCAGCCGCATGGCCTCCTCGCCGTTGGCGGCCAGGCTGACGACGTAACCCTCGGAGCGCAGCAGCTCAGCGTAGACGTCGCGGATGGCAGCATCGTCCTCCACGAACAGGATGCTGTGGTTCGCGGCGACGTCGTGGGCAGCCGCCGGCAGATCTGCTCTGATCCCGCCGCGGCCGTGCATGTCAGCGCCGGCGACTGCCGCGTGCGCCGCTTGGCCCGCCGGGCGGTTTCACGGGAAGCGTCACGGTGAAGGTGGCGCCCCGGCCGGGCTGCGATCGGACAGCGATCGTCCCACTGTGAGCCTCGACGATCTGGCGGCTGATGTAGAGCCCGAGTCCCAAGCCGCCACTCCGCGGCTTGGCACTGCCTTCGGCCCGGAAGAAGCGCGTAAAAAGCTGTTCTTGGTCCGAGCGCCGGATGCCGGGACCGTGGTCGCGGACGCTGAGCATCACCTTCGAGCCCCGGCGTCTGAGCGTCACCTCGATCGGCTTGCCCGCCCCCCCGTGCTGGCGCGCGTTGTTCAGGAGATTCAGGACTACCTGCTGCAATCGCCCGGGATCGCCCATCACCTCGACCGGCGTCGTGATGCCGTGCACACGGATTTCGGTTCCTTCGGCCAGCGGCCGGGAAACCTCGACCATCTCCTCGACCAGGGCCGCAAGGTCGATCGGCTCATGGAGGTAGGCGAGGTCGCCGCGTTGGAGGCGATTCGCATCGAGCAGGTCGCCCACCAGCTCGGCCATGCGGTGTGCCTGCCCGACAGCCCTGTCCGCGAAACGCCGCAGGCGGTCATCTGATTCGTCGATCCCGGCCAGCCCACGACTCACCAGCTCGACGTACCCCATCATCGCGCTCAACGGAGTCCGCAGCTCGTGAGCCACCATCGCCACGAACTGATCTTGCAGGTCGCGCAGGCTGCGGTCGGTGATGTCGCGGATGACCACCACCCCGCCGCGCTCGCCACCATCGGAACGAAGCGGACGGCCCTTGGCCTCGAACCAGCGACGTGATCCATCCGGAGCTCGGATCGCGAATTGGGCGAGGAACGTCTCCCCCGCGGCTGCGCGGCGTTGCAATGCCTCCCGCGAAGGAACCCGCTCGCTGCCTTCGGGCTCGAGAACCGATTCTTCAGCGCCCGCGAAGAGCTCCTCGTAGGCGGCATTGGTGACAAGCGACTCACCGCGGGAGCCGACCATCATGACCGCATCGGCCATGCTCGCCATCGTCGTCGCCAGGCGCTGCCGCTGGCGTTCGCTCGACTCGCGCTCCGCTGCGAGTGCCTCGTTGGCCTCCTCGATCTCGGCCGAACGAGATTCCAGCTCGGCATTGGTGGAGTTCAGTTCCTCGACCGTGGCCTGCAGCTCCTCGTTGAGCGTTTCGAGCTCCTCGTTGGTGGCCTGCAGCTCCTCGTTGAGCGTTTCGACCTCCTCGGACGAGGCTTGGACCTCCTCGTTGCTGATGAGCAGCTCATCGTTGGTGCTCCGCAGCAGGAGGTTCGCATCGGTCAGTTCGCGATTGGCGCTGAGCAGTTGGCGATGCGTGTCACTGAAGCGCTCCAACCGGGTGGCCTGTTCTTCCAGGGCACGATCCCGACCGGCGAGTGCCTGCTCGAGCTCCGCATGGCGCGAGGCTGCCTCCTCCGCCTGTGCCGCGCGGGCTGTCTCAATCTCCGCTTCCCGCGCCGAGAGGCGTTGCTCCAGAGCAACATGTGCGGCCTCGCTGCTGGATACGTCGCGCAGCTCGACGATGACCAGTCCGGCCTCGCCTTCGCCAGCCAAGGGGGTACAGCTCACCTCCAATCGCGCACCTTCGCCAGATTCGGTGGCGCTGGTGGTGACCGTCATGACCGCCTCGGCCGGCTGCCCCCGCAGCGCACTGTCGAGTAACCCGCGCAACGCGGTGGACGGCAGACCAATAGCCAGGTGAACGAAGTCGTCGCCGATCGCCGTGCCATGAATGCTCAGCATCTGTCGCGCGGCGGCATTGATGCGGCCGATGTCGTAGTGCTCGTCGACCACGACGACGCCAGTTCGCAGAGCAAGCAGCAGGCGGTCCGCGTGATCCGCGGCAGCCCGCTTGCGCTCCGCCTCGCGCCTCGCCCGCATCACCGCAAGATCGAGCGCTGGCGCCACCGGCCGGCTGGGCACCAGCGGCTGCGATGCCAGTGCGGGCTGGCTAAGGTGCACCGCTGGCAGTGGGTCGCGCGGACCGGAGCGCTCGTAGACCTTGAGCCGGCGGTCGACAAGGCGAAACGCGCCGCGCACGGCTGCGGTCGTCTCGGCCTTGCCCAGGACGAGGAGCCCTCCGTCGCGCAGGGAGAACGAAAACAGCTGCAGCGCACGCCGCTGCAGGTCGGCCTGGAAGTAGATCAGGACGTTGCGACACAGGATGAGGTCGATGCGCGGGAATGGCGCGCGCTGGCCGAGGTCGTGCTGGCCGAAGATCACCAGGCTGCGAACCAGCTTGGCGACCTCCCCTTCGCCGTCGAGCTCGTTGACGTACCGATCCCGCAGCTCGGCGGGCACGTTGGCGAACGCGGCCCGCGGGTAGATCCCTCGCCGCGCGAAGCCGATTGCGACGTCGTCCAGGTCGGTGGCGAAGACGCGTGCCTGGGGGGGATTCTTCGTCGTGCGCAGCGCCTCGGCCACGAGCATGGCGAGCGAGTACGCCTCTTCCCCGGTGGCGCAGCCGGCCGACCAGATCCGCAGCTCTTCTCCACGTCGCTGCGCGTCACGGATCAGTTCCGGCAACCATTCCCGTCGTAATCGCTCGAAGAGATCGGGATCACGAAAGAACTCGGTGACCTTCAGCAGGAAGCTGCTCGTCAGTCGCTGGACCTCATCTGGCTGATCGCGGAGGTGCTCGACGTACCGATGCAGATCGGGGCTTCCGGTGGCCATCATGCGTCGCTGCAGCCGGCGCATGATCGTCGGACGCTTGTAGCTGGCGAAGTCGATGCCGCTTCGGCCGCGAAGCTGGCCCAGGAACTCATCGAGCAGCTTCGAACCGTCGCCGTTTCGCTGGGCGATCCGTGGCTCCTTGGTCAAGTCGATCAGTAGAGGGCCGATCTCGTCCAGTTCTGCCACGGCGTCCACCGTGGTGGGTGACAGCGATCGCGGCATCGATGGGAATTCGGCGGTGGCGGGGTTCTGCACAAGCACCGTACCGCCGGCTGCTGTCACTCGGCGCGCTCCCTCGGCACCATCCGAGCCGCTGCCCGTCAGGATCACCGCAGTCAGGTGTTCGCCGTACGCCTCGGCTGCGGTCGTCAGCAGCAGATCGATTGAAGGCAGTGGCCGATGGTGGCCATCGACGATCAGGCGCACCTCGCGCTCGCCGATCTCGAGGTGCCGGCCGGGTGGAATGACGTAGACGACTCCTGCGGCGAGTCGCTCGTGGTCGGCAATCGTTTCCACGCGCAGCTTTGCGTGCCTGCCAAGGATCTCGTGCAGGTGGCTCCTGTGCCGAGGATCCAGATGCTGCGCCACGACGATCGGCGCAGGAAAGCCAGCCGGGAGGCTGCCGATGACGGTTGACAGGGCGTCGACGCCGCCGGCGGAGGCGCCGATGACGACCAGTCGTCGGACCGCGTCCTCCATCACTGTTGCCTCCATGGATTGCCGGCGGTTCGTGCGGTGCACGAGGTCGGGGTGGTGATTATCACACCACCATCAGCGCGGTCAGGAAGGGGGCTTGGTGTCGGCGCCCCCCTCGGCCAGCGCCTTCCGCAGGACAGCAGCCTGCTGCTCGACCTGGGCCCGTCGGGCGGCGAATCTGCGGGCGGCGGAATGCCGCCCGGCCCGCTGTGCATCAGCCGCCAGCCGCCGCGTCGTCAGGGCACTTTCTTCGAGTGCTCGCAGCGCCGTCCACAGCGCCGCCTCCACACCGTCGCGCTGCGCGCTTTCGAGCGACTCCGCAGAGTAGGCGTGGCCGACCCGGCAGGCGAAGTCAGGATCCCGCGGCGGCTTGCCGCGCCAGAGCACTCCTCCACAGTCGGGACACGAGTACGGGGAGGGCTCACCCGGCGGGTTGTCATAGACGTCCGCGCTCCTCGCGTCCGTTGGCGACGCTGGCGTGGTCTCCGCGTGCGGGCGGGGCATCGCATCTCCTCCTTTCGCGACGCTGGCGGTGACGAGCTCGGAAATCAGCGGTCCGAGTTCAGCGGCAGGGCGTGCATGATCGACCACGGTGCGTTCTCGAGCGCTGAGCGGCATCCCTGGAAACAGCGCGTCGGCTGGATCCTGGATCAGCGCGCTCCCGCCCTGCGCCTTGATCGCTTCGAGGCCGGCGGCTCCATCATCCAGGGCTCCCGACAGAATCACGCCGATGGCCGACGGACCGTAGGTAAAGGCTGCGCTGCGAAACAGGGTATCGACCGCCGGCCGCAGGCGGTTCTCGCGTGGTCCGCGGCTGACCCGAACGATTCCATCGGTCAGGATCAGGTGGCGGTCGGGAGGCGCAACCAGGATGTGACCATCCTCGACCTGCTGTCCGTCGCGTGCGTGCGCGGCCGGGAGTTCGCCGGCGCGCTCGAGGATGGACGGGAGGCTGCTCGGCCCACCCGGCGGAGTGTGGAGCACGACACAGACGGGTGCGGCGAGGTCTGCCGGAAGACCACGCACGACACTGGTCAAGGCCTCAACACCGCCCGCCGAGGCTCCGATCACCACGATTGCGCCCATGCCGCCACCTTCGCAGGTTTTAGGCCGCTCCGCCCGGGAGGGCCAAGCGGGCTGCTGCGAAACACCCCTGCTCTACGACCGATAGGCCGAAGGCACGCTCGAGGCCGCCGAGCTTCGGCTCGCACCGATCGCGGCGATCGCGACGGCGGCGGCCACCAGGCCGAGGATGCCGACGATCAGGGCCGGCACAATCGGGAAGGACTCGCCGCGCATGGCGGTGAGGAGGAAGCCCGCGAATATGCCGGCCGACGTCAGGGTGAGCCAGATCAGCATCGGCAGCGCGAACGCGCCCGCCGATGTGCGACGGAGCAGGCCGACCCCGGCCACCGCGGAGAGGGGCAGAAACAGACCCAGATCGAGCGCGAAGACAGGATTGGTCAGCAGCTCGGCCCTCTCGACATCGGGCGGCAGCACGCCGGTGATCGTGGTGCTGCCGATCTGGCCAAGCCACAGCAACGCGAAGACAACCGCAATGCCGATCAGAACCGCAGCGCCGGTTCGCCGCGGCACGGTTCCGAGCCGCGGCAAGCGTCCGGCTGCAAGCACCAGGGCCAGGCTCCAGACGCTCAGGCCGAATACGGCGATGTACAGCGCGGCCAGCACGTTCATGCGAACTGCGAACACGTAGATGGCGTAGTTGTAGACCAGATAGGTGGTGGCACCGAAGGCCATCAACCGACTGGTCGCCGATCCTCGCGAGGTCGCCGACAACGACATCACCAAGAGCGGGATGGCGAGCAGCAGTGTCGCCAGGTCGGTGCCGCGTGCCTGGTCGGTCCAGAACACCGGATCGCGGTACACGTTGGTGAGCAGCCCTGCGGCTGCCGCGAACGCAGCGAGCGCGGTCGCCAGCCAGGCAAGGCGGTCAGCGAGAACGTGCGATTTCATCGTTATGGCTGGGCGTTCGTTGCCGATCGCGGCAACAGAACGAGGAGCGTCCATGCTGCGAGACCGCCGACCAACGTCAGCCGCACGATGAACGGCCACGCCGTCTCCCAGACCCACAGCCCGGCTGCGACCGGCAGGAACAGCAGCCAGATGACGGCCTGCGCAAGCATCGGCAGCTGACGCAGCCACTGCCAGGCGGCGTCGATGCTGCCCTGGCTGGCGACGAGGCCGAACCCGAAGGCAATCCACAGCAGGGCGAACAGCGCGAACAGGATGCCATGGTCCGCCAAAAAGCCGATCGTCGAGCCGACGCCCGTCGCGATCGCTTCGATGATTCGTGTCATCGGTAATCCTCCTCGAGCAACCCACGGAGAGGCCGGCCGACCAATCGTCAGCCGGCCTTCACCTCTTGGGCTGCGAGCCGCTACCCGAGCACGTACCGCAGCGCCGGAGCTCGCTTCACGATCGGGGTCTCATCGACGAGCGCGTCGATCCCGTACACCTCACCCGCGGCGATGACCGGCAGGATCAGGGAGCTGATGGCGAGGACGGCGTGGTAGTTCACGACACCGTTGGCGAAATCCCACGACGCGATCCCAATGAAGGCCATCATCAGCGCGCCCATGACGCCGGCGAAACGGGTCGCCAGACCGAGGATCAGTGCCAGGCCGATTGCAACCTGGCCGAACGGGACCAGGAAGTTCACGACGTTCATGGCCGCCGGGTTGCCCGCCAGATCGACCCAGAACTGATGCGTCGGGTTGACGATCGCGCCTTCCGCGGCGCCGGCTGCCGTGCCCAGCGTGCCGAACTGCAGAAACTTGCTTGCGTCGAAGGCATGCCCCGACAGGAACAGCTTTTCGACGCCGGCGAACAGGAACACCCAGCCGATGGTGAGCCGGAACGCCAGGATGCCGAGCGCCCGGGGGGTCTTGAGTCCGGTCATTGCTTGTGTGCCACCTTTCGTGACTCTGCCCGGGATTCCGGGTCGATTGCGATTGCTCATCTGAGCTGCTGTCACCGTACGGTCGCGACCGGACGTCTCAAATCTGCCGTCCAGCCCCTTTCGACGGGCGTCTGGCCGTCCCGCCGTATGCCCTTCGGCATGGCGGCACGCGTGACCGATGGCCCAGACACGTCGATCTCGAGCGTGTCAATCCCGCCCTCGCGGCTGATGTACCGATACGGGCCGGCGGCCAGCAGCAGCCGATGGATTGCGGTGTTGCCCGCGAACATCGAGGCAATCAGGTGCGTGATCCCAAGCTCGCGCGAGCGGCGGACGACCGCTGCGAGCAGGGCCCGCCCGATACCCACACCCTGGTACCTGTCGAGCACGGCGAACGCAGCCTCCGCGCTCCGGGCGTCGAGGCGCGGCATGCAGCCGTGACCGATCAGCATCCCGTCGTTTGGACCTGCGTCGCACAGCGTGGCGACGAACCCGTCCTCTCCGGCCAGCGCGCGAGCCCGGGTAAGGTCGATTCCGCGGCAGCCGCCAAGGAACCGGCGTTGGCGCGCCTCGGGCGACAGCCGCGCGTAGAAGTCGACGAGGGCTGCAGCGTCGGCTTGGTCGATCGGTCGGATCGCGTACATCATCACGCTCAGCCTCGCCCACGCGATCAGCACGCGAAAGTGCCGAGCGGACTTGAAACGCCGGGACGCTTGGCCCTCGAGGGCCCGGACATCGGCTTCCTACACTGACCGCATGCAGATCGTCACGGCCGCCCAGGCTGTCGCCGGCATCCGCTCCGGCGAGCAGGTCTTCGTCCACGGCGGCGCCGCCACGCCATCGGTCCTGCTCGAGGCGCTCGCCGCGCGAGCGTCGGAGCTCCGCGACGTGCGTCTCATCCATTTCCACACCGAGGGACCCGCACCGCATCTCGAGCCGGGAATGGAGCCGCACCTTCGGCATACGGCGTTGTTCATCGGCGCCAACGCTCGGGCAGCGGTCAACGACGGGCGAGCCGACTACGTGCCGGTCTTCCTGTCGGACGTGCCGCGCCTGTTCGCCGGCGGCGCACTGCCACTCGATGTGTCGCTGCTCAACGTGAGCGCGCCTGACAGCCACGGCTTCTGCTCGCTTGGCACCTCGGTCGATGCCGCGCTGGCCGCCTCGCGGCACGCCGGGCGGGTGATTGCCCAGGTCAACCGCTCGATGCCGCGCACCCACGGCGACTCGTTCATCCATGTCGACCGGATCGGGCTGGCGGTCGAGGTCGATCAGCCGCCATTCGAGCATCCCGAGCCGCAGATCGGGAGCGTCGAGGAACGGATCGGCCAATACGTGGCCGAGCTCGTCCCCGACGGCGCCACCCTGCAGCTGGGGATCGGGGCCATTCCGGCTGCGGTGGCGCGTGCGCTCGAAAACAAGCACGACCTCGGCATCCACACTGAGATGTTCACCGACGTCGTCCTGGGCCTCGTCGAGCGCGGGGTCGTGACCGGCGCCTGCAAGGAAGTGAACCGCGGCAAGATCGTCACCGCCTTCCTGATGGGCAGCCGCGACCTGTATCGGTTTGTCGACGACAACCCGATGATTGAGATGCGACCCGTGGATTACACCAACGACACCGCGGTCATCCGGCGCTTCCGGCGCATGGTCGCCGTGAACTCCGCCCTCTCCGTGGATCTCACCGGCCAGGTCTCTGCCGATTCCATCGGCACGCGCTTCTATTCGGGGGTCGGCGGCCAGATGGACTTCATCCGCGGCGCTGCGCTGGCCGAGGAGGGACGCGCCATCATCGCGCTGCCAGCCACCGCGGCCGGCGGCACGATCTCGCGCATCGCGCCGGTGCTGCCGCTGGGCGCCGGGGTGGTGACCACCCGGGCACACGTGCGGACCATCGTCACCGAGCACGGCGTCGCGGAGCTATGGGGACGCAGCATCCGCGAGCGCGCCGAAGCGCTCATCGCGATCGCGGATCCCAAGTTCCGCGACGAGCTGCGCGCCGAAGCGCGACGGCTGTACCACGCCTGATGACGGCACGACCCGTGCACCCCCATCCATGGACGCATTGCGGAGAACTCAGATGACCACCACCAGCACCGCGCGCGATCCTCGCGCCGCGCTGGGCGACAACGACCTGGAACGCATCGACGCCTACTGGCGCGCGGCGAACTACCTCTCGGTCGGCCAGATCTATCTGCTCGACAACCCCTTGCTCCGCGAGCCGCTTCGCGCCGAGCACATCAAGCCTCGACTGCTCGGCCATTTCGGGACGGTTCCTGGCCTCAACCTGCTGTATGCCCACCTCAACCGGGCCATCCGCCAGCGCGACCTGGACATGATCTACATCACCGGTCCGGGCCATGGCGGCCCGGGACTGGTGGCGAACGCCTACCTGGAAGGTACCTACAGCGAGGTCTACCCATCGATCACCTCGAACGTCGACGGCATGCGCCGCCTCTTCCGCCAGTTCAGCTTTCCGGGCGGTATCCCCAGCCACGTGGCGCCCGAGACACCCGGCTCGATCCACGAGGGCGGCGAGCTGGGCTACTCGCTGGCCCACGCGTACGGCGCCGCATTCGACAACCCTCAGCTCGTGGTTGCCTGCGTGATCGGCGATGGCGAGGCCGAGACCGGTCCACTCGCCGCAAGCTGGCATTCGAACAAGTTCATCGACGCGGCTCGCGACGGAGCGGTCCTGCCGATACTGCATCTCAACGGGTACAAGATCGCCAATCCCACGGTGCTGGCTCGCATCCCGGAGGAGGAGCTGCGCAAGCTGTTGGAGGGCTACGGGCACGAGGTCCATATCGTCTCAGGCGACGATCCCTCAACCGTGCACCGTGACCTGGCTGCCACGATCGACGACACGCTCGACCGCATCGCCGAGATCCAGCGGGCGGCACGCGACGGCAGAGTCACGACACGACCGCGCTGGCCGATGATCGTGCTCCGCACGCCGAAGGGTTGGACCGGCCCCGAGGAGGTGGATGGCAGGGCGATCGAGGGCACCTGGCGATCGCACCAGGTGCCGGTGGCCGACGTCCGCGACAACCCGGCGCACCTGCGGATCCTCGAGGAGTGGCTGCGCAGCTACAGGCCCGAAGACCTCTTCGACGACGACGGCACCCTGCGACCCGAGCTCGCCGCACTGGCGCCGACTGGCGACCGGCGGATGAGCGCCAATCCGCACGCCAACGGCGGGCTGCTGCTGCGCGACCTCGAGCTGCCCGACTTCCGCGATTACGCCGTGGAGGTCACGCAACCCGGCGCATCGACGTCCGAGGCGACGCGTGTGCTTGGCGAATTCCTTCGCGACGTCATTGCGCGCAACGAACACACCTTCCGGCTGATGGGACCGGACGAGACGAGCTCCAACCGGCTCGACGCCGTCTTCGAGGTCACCGATCGCGCCTGGGACGCCGACACGCTGCCCACCGACGAGCACCTTGCGCCCGATGGCCGCGTCATGGAGGTTCTGTCCGAACACCTCTGCCAGGGCTGGCTGGAGGGCTACCTGCTCACCGGCCGCCACGGCATCTTCAACTGCTACGAGGCGTTCATCCACATCATCGACTCGATGTTCAACCAGCACGCCAAGTGGCTGAAGGTGACGCGCCACATCGAGTGGCGCCGGCCGATCGCCTCGCTCAACTACCTGCTCTCCAGCCATGTCTGGCGCCAGGATCACAACGGCTTCAGCCACCAGGACCCGGGCTTCATCGACCATGTCGTCAACAAGAAGGCCGAGGTCATCCGCGTCTACCTGCCGCCCGACGCCAACAGCCTGCTTTCGGTGGCCGACCACTGCCTGCGCAGCCGCAACTACGTCAACGTGGTCGTCGCCGGCAAGCAGCTATCCCCGAACTGGCTGAGCATGGATGAGGCGATCCTGCACGCCACGCGCGGCATCGGCATCTGGGAGTGGGCCAGCAACGACGAGGGCGCTGAGCCGGACGTGGTGATGGCCTGCTGCGGCGACGTGCCGACCCTCGAGACCGTGGCCGCCGTGGATCTGCTGCGGCAGCACCTGCCGGACCTGAAGGTGCGGGTGGTGAACGTCATCGACCTGATGCGGCTGCAGGACGAGACCGAGCATCCGCACGGCATGTCGGCCGCCGAGTTCGATGCCCTGTTCACCACCGACCGGCCGGTGATCTTCGCCTACCACGGCTATCCGTGGCTCATCCACCGCCTGACGTACCGGCGCACGAATCACGTCAACCTGCACGTGCGCGGCTACAAGGAGGAAGGCACCACCACCACGCCGTTCGACATGGTCATGCTCAATGACCTGGATCGATACCACCTCGTGATGGACGTCATCGACCGCGTGCCGGGCCTCGCCGATCGAGCCGGCCACGTTCGTCAGCTGATGCACGACAAGCGGCTCGAGGCGCGGGCCTGGACCCGCGAGCACGGCGAGGACAGCCCCGAGGTGCGCGACTGGTCGTGGCCGGCCTGAGCTGAGGTGACCCGACAGGCGGCGACCGTCCTCGTCCTCAATCCCGGCTCCTCGTCGCTCAAGGCGAGCGTCATCTCCGAGCCCGGTGACGAAACGCTCGCAGCGCGCGAGATCGAATGGGGGGTCGACGACGCCGGGACCGATGCGCGCCGCACCGCGCTCGAGTCCCTCGTCGAAGAACTCGAGGCCGATCTCGACGTGGTCGGCTATCGCGTCGTCCATGGTGGGCTCCGCTTCCGCCAGCCGACGCCGCTAGACGACGCGGTGGTGGACGCCATCGCCGAGCTCGACGCGCTTGCGCCGCTCCACAACCGGGTGGCCGTCGAGACGATCCGCGCCGCGCGGCGACTGCTCCCCGACCGTTCGCACGTCGCCTGCTTCGACACCGCGTTCCATGCCACGCTTTCCGAGGTGGCGTCGCGCTATGCGCTCCCCGACGAATGGGTCGAGCGCTGGAACATCCGCCGCTACGGCTTCCATGGCCTGTCGGTGGCATGGTCGGTCGAACGGACCTCGGCGCAGCTTGGCCGACCGGCGGAGGAGCTGCAGCTCGTGGTGGCCCACCTGGGCTCCGGCTGCTCGGTGACGGCCGTGGCGGGTGGCGCATCGGCCTGGACATCGATGGGGTTCACGCCGCTGGAGGGAATGGTGATGGGCACCCGTTCGGGATCGGTCGACCCCGGCGTCCTCCTCCACCTGCTCGCCCAGGGCGTGCCGGCCGATGCTCTGGCCGGGGGCCTGGAGCACGACTCGGGTCTGCTCGGCCTGTCGGGCACGACCGCCTCCGTCCGGGATCTCGAGCTGCGGCGCACCGGGGACCCGGCTGCTGCCCTGGCGCTCGACGTGTTGGCCCGCAGCGCTGCGGGATTCATCGCCTACGCCGCCACGTGGCTCGATCGGGTCGATGCGATCGTTTTCACCGGCGGCGTCGGCCAGCACTCGACGTTCATGCGCGACTCGATCTGCGCGCGGCTGTCGGTGCTCGGTGGCGGGACGCCGAAGCTCAGCGTGCTGACCGTGGAAGCGCGCGAGGACATCGTCATCGCCCGGCAGGTCGCCCGAACGCTGGCATGACCAACGGGCCTCGTTGCGGGGCCATTCGGCACTCGTTCCGCCCGACGGCGTAGACCGACACTCGGCTCGAAACATCACATGGAGGAGAGCGTGATGCGCGTCCTGGTTGCCCACGACGGCTCGCCGTGCGCGGACGCCGCGCTACAGCTCGTTACCGGGCTGCGGTGGCCGGCACCAGCACGTCTGACGCTCGTGTCTGTCATCGACCGTACCGATCTGATCGGCGCCGGCGAGGCGGCGCTGGCCATGGCGGCCAGCGAGCCGACCGAGCGCGAGCTGGTCGCGGAAGCCCAGCGAGCGCTCGAAGCTGCGGCCGAGCGGCTGCGCGGGCCGGGCCGTACGGTCGAGACGCGGCTCGAGCATGGCCGCCCGGGAGCGGTCATCGTGGAGCTCGCAGCGGAGATGCTCGCCGATCTCGTCGTGGTTGGCAGCCGCGGTCTGGGCCCATGGAGCTCGCTTCTCCTCGGCTCGGTCTCGACGGAGGTCGTGGATCACGCCCCGTGCCCGGTGCTCGTCGCCCGCCACGACCGCGTGGACCGCCTGGTGGTTGCGACCGACGGTTCCGAATCGGCCGACCGGGCGATCGACACCATCGGCCGATGGGGCCTGTTTACGGGGCTGCCGGCTCAGGCGCTCAGCGTCGAACGGGTGGGCGTCGCGCCCGCCGACTGGGCGGTGGTCCTGGCCGCGGGCTGGATCGAGGATCGTCCCGACGACATGACTGCCGCGGCCGAAGAGCAGCGGCGGCTCGCCGAGCACGCTGCGGACCGGCTGCGCGACGCCGGTCTCGCGGCCGAAGCGGTGGTCCGCTTCGGCCATCCGGCCCGGCAGATCGCCGAAGCGGGGAGGGGCGAGGGTGACCTGATCGTGATGGGCTCTCGCGGCCTCGGCACCTTCCAGCGGCTCGTGCTCGGCAGCGTTGCGCGCACGGTGCTGCAGCACACGGGTGCATCGGTCCTGATCATTCGTCGGCCGCATGCGACCAGGACGCTGCGCGCGCCGATCGCGTCTCTGGCAGCCTTTGCGGTGTAGATGGACGAGGCATCTGTCGGGCTGACGACCGAGCGCATCTGCGCCGGCTGTGGTGCGCCGATCCTCAATGGCCAGTCGGTCATTCGCCTCGAAGCCGGGCTGATGATGGCGCCGCAGCGCTTCGACCCGGTCGTGCTGCGCCCGGACGTCTACTTGCACGCCGGCGCGGGCTACGACCCGCGCTTCGACGTCGAGGATCGGTGGTGCGCCACGCCCGACGGATTCGACGCGGCCCTGCGGCTGCTGATGGTCCACGGCGAGACGAGCGCGTCAGGACATTGACGATCGCGGGACCGCTCGAGGTGCGGACGTCGCGCGCCATGGGATCGCGGCTGCGACTGACGGCGGGACGCGCGGACGTCGTCCGCGCCTGGCAGTTGGTCCGCCCGATCTTCATCGACACCGAGCGTGCACTGACCCGATTCGATGCGCACAGCCCGCTGAGCAGGCTCAACGCTCACGCCGGCGACGGCCGCTCTCACTGCGTCGAGCCGATGCTCGTGACGGCGCTGGTCGAGGCGCAGCGGGCATTCCGGGCGACGGACGGTGCCTTCGATCCGCGCGTCCTCGGCGCGCTCGAGCGTGCCGGTGAGCGGGCCGGCGTGCCCCTGCCGCCGTCGCCGCCCGCGCTGCGGCCCGACGACCCCTGGCTGAGCGTCGAGGGAGCCGCGCGTGTCCAGCTCGAGGCACCAGTCGACCTGGGCGGCATCGGCAAGGGCCTCGCCCTGCGATGGGCGGGTGCGGCGCTGAGCGACGCGGGCATCACGCCGTACCTGCTCGAGGCCGGCGGCGATCTGGTGGCCGATGCGACGCCAGACACGTGCTGGGGCGTCGCGATCGAGTATCCCGGCCGGCCGGACCCGGCAGCCGTGATCAACTTGCGGCGCGGTGCGGTCGCCACGAGCTCGCTTGCAGTGCGCAGTTGGCACGGCGCCGGCGGGTTGCGGGCGCACCACCTGATCGACCCGGTCACCGGCAGGCCAGCGCGTTCGGACTATGTCTCGGTCACCGTCGCCCTCGATGATCCGGCGGACGCGGAAGTCCTCACCAAGCTCGGCTTCCTGCGTGGACTGCGACGCGTCGCCGGCGTGCCGGCCTGGGCGGTGACGCGTGCCGGCGAGGTCGAGCTGACTCCGCCGGCCGCGGCTCGAACATCGTGGCCTCCGGCGGCCGCATCGGTCCTTTCCGAAGCCGCCGTCTAAAGGTCGTCAGGCCTGTCTGGCCTCAGGCGCCGAGCGTCGAGCCGAACGGATGCCAACGCGCCACGAAAACTGCCCAGAGCAACGCCACGTCGATGACGAAACCCGGCACGATCCACGGGTGGAAGAACACCGTCAGGGTGACGCCCGATGCGACGGCCCCGACCACGACGCAGGCTGCCCACCACTCGCGCGGCAGGATGCCGAGGGTTGCCAGACCTCCGGCAACCAGGGTCACGACGCTGACCACGACGAGCAGCGATCCGAGCAGCCGCACCACGTCCGGCGTGACACCCATCCCGGTCACGAGCCACGACTTCGACATCTCGAAGCGCCACTCTGGTCCGCCCGGCGTTCTGGGAGGCGCCGGCGACAGGTAGCTGGCATGAATCAGGGCGTGGGCCAGCAGCGCCACGCCGATCAGAATTCGCATTCGAACACCCCTCTCGGGCCGGGAGCGGCCAGGTGGCCGCTCCCACCCCAGTCTTCAGGCCGCGACGGGGGACGGCTGAACGACCGGCACCGCCGCCGGCGCTCCGCCGTGCCGCACCGTGCGCCATCCCGCCAGCAGCACGGCGCCTACCCCAAAGAACGAGATCAGGAAGGTCAGCAGCGGCACGAAGCCAAGCACGAAGGCCACCAGCAGGCCGATGAGCATCGCTCCGTACGGGCGCGCTTTGGCCGGCGCGCTCTGCCGCCGTCGGCCCTGGATCCACTCGCCGATCCATAGCGCGCCGACCAGGTAGCCCGCGAACGCGAGCATCGGCCAGCCAACGATCAGCACGCCGATGCCGGCCGGAATGCCGACCAGGGTCACCATCGCCAGCACCGCGACCAGCGGCGGCACGACGAGGCCGAGCAGCCCGAACACCGCGACACGGCCGGTCTCGGCACGGATCAGGTCGGTGGCCGTCCTCAGCTGTCGGGCCGCCAGCGCTACCACCAATAGGCCGATCAGCAGGGTTGCGAGGCCCCAACCGATCCACAGCAGCACCGCGGCGGTGCCGATGAACAGGCCGACGCCGCCAGGTCGCCCGACATGTCGGTGACCGGCACGCCACTCGGCGCGTTGACGGTGCTCCCCACTTGGCGCACGCCGTCGAGCACGGTCGTTCCGGCATCGATGTCGGCGCGTCCGTCGGCGACGAAGATCGTTTCGACGCTCGCGTCGCGGAACGTCGCGGTCCCGCCGATCACCGCCACGACGTTGGCCGTGCCCTCGATCACCGTATCGCCGTCGACCACCAGCACCGCGGCGGCTTCGTCTCCGGCCGGCAGGCTGACGTCGCCGTCGACCGATACCAGAACGCGGCTGCTGTGCACCAGCGGCGGGTCAGCCGCCGCGACGGACGAGACGAACAGGACGACGAGCGCCAGCGCCGCGAACAGCGCGATGAGGCGCTTCATGATTGATCCTCCTCAGGGATCGGCCGGACCGTCCGGCCACCTCGATCCCCGTGCGTCGATGAAAGGCGACGGCGTTGGCTGCCGCCAGTGCCGACCGGGACCCAAATGCGGGGCCGATGCGCCCGCTGACGCGACCGCTAGGCGATCCAGGTGCTCCCGGTCCGAGCGGTGCGAATCAGCTCGGCGAGCAGGGCCGGGGCAAGCGCGATGACCCCAACGACGACCCATTCGCCGAGATCGAGGCGGTGAGCCCGGAAGGCATCCGCGAGCGCGGGCACCGACGGGATCAGCAGCTGGATGGCGATGACCACGACGCAGGCGCCGGCCAGGACCCAGTTCGACGGCAGCCGGTGCACGGGCATCTCCAGGCTGCGGTTGGCGTAAGCGCGTACCACCTGGCCGATGACCAGGGCGGTATACGCGACCCACCGCAGCCGTTCGAAATCGCCTTCGCCCATGAGCAGCACCATCAACGCCGCCACCGCGGTGAATCCACCGGCCACGGCGATTCGGGCCAGGATCCCCGGCGTCAGCAGCGGGCGGGCGCGGCGGCGCGGCGGCCGACGCCTAGCTCACGGCTCTTCCGGCACACGTTCGTAGGCGACCGATGCGGAGATGTCGATGAACAGTTCGAGCCACAGGATCTGCAGGGGGAGCAGGGGCTGCTTGAACCCGGCCAATGTGGCGATCAGGATGAAGCCGAGCAGTGCCACGTGCGTCGACACCAGGAAGACGAGTCCCTTCTGGACGTTGGCCACGATGCGCCGCCCCTCGCGCATCGCGTCCATCAACGTCGCGAACGAGTCGTCGCCGAGCACGAGGTCCGACGCCTCGCGCGCGACTCCCGTGCCGCTGCCCATCGAAACCGCCACGTCCGCGTGCTGCAACGCCGGTGCGTCGTTCACCCCGTCGCCGGTGACCGCCACGGTGCGCGCTGCCGCGCGGGCCAGCTCGACCAGCCGCAGCTTCTGCTCGGGCAGGGCGCGGGCCACCACCCGCAGCGTTGGCAGCAGCTGTGCGACGGCCACGTCGTCCAGTTCGGCGAGCTGTGATCCCGTCAGCTCGACGCCGGCGGGAAGGCCCACGGCATCGGCGATCGTCGACGCGGTCCTCGGGTGATCACCGGTGACGATCGCGGTGTGAATCCCCGCCCGGTTGGCCATCTCCATCGCGTCCGGCACGCCCTCGCGCAGCGCATCGGCGAAGCACAAGACTGCGCGCGGCTGCCATTCGGACCCATCGTCGCGCTCGGCGAGCAGCAGCAACCGCGCTCCGTGACTGCCCTCGGCGGCCAGCAGGCGTTCCCAGGCACCGCGCGTCGCATCAGCGATGGCCGTCAGTCCGAGGACCACCTCGGCCGCACCGAGCGCCAGCTCCCGCCGCGGTCCGTTGCCACCGACGGTCGCGGTTGACCATGGTCGGCCGGCCGCGGTCCCGCGCACGGCGTGGAGGTCAGCGGGATCGAGCCGGGGCGCCGGCCACCTGGGGTCCCAGGCACCGTGGATGGCGCGCGTGAACGATCCCCATGGTCCGGCCTGGTCGGCATGCCACGCTTCCTCCTGGGTGCGCAGGGCATCGAGCAAGAGGGCGCGACGGTCATGGGCGCCGATCTCGCCGCCGGGAGTGAGCACGCCTTGGAGTGCCAGCCGGTTCTGGGTGAGCGTGCCGGTCTTGTCGGTGATGATGAGGTCGACGGCACCGAGCGTCTCCTGGGCCGACAGCCGCCGGACGAGGACGCCGCGCCGCAGCAGACGAAAGGCGCCCAGCCCCAAAATCACGGCAAGCAGCACCGGTGGCTCCTCGGGGATCGCGGCGATCGCCGCCGAGATGCCGGCCAGGAGATTCTCGCCCGCTGGCTGGCCCCGGACGAATCCGAGCCCGACGGTGATGATGATCAGCGCCGTCGCCGCCACCAGCAGAATGCGGACGAGGCGATCGAGCTCACGCTGCAGGGGCGACCGCGAGCGCTGCCTGCGACCGAGACGCCCGGCGATGCGGCCCAGTTCGGTGGCGACTCCGGTGGCAGTCACGAGGGCCCGGCCCCGACCCTCGAGAACGCTCGTTCCCGAGTACACCATCGCGCGGCGGTCGAGCAGCGGCACATCGGCCGCATCTGCCGCGACGCGAGCGTCCTCGGGAAGGGACTCCCCGGTCAGCACACTGCGGTCGAGCAGCAGACCTGAGCTGGCGAGCACGCGCGCATCGGCCGCCACCACGTCACCGTCACGCAGCAGCAGGACGTCGCCCGGCACCACCTCTGCCGCCGGGATCTCGAGCACCGAGCCGGCCCGCAGGACGTGGGCGCGCGGCGCCGACGCGCGCTGCAGCGCTTCGAGCGCCCGCTCCGAGCGGAAGGTCGTGACCACGTCCGCGGCAACGATCGGGACGAGACCGCCGAGCACGAAGACGCCGTCGCGCACCTCGCCGAGCGCGATTGCGCCGATCCCAGCCGCAGCGAGCAGGACTACGAACGGCTCGCTGACGGCGTCGCGAAGTGCTGCCCACAGCGAAGGTCGCTCGGGTGGCTGCAGCTCATTGCGGCCGGTTGCCCCCAGGCGCGCGGAGGCGGCCGCCTCGGTCAGCCCACGTCGTGGGTTGACTTCCAGGGCCGCCGCCACCTCAGCCGGTGAACGCGAGTGGGCATCGGTCAGGCCGATCAGCTCGTCTGCCACGACCGGAGGCTAGGCCAATCGCTCAGCGTGCGGTCCAGCCGCCGTCGACGTACACCTCGGAGCCAGTCATGTAGGACGCCGCATCGCTGGCCAGGAACGCGATCACCTCGCCCACTTCCTCCGGACGCCCCCATCGGCGCATGGGCGTGGACTGGATGATCTCGTTCTCCGCCGGCGTTCCCTTCAGTTCTGCCACGAGCGGCGTGTCGATGAAGCCGGGATGCACCGAGTTCACGCGGATGCCTTCCGTGGCGTAACGGATGGCGGCGTTTTTCGTCATCAGCCGCACCGCTCCCTTGGTGGCGTGGTACGCGACCGACGCGCCGAAGCCACCGACCGCGCCGAAGATGGAGCTCAGGTTGACGACCGAGCCGCCGCCGGCCTCGCGCATGCGCGGGATGGCGACCTTCATACCGAGCCAGACGCCTTCCTGGTTGATGGAGATGGTGCGGTCCCAGGTCTCGACGGTCTCGGACTCAACGTCGGCCATCGAACCGATGCCGGCATTGTTGACCAGGACGTCGAGCCTTCCCAGCTCGCGCACCGTACGGTCGACGACCTGCAGCCACTGCTGTTCGTCGGTGACGTCGAGGTGCGCGTAG
Source organism: Steroidobacteraceae bacterium (assembly GCA_025935615.1). GTDB lineage: Bacteria > Chloroflexota > Limnocylindria > QHBO01 > QHBO01 > JAICUY01. The sequence goes on from JAICUY010000005.1 coordinate 27,998, forward strand.
CGGACGTTGGCGCCCTCCGCGCACAGCTCCCGCACCAGCGCCTCGCCTTCGTCGTCCAGGACGTCGGTCGCGACGACCGATGCACCGGCCTCGCCGAGCGAGCGTACCGCCGCGGCACCGATCCCCCGGGCCGCGCCGGTGACGATTGCCACCTTGTCGCGCAGCGAATCATTGACCTTCGAGCCGTTCATCTTCGGCCTCCTGTCGCCGATTGCAGGGTCAGGGCCCAGCGCCGGGCGCGTTCCAGCTCACCGGGAAGCAGCTCCGGCTTGGTGCTGACGATAAAGCTCTCGGGATTCACCACCTGCGCCGCTCCGGCCCTCCGGAGCCCTGCCGCGATCACCCCGGCGGCCGATCCGGACAGCCACTTCGGCCATCGCAGCCGCGTGTCGAAGGTTGCGAAGCGCGTCCCGGCCAGCTGCTCGCCGGCGATGCGTGGCAGGAGCGCCTTGATCTCGGTGGTCGCTCCGTGTCCCTCGGTTGGCCCGCCGACCACCAGCAGGTCGATGTCGTTGGGCAATGTCGCAACCTCATCCGCGTGCACCAGGTCCGCTCGACCATAGCTAGCCAGCGCGTCAGCGATTACCTGCGCGACCCTTGCCGTGTTACCGGCGTGCGATGAATAGATCACGTAACTGTTCATCTGTCGTTCCTATCGGTCGACGTGCACGGTTGCCATGCCGTCCTCTTTTTTGGTATCGGCCTCAGCCTCGCGCCGGGCGGGAGCCGGTACGAGTGCCGGGCGTCGTCGATTTGGCGGGCCGTTCGGCTCGTCCCGGCCGCCGTGCCTCGCGGTCGGCATCGGGCCGCTTGCCGCACCGCAACAGGCCGAATGGCCCTGCCCGGCGCCGTGGCAGTCGCCCATCGTTGAGGCACGTTCCGCAACGCGAACGACGACGAAAGGAGGTCCAGCAGTGCTGGCCGCAACCCAGCTCTCGGTCGCCGATCTGATGACCTTCGGGGCCATCGTGGTCGGAGAGCACGACCCGGTCGATCACGTCAAGGAGGTGCTGCGTGAGCAGCGCATCTCAGGCGTTCCGGTCATCAACGAGGACGGAGTACTGGTCGGCGTCTTCAGCCAGACCGATGCGCTCCACCTCGAGCAGCCGCACGTGTCGGAGGTGATCCGGCATCGGACCTCGCCACTGCGAGTCGGCGAGGTCATGAGCCGCCCGCCGGTCATCGTCAGCAGCTTCGCGTCGATCGAGGACGCTGCGCGACTGATGGTCACCAACGACGTGCACCGTGTGGTCGCCGTCGACGACGCGGGGCATCCGATCGGCGTCCTGGCAGCCATGGATTTCGTGCGGCTGGCCGCCGGCATCTGAGCGCACGCGAGGTACCAACCATGAACGTCCTCATCACGGTCGCGTCGAAGCACGGCGCGACGGCCGAGATCGGCGAGGCGCTCGGGGCGCATCTCCACGAGCGCGGCCTGGACGTGACCGTCGTTCCGCCGGAGGCGGTCGACGGCGTCACCTCCTATAACGCGGTCATCATTGGCAGTGCTGTCTATGCCGGCCACTGGCGGCAGGAGGCACTCGAGTTCGCGCGTCGAGAGGCAGCGGTCCTGCGGAGCCGGCCAGTGTGGCTGTTCTCGAGCGGACCGCTTGGCTCGCCGTCCGTTCCGGCGGGCGATCCGGTGGATGTCGCCGACGTCATGGCCCACACCGGCGCCCGCGAGCACCGCGTCTTTGCCGGCGAGCTGGAGCGCGACCGGCTCGGGTTCGGCGAACGGGCAATCGTCGGGATGGTGCGAGCGCCATACGGCGACTTCCGCGACTGGCGATCCATCGGCGACTGGGCCGATGCGATCGCTTCGCAACTCCTGCAGCCGGCCGCGGCTGGCTGACCCGCCGAATGTCCTGGCGCCTCGCGCTCATCGGCGGCCTGCTGGGCGCCTTTGCATCGGCCTACCTGCTGGTCGACTACCTGGGCGGAGACTCGATCTGCCTCACCGGGAGCGGGTGTGACGAGGTCCGCGCCAGCGCCTTCGCCTATCCGCTCGGCATCCCGATGCCGGCGTTTGGCCTGGTCTTCTACCTGGTCGCCATCGGCCTCCTGCTCGCGGCGGGCTACCGGTCCTCGCTGGCCGGCTTCCCGCTTCGGCTGCTGACCGTCGCCTGGGCGACGACGGGACTGCTGATCAGCGCTGCGCTGACCGGCATCGAGGTGTTCGTCATCGGATCACTGTGCGGCTGGTGCCTGCTGTCCGCCGCTGCCAGCGTCCTGCTTGCCGTGGGCGCGCTGCGCGCCAGGCCCGTGATCGGTGCGGAGCCGGCCGCGCGCACGGCGCAGGCACGACGGCGGGCAGCCGCGTCGCTCGCCCAGGAGCGGCAACGGCGCACGTGGTTCACGGTGACCGGCGGCAGCGTGCTCGGGCTTGCGCTGGTCGTGCTGCTGGCGATTCCATCCCTGGGAATCGCCTCACCGAGTAGGCCGCCGGCAACGGTCGTGGGACGCGCCTCGCTGGGCAGCGGGCCCGAGCTTGTCGTCTTCTCCGACTTCCAATGCCCTGCCTGCGCACGCGTGGCACCCATCCTCGAGCAGCTCGCCAACGAGGGCAGCGCGACCGTCGTGTATCGCTACTTCCCGCTCAACCAGATCCATGCAAATGCCGACGCGGCGGCGCGGGCGGCTGAAGCGGCACGTCAGCAGGGACGCTTCTGGGATCTCCACGACCGGCTGTTCGCGACGCAGGCGAGTTGGTCGGATCTGCCTCCCGGGCAGGCGTCGGCGTACTTCGAGCAGCTGGCGCGCGAGGCCGGCATGGATATCGCGACCTGGCGCAGCGACCTGACACGCGCCGGCGAAATCGTCTCCGCCGACGCGTCCGAGGCCCAGCGCATGAAGCTGCCGGGGACGCCCTCGATCTTCATCAGCGGCGCGCTGTATCGCGGCAGCACATCACTGGACGGGCTGCGCGCAGCGCTCGCCGCAGCGGGGCGTCAGGGAACATAACCGCGCGGGCGCGGATCGTCGAGCACGCCGCATTCTGGGCAGGCGGTCGCCAGAAACTTGAACCACTCGACAAGCGCGGACGCGCTCGGCAGACGATCCGCCTCCGCGGCCTCGACCGTCTCGAAAACCTGGCCGTAGCGATCGATCACCAGCAGCCGATGGAGGGGATCACCGTCGGGCGGAAGCAGGGCGACCCGCCCGCTCCACGCCGAAAACTCCTCCCGTTCCTGGGTAAGCCCCTCGAGGTACTTCGTCGTATCGCCGCGACCGGGAAGCAGGAGGGCAGTGGCATCGAGACGGCGCAAAGGCCCTCCCGGCACGATCCGCTCCGGCAGCAGGTCACCGACCTGCGCGCTCCGAGGCGACGTGCGCTCAACCATCGCTGCAGACGTCGACACGATCCCGAGACCTCATGGCCGCCGGCCGCACGCAGCCGTGGCGGAGCTATGCATCACCATGACGGGGACTGCTCCCCGCCTGATCAGCGGCGCGCAAAGGCAAGGGTGAGCCATCGCTCCTTGCCATTGGTCGTCGGCGACGAGGATGCCGGTCGCTTCGACATCCGACGCCTGATGGAGGATGGCGTCGACCGGATCACCCGATGCCAGGTGAGCCTCCACCTGAACGCCGCGTCGATGGCCCTCCTCTTCGATCTCGTCGATCTCCGTGCGCAGTCGCTCGTCGCCCCCGTGCGGCTGGCTGCTGATCGCGAGAACGATCACCACGGCGCCCGATTCCGCGGCAAGGTCGAATGCTCGAGCCTGAACGCGACGCGATGCGTCGCTGAAATCGGTGGCGATCAAGACCCGCTGCCCGAGATCATCCGTGCTGCGGCGACAAGGGTGCGGCAGCCCAGCTTCCTGAACCCAGGTCTCCTGCACGTGCTCCATTCGTAGCTCGCCTCCATCCATGTGTGGCAGCCGGCTCAGCTGAGCCTCAGCCTGAATGAGGCGAGGCCGTCGCTGGGATACACCGACCGGCGCACCTCTCCACTGACGGAGAAGCTGCGTGTGCGCCCCAGCAGCTCCTCGAGCGCGATCCGCATCTCGAGACGGGCCAAGGGCGCGCCAAGGCAGACGTGAATGCCGTGGCCCCACACCAAGCCGTCGTCGCTCTGCCGGTTGATGCGTACCTCTTGCGCATGATCGAAGGCATCCGGATCGCGATTGGCAGCGATCCACATCAGGCTCACGCTGGCGCCAGCGGGGATGCGACGACCGCCGATCTCCACCTCGCGGGTCGTGGTTCGACGATTTGCCACCAGCGGGTCGTCCACACGCAGAATCTCCTCGACCGCGGCGGGGATCATCGATGGATCGTTGCGCAGCCTGTCCTGCAGGTCCGGGTGTTCGGCGAGGTGCAGCGCGAGGAGGCTGATACCACCCGCAACCGTTCCCTCGCCCGCCACCCAGTTGCGCAGGATGCTGATGATCTGCTCATCGTCGAGTCTGTCGCCGTCGACCGAGGTCTCGAGCAATGCATCGGTCACATCGTCATGCCCTGCGGCACGGTGCTGGTCGAGGTTCGCGGATACATGCTCGGAAAGGAGTCCCGCAAGCGCGCGCCCCGCGGCCGGGTCCCGATTGAAGGCCGCCTGCTGGTTGCCATGCGTCCACCCGCCGAGGCATTCCCACTGCTGTTCTGACCAGCCCAGGAAGGCGCACAGCGTCCTCAGGGTGAACGGAGTGGCAAAGGACTCCATCAGCTCGGCGTCGCCCGCCGCAAGCATCGGCGCCAGCAGGTCGATGGCGATCTCGCGGCTCCGAGGCTCGAGTGCCGCCATCGCGTCGTCGCTGAAATGCGACGTGAGGGCTGCTCTGAACCGACCGTGCGCCGGTGGGTCCATCCCGCTCGGGATGGCGAGGTGTCGCGATGCGCTGCTGTACGTCGCGGGATCGTGCACCGCGCCCATGACGTCCGCGTGGCGAAACAGTGACCAGCCCATGAACTCGCTGTATGCAACCGGACAGGTCTCTCGCATCTCGTCGTACGCGCGACGCTGATCAACGAGCACAGATGCAGCACGGGGATCCCAGTCGTCCCGCTGGGTCATCACAGCAGCTCGATGAACAGTTCGGCGATGATGTCTCGGCAGTCATCCCGCGGCGCATCGTCGGAAGCGTCGACCCCGCACATCTCCAGGCGCGGAGCTCTCGGCAGCGCGCCGACCGGGCCGCCTGTCGTCTCGGGCGGGACGGTGGCGAAGCCTTCGGACGCCGACTCGAGCCTCAGCACCACCAGCGGTGCGTTCACGACGCGGTCTCGGAGGCGCCGGCGACTGGTAGTTCATCGCCATCGAAGCGCTCCTCGACCTGATCGGCCGGAGCCGTGCGACCGATGCGCACGCGCCAGACCGTCGGTCCCTGCTCGAGGTACTCCCAGGCGAAGGTGCCGGCGTGCTCGGCAGCGAACTGGTAGTAGAGCGGCTTCGGATCGTGGTCGTTGACCAGGACGAAGGCGGTGTCCACCTCCAGCGCGTTGAACGCGTCGAAGATCATGGCGTGGCGCCGGATCGGCGGGTCGTTACGCACGTCGAGAACGAGATCGTCGGCCATGGCGGAACTCCTTTCAGCAAGCGCGGCCGCCTCGAGTCGCGCCAGGTGGTGCATCACGCCGTTCAGGCGCTCTGCGATTCGTGGTTCGTCGTGCCGCAGCGCGGCATAGCCCTTCGCGGCGATCCGGCTGGCGGCCACCGGTTCGCCCGACTCCCCCAGGCGGCGCAGCGCCGTCACCAGGGCGGTGGCGAGATCATCGATGGGCCGCGCAGTCGAAGGACGCATGGGTCTGTGACCTAACCCAACAGCTCGTGCATGCCGTCCAGCAGCTCGGCGAGGGAGACGGAAGGGTCGGCCTGCAGTGCAGGAATGAGGAGATCGTTCTCCTTGGCCAGGTGCGAGTCGAAGAGCGCCAGGATGGCGCTCGACAGCGCGACCGCCTGAATGGCGTCGCTGGCCTTGCGGAAGGCGTCGATGTGCGCGATCAGATTCACATGCTCGTCGCGCATGGCGCGAACGAGCAACGCAGCCGGACCGACGTCGGCAGCGGCATAGACCGTCCTCTCCTCCGCGGCGGCATGTGGCAGCAGCTCGTGGTCGAGGTAGTCGAGCACCGCCTGCTGCTGATCGAAGTGTCCCTGCCGCGCCTGGACGGCGGCGCCGAGTGCGGCGACTCCGCGTCGCAACGTGGTCGCCATCTCGCCGTGGTGCGCGCGGATCGCCTCCGCCGCCTGCGCGTTGTTCATGGTCATCGTCTCGGTGCTCCGTGGGGTCGGCGCGGCGCGGGGCCGTTGAGGGGACGCCGACACTTGATATTTACGGCTACTTCCGTGCAAAATGCAAGTGTGAGATCCGATGCGCAGCGCTACCGCGTTCTGGCCGGCATCAGCCGGTCGCGATTGCTCGCCGTCCTCCATGCCAGCGATCGAGCGATGGCAATCGGCGAGCTGGCCGACGCCGTCGACCTGCACCCGAACACCGCCCGCGAACACCTCGACCAGTTGGTCGCCGCCGGTCTCGTCTCGCGCGCTACGGCGGCACCGGCGGGCCGAGGGCGCCCCGGACTGCGATACGCCGCCACGCCGTTGGGACGGGAGGACGATCCGCAGGCGTACCGAGCGCTGGCCTCGGTCCTGGCGACCGAGCTGGCGAGCCGTCCGGACGCGCGCGAGGCGGCAACCAACGCCGGCGAGCGGTGGGGCGCCGGTGCTGCGCGCATCGGGCCGGCGATGCAACCAGGTGCCGACGCGGTCGACGGCCTGGTTGACCTGCTCGACGAGGCCGGCTTCAGTCCCCGGCGCTCGGCAGCCGACCCGCGGACGATCGAGCTGCACCGCTGTCCATTCGAATCGCTGGCGCGCGAGCGTGGCGACATCGTCTGCAACGTCCACCTCGGGCTGATGCGAGGCGCGCTGCGCGAGCTCGGTGCGCCGCTCGAGGCAGTCAGCCTCGAGCCGTTCGTCGCCTCCCAACTCTGCCTGGCCCACCTCGGACCGCGAGCCAATGACAGCTGACCGATCGACCGATGCGGCCGTCGGCGCCACCCCGGCCCGCGACGCTCCCGGTGCGCCGATGACCGTCTCGGGCCTGCTCGGGACGAGCGTCGATTCGGGCACGCTGCTTCGGGCACTGCGCGCCGTGATCGATCCCGAGCTCGGGGTGAACATCATCGATCTCGGGCTCGTGTATGGCGCCGAGGTGGTCGACGGCCGCGCCGAGATACTGATCACGACCACCACGCCGGCCTGCCCGCTGGGGCCGTACCTGAGCGATGGAATCCGCTGGGCGCTGCTGAAGCTTGACGGCGTCCTGGACGTCGAGATCGAGGTGACCTACGACCCGTTGTGGTCGCCGGCCCTCATGACCGACGTCGCGAAGGCGCAGCTCGGCTGGCGGACGTGATCGACCGCCGCAGCCTGGCGCTGCTGTCACTCGGTGGCGTCTCTCTGTTGGCCGGCCTGACCGGCGCCCTGGTCCTCCTCGGCGTAGGCATGCCGAGCGGCACCTCGCACCTGGCGGCTGCCCACGGGCTGCTGATGACGCTCGGCTTTCTCGGAACCATGATCGCGCTCGAGCGCGCCGTTGCCCTGCGCGAGCGGTGGGCGTTCCTGGCGCCGCTTGCCGCCGGTCTGGGTGCGATCGCACTGCTGGTGGGGGCGCCGCCCCTCGTTGCCGGCATGCTGCTGCTCGCCGGCGGACTCGTCTTCGTCGCCATGTACGCGGCGTTCGACCGGATCGAGGTAGCGCTGCACATCCGCACCCAGGCCGTCGCCGCCGTTGCGTGGCCGGTTGCCACGCTCCTCTGGCTGCTCGACCGGCCGGTGAGCGGGATCGTTCCCTGGCTGGCGGCATTCCTCGTACTGATCATCGCCGGGGAGCGGCTCGAGCTGTCGCGGCTCGGCCAGCTTGCCCCGCGAGCGAGGCTCAGCTTCATCAGCGCGGCGGGACTGCTCTGCGCCGGCGTAGTGCTGACGCTGCTGGTTCCCGACCTGGGCTCGCGCGTCGCCGGCGCCGGGCTCGTCGCGCTGGCCGCGTGGCTGGCCGTGCACGACCTCGCGCGACGCACCGTGCGCATGGGCGGCGTCACCCGGTTCATCGCGCTGTGCCTGCTGATGGGTTACGGCTGGCTGGCCGCAGGGGGGCTGCTGTGGATCGGCTTCGGCGCCATGGGCGGCGCGGCGTACGACGCCATGCTGCACACGATCTTCCTGGGCTTCGTCATGTCGATGGTCTTCGGCCACGCGCCGGTGATCATCCCCGCGGTGCTGCGCGTGCCGCTCCCGCACCACGAGCGCTTCTACGTGCACCTTGCCCTGCTGCACGCAGGCTTGCTGCTGCGCGTCCTCGGCGGCGACCTCCTGGGCGCGCACCGGCTATGGCAGCTGGGTGGGGTGCTGAACGTGATCGCGCTGCTCCTCTTCGTCGCATCATCCGCAGCGGCCGTGCTCCAGGAGCTGTCCGCACGCCGTGGATCGCCGCCCCGGCGCTTCGTGCGTCGAACACAGCGGTTGCAGCGCGAAGTGGTGCGGATCGACTGAGCATTTTCCGGCACCGCCAGGCCTGACCAGTTCAGCTTGCGCTGGCCGATGCGAGCAGCGCCGCCCCTAACAGCCCGACCGCAGTGAGCGCTGCCGCGCCGAAGAGCAGGGCGCCGACGGCAATGAGGGCCGGGACACCCATCCCGAATCCGGCCCACAGCACGACCAGGCCGGCGTTCCAGGCGACCACCCGAGTGGCGCCGAAACGTGACAGCAGGTTCCGCTGGCGCGCCTTGGTCGCCATGTCGCCGGGTCCGACCGCAGGCAGCAGATGGCCCCAGGCAGCGACCAGCTCCTGCAGCGCCCAGCCGCCGATGAGCGGCACGGCCAGCGGGCCGAGCGTCCATCCCGGAACCGCGACGCCATCGCGCACCAGGCCGACCAGCAGCGCGACGGTGCTCGCCACGAACCAGGCCATGCCCGCCAAGCCATGCCGCGCGGTGAGCTCATGCCAGGCAAAGTCGTTCGCCCACCTGCCGCGCCGGCCCCAGATTTCGAGGCCGTAGCCCAGCAGGCCGAGCGATCCGGCGACCGCCAGCCCGCAGCCGGCGATCGCCAGTCCGTCCCAGTTGAGAACCGATGCGAGCGCGACGAGCGGTGGCCCAACGATCAGGCCGACGATCGCAACGACCATGGTCGGGTGCGGCCGGATGCGGGTCCCGAGCATGGTCGGATAGAGGTAGATCAGCGTCCCCGCGATGGTCAGCGACACGAAGCCGAGCACGTTGAGCCAGGCGTGCGCCGGCTTGAGCGCGGCCCACGCCTCGACGACCGGAGTGACGCCGAAGAGAAACAGGATGGCCAGCGAAGCGCCGGCCACGAGGTCGACCAGCGCCACCCCGTAGGTCAGCTGCACGATCGGGTGGCGGCGCGCAAGCCCGGACCGCATCGGTGCGTAGGTGTTCCAGGCCGTGATCGCCAGGCCTGACAACACCAGCACACCGGCTCCTGCCGCAATGTGATCCCCGGCAAGCGGACGCCCGAGCGCGACGCCCAGCATGCCCAGGTAGAGCGCCACGATGCCCGCCAGGCGCATCACGACCGGCTCGGGACGCGTCCCGGCCAGCGTGACGCCGAAGTGTGGCATGAACGTGCCGATGGCCACGGTGGTGGAGCCGGCAAGGACCAGGTGGATGGCCGTCCATCCATGCAGGCCGCCGACTGGGAAGAATCCGCTCACCAGGGACAGGACCAGGAACGACGCGGCGAGCGCGACGCCCAGCTGGAGGACGACGCGCTCGGTGAGACGCGAGGATGCCGGAGCGGCGGCGTGCCGCTCCGGCATCGGTCCGATGGCCAGGTCCATCGGCTTAGTTGAGCGGGTCGCCGTCGCCCGCCTGGAAGAGGCCGAGGGCTCCCTTCGCCGGGAAGTTGAAGGCATGGGTCAGGAAAGGATAGAGCCCTTCTTCGGCGAGCCGGAACTCGACGATCGCTCCCTGCGCGGCGGCAAGGTCGACGGCCTGCGAGCCCCAGTTGCCCGCGTTGCCGCGCTGCAGGTGGATCCCTTCCTTGATCACGTCCTCGAAGATCGTGCCCACCACGTGGAAGCTCGAGTCGATGTTCGGACCCGCATCCAGCACGAAGACGCGCACCGTGTCACCCACGGGGACCTTGATCGGGTTGTCCTTGTACTGGTTGGCGATGCCGTTGAAGACCACGAAGTCCGGAGCGGGCGCGCCGGCAGACGCCTTGGCGATGTCGCCGGTCTGGCCCTGCGGGCCGAGATACCACTCGTTCTGGACCAGGAAGTACTCGTGGTCGACCGTGGGCAGCCCCTCGCGCGGCTCGACGATGATCATCCCGTACATGCCGTTGAGCATGTGGCTCAGCGCGCCGGCGGTGCCGCAGTGGTACATGAACACGCCCGCGTAGTCCGCCTTGAACTCATAGAGCTTCTCCTCGCCGGGCATGATGTCGGTCATCTCGTCGTTCCAGGCCACCATCGAGGCATGGAAGTCGACCGAGTGCGGCATCACGTTGGTCTTCGGGTTCTTGAGGTGAACCCGAACGGTGTCGCCCACCTTGACCCGGATGACCGGACCGGGGACGGTCGCGTTCTTCTCGGTGGTGCCGAAGGCGTAGACCGTCTGCACGAAGCCGTCGGCCACCGTCATCGGCTTCTCGACCACATAGAGGTCGATGTCGTGAACGGTGCCCTTGGCCAGCGCCGGAGCCGCGGCGTCGCGCAACGTGTACTTCGGGGCATTCGGGTCGGCCGCGACCTCGCCGGCGGGCGCCGCGCTCGGTGACGGGCTGCCGCTGGAGTGGTCCATGCCGGGCATCGACGCCATCGTCGTCGGGACTGCAGCCGCGTGTGCGGCCGGTTGCTGAGCAACCTGGCCATAGATCAGCGTCAGCAGCGACATGCTGACGAACGCCGAAATGAAGATGAAGATCCTGGTCATCGTGTTCCTGCTGTGCTGTACCGACCACCGTGGCCGGTTTCCAATTCGACGGCTTCATTAGGCCAGACCGATGCGCTGGCGCGGATGTGCCGAACGGCCCCGACTGATGCGACCGATGTCCCAAGGGCTCGGGACTTCGGGGTAGCCTTCGCGCATGACCGATGCGGATCGGCTCCCGCTCTCGGCGCTGCTCGATGCGCTCAGCGCGTGGCAGCACGACCCCGCTGACGACGCCCGGCGGGCGGTCGCCGACGCCCTCGATGTGCTGGTCACGCGTCTCGGCCTGGCCGGCGCCGCACTCCACGTCGTCGCCGCGCCGCTCGTTCCGATCCAGGTGGCGTCCGGCACGCTTGCCGGGCTGCCGGCGGACGGCGGCGTGCCGCTGACAGCAGCACGGCCGCTGGGCCTGCTACGCCTGGACCCGCCGGACGGGGGCGCGGCCGCAACCGCCGTCCACGCCGTCGGTCTGGCGGTGGCTGCCGTCCACGGCGAGGCGCGGGCGCAACGGGCGGAGGCCAACCTGGCCGCGCTCGACGTCGCCGTCCGCGGCGTCGCCGGCGTGCTGAGCGTCGAGCGGGTGCTGCAGGAGATCGTCGATCGCGTCCGCGAGCTGGCGGACGCCCGCTACGCGGCGCTTGGCATCGTCGACGACGAGGGCGTCATCGAGCAGTTCGTGACCTCGGGGATGAGCGACGAACAACGCGCGCGCATCGGTCACCTGCCACACGGACGCGGCCTGCTGGGGCTCATCATTCGCGAGAACCGCGCCTTTCGGATCCCCGACATCGCCACCGATCCGCGACGGTACGGCTTCCCGCCCCACCACCCGCCGATGCACTCGTTCCTGGGCGTGCCGATCACCATGAAGGGGCGCTCCATTGGCCGGCTGTACCTGACCGAGAAGCAGGCCGCGCCCGACTTCAGCGCCGAGGACCAGCAGCTGGTCGAGCGCTTTGCCTTGCACGCCGGGATTGCCATGGAGAACGCGCGCCTCCACGAGCGGGTGCGCCGGCTCGGCATTGCCAGCGAGCGCGAGCGGATCAGTCGCGACCTGCACGACAGCATCGTCCAGCGCATCTACGGCGTGGCGCTGTCGCTCGACGACGTGCCCGAGCTGGTCCACGAGGCGCCCGACGAGGCCGCCGGGCGCGTCGACCGCGCCATCGACACGCTGCATGCGACGATCAGCGAGATCCGCAACTTCATCTTCGGCCTGCGGCCGGTGCTCCTCGAGGAGGGCGGGCTGCTGACCGCACTCGAGACCCTGGCCGACGAGGTGCGCCTGAACTCGACCGTCGACGTCGAAGTCGCCGGGTCGGAACCAGGGCCGCTGCCGGTCGAGCTGTCGGGCGAGCTGCTGAGCCTGGTGCGAGAGTCGCTGTCCAACGTGGCGCGCCACGCGCAGGCGAGTCGGGCCACCATCTCGGTCGAGCCGGCCGACGGAGAACTCCACATCGAGATCGCCGACGATGGATGCGGCTTCGACGCGACCCGGACGGTGGCTTCCAGCCACCGCGGTCTGCGCAACATGGCAGATCGGGCCACGCGCATCGGCGCCGGGTTCCGCGTCATCAGCCAACCGGGCGCCGGCACCCGTATCATCGTCGACGTTCCGTACCGCCCCGCCGAAGGAGCAGCTTCACCGTGAACGACGAAGCACCCACCCCCGCCCGCCCGCTGCGGCTGCGGGTGGTCGACGATCACGAGATCGTGCGCCAGGGCCTGGCGGCGCTGCTCGACCGACGCGCCGAGTTCAGTGTCGTGGCCGAGGCGGGCACCGTGGCCGAGGCCATCGCCGCGGCGCGCCGCTTCGAACCGGACCTCGTGGTGATGGACGTCCGCCTGCCGGACGGCTCGGGCATCGAGGCCTGTCGCGAGATTCGGGCAGAGATGCCGCAGACCCGGGTGGTGATGCTCACCTCGTACCCGGACGAGGAGGCGGTCCTGTCGGCGATCATCGCCGGCGCCAGTGGCTACCTGCTCAAGCAGGTGCGCGGCCGCGACCTGGTCAGCGCGCTCGAGGCGGTGGCGCGCGGCGATTCGCTGCTCGACCCGGCGGTCACCGAGCGCGTGCTCGAACGGGTCCGACGCGCCGCGTCCGGCGGAGAACAGGACGAGCTGGCACAGCTCACCGCCCAGGAACGCAGGATCCTGCTGCTGGTCGCCGAAGGCAAGACCAACAAGGAGATCGCCGCCGAGGTCTTCCTCTCGGACAAGACGGTGAAGAACTACGTGAGCAGCATCCTCGCCAAGCTCGACCTGCAGCGGCGGGCGCAGGCTGCGGCATTCGTGGCCAAGCACGGCCTGGATCGAAGCTAGCGGTTCTCCAGGTCGAGCCGGCGCACGGCGTCGGCAAGGGCGGCGAGCAGCCAGCGCGCCGTGCTGCGAGCCGCGAGCTGGAGCAGGACGCGATCGGCGACCCGACCGACGAAGCCGCCCGGCGGCGCGTACCAGCCCTCCAGTCGCAGCTCCCCGTCTGCGACGGCCAGCCGGCCGGCGAAGACCGGAAAGAGCGGGGCAAGGGTGGCTGCCCGCCAGCCGATCTCCACCTCGTACCCGTCACCCACCGGTCGAGGCGCGCCGAGGTCGACGTACGCCGCCTTTCGAATCGGCGTCAATGACCCTCCGATGTGCAGTCCGAGATCCGTCTGGAGCCGACGCATTCCGGCCGGAGCGTCGCCCTCCTCGAACGGCGACGCCAGCCAGCCCAGCGACGGATCATTCATGGCGCGGCGCACGACGTCGGCCGCGAGGTCGGTCGGCTGCACGACCACCAGGTGGGTGAGCTCCTCGCGACCGGCGTCTGTTGAAGGGCGATACCGATGTGCGACGTGCGCCAGTCCTGTCTGCATCGTCCTACGATCGTCCATGCCGACCAGCATCCGGCAGGGCCAGACGGCCCGTCCGCTGCACGCCATCGGTCCCGTACTTGCGGTGATTCGGACCGTCATCCGATTGCCCGGCGTGACGACAATGCGAGCCAACCACCGCTTGGGAGTATTCGCATGACGACGCTCACGACCCCTGCCGAGCTGCGCGAGCCCCCGTTCGCGCGGTTCCTCTTCGCCGATCCGCGCGCCTCGTGGCTGTGGCTGATCGTGCGCCTGTATCTCGGCTACGAGTGGCTGACGTCGGCGTTCGGCAAGCTCGGCTCGCCGGCGTGGACCGGATCGCAGGCCGGGGCTGCCGTCAACGGGTTCGCGCAGGGCGCGCTGGCCAAGACCGGCGGGGACCATCCCGACGTCACCGGCTGGTACGCCTGGTTCCTGCAGAACCTGGTCATCCCCAATGCCGGCCTCTTCGGCTGGCTGGTGACGATCGGCGAGCTGGCCGTCGGCATCGCGCTCATCGTCGGAGCGCTGACCGGCATCGCCGCCTTCTTCGGGATCGTGATGAACGCCAACTACCTGCTGGCGGGCACGGTCAGCAGCAATCCGATCCTGATCATTCTCGGCACCCTGCTGGTGCTCGCCTGGCGCAACGCGGGCTGGATCGGGCTGGACCGATGGCTGCTCCCTGCGCTCGGCACGCCGTGGCAACCTGGTGCCGTCTTTGAGCGCGACGCGCCGCGGGCATGACGACTTCTGAGCCGATGCGGCGCCCGCCGCGCGAGCGCTTCGCGGGCGCCGAACACGTCTTCGACCTCGCGGCCGCTGCCGAGGAGCTGCGTCGCGAGGGCCGCGCCGCACCGGGCGGACACCGCCAGGTGACGCTGTGGCACGGCGACCGGTCGAGCATCGTCCTCTTCGACTTCGATGCGGGCGGCGCGCTGCCCGGCCACCAGGCCGACGGCGTGGTGACCATCCAGACGATCGCCGGCGAGGTGGAGGTGACGACCAGCTCGGGATCGCAGCGCTTGGCCGAGGGCCAGTTGCTGCTGCTGATCCGCGGCGTGCGTCACGACGTCAGCGCAGCCGGAGCGAGCACGATCCTGGTGACCGTGCACCTGGCCGACGACGAAGGACGCGACTAGCCGATCCGGACGTTTCCCATCCCGCCGCGCACCTCGATCTCGACGCGGTTGGGATTGGTGGCGAAGTCCGGCGACTCGTTGCGGCCGCTATCGGTCCTCGGGAAGCGGCCCTGGTCGATCTCGGTCGATCCCACGACCATCTGAGAGCGGATGCTGGCCGCCACCCCGGCCGGGACGGTGAAGATCAGCTGCGCGGCGCCGGCATCCGCGCTGACGGCCGTCACGCCACGTTCGGGCAGGGTCACCGTCGTCTGGCTGGCACCGGTCCGGAGGTCGAGCCGCCGCACCCGCAGGGTCCGCAGGTCGAGCTCCGAGCGGCTGGCGCCGCCCTCGATCCGCAGGTCGAGCGCGACGTCCGGCGACAGCCGCACGTCCCAGTCGAGCCGCTGGCCGGTCCATGGCCACACGCCGCGCTCCATGTCCGGTGAGAGCTCCACGCGTTCGGCCGACGGCCGCTTCCAGGCCACGCCTCCGACGAAATCGCCCTCCAGCAGCTTGCCGACGTCACCGGGGCCCACGCGGAGCTGCCCAGCGCCGAACCGCAGTACCACCTCGGCCCTGCCGCTGGCCGGCACGTCGAGCGACAGCGTCCCACCGGCATCACGCCGCCCGCCGGAGGTGAAGGCGCCGATCAGGAACAGTGCGCCGATGCCGATCAAGATGAGCGGCCACCACGCCCGCAGCAGCTCGCCGACGCTCACCTCCCAGACACCGGTGTTCGACAGCAGAAAGGCGACGCCCAGCACGACCAGGAGGATCGGCCAGATCCAACGCACCCAGCCGGCCGGGCCGTAGCTGCGCGTGAACAGCATCGGAATCGCACCCGCCACCCCGGCCAGGATGAGGAACATCGGCCAGGCTTCCGACCACGGCAGCTCGAACGCCTGCTGGACGAGGAAGATCAGCCCCAGGCCGATGAGCCAGACGCCGCCGACCATCGCCCCTCGTCGCGCCGGTCGATCGCTCCACTCGGTCATCGGTCCCTCTCCCGCAGCATCATCCACGAGCCCCGCCTCATTAGACTCCGAGCGTGGACTCCCCCGCTCGCCAGGGCTGGCGGTCGCTGCTGCTCGCCTACGGCATCACCTCCACCATCGAGGCGCTGGGGGTGAGCCAGATCTTTGCCTATCTGCCGCTGCGGCTGCGCGAAGTGGGCCTGCCCGATGCCGACATCCCGGCCTTCACCGGCATCTTCAC
>JAICUY010000101.1 GCA_025935615.1 Steroidobacteraceae bacterium
CTTCGAGGCCATCCAATTCATGCTGGCCGACATGGCCTCGCAGACCGAGGCCGCGCGCCAGCTGACCTATGCCGCCGCGGCACGCGCCGAGGAGAATGCCAAGGACGTCGCCTACTGGACCAGCGCCGCCAAGCTCATCGCCGGCGACACGGCCATGAAGGTCACGACCGATGCGGTCCAGGTGCTGGGCGGATACGGCTATATCACCGAGTACCCGGTGGAGCGGATGATGCGCGATGCGAAGATCACCCAGCTGTACGAGGGGACGCAGCAGATCCAGCGGCTCATCCTGGCCCGTCAGCTCCTGGCGAGGAGCGGCGTGCCGGCGCGAGCCTGAGCCAGAGGAGCAGCGAACGCAAGCCACGTGAAGATCGTCGTCTGTATCAAACAGGTCCCGGCCACCACCGCGGACAAGCGCTATGAGGCGGATCTGACGCTCGACCGCGCCTCGGTCGAGACCGTCATCAACCCGTTGGACGAGTACGCCATCGAGCAGGCATTGCGCCTGGCCGATGCGGGCACCGTCGACGAGGTTGCCTACCTGTCGATGGGCCCCGAGCAGGCCTCCGAGGCGCTGCGGCGCGCCCTGGCCATGGGCGGCGACGCCGCCTACCTGGTGACCGATGCGGCCCTCTCCGGTGCCGACGAGTGGGCCACGGCCAAGGTGCTGGCCGCCGCGCTCGACAAGCTCGCGCCGGACGTGGCGCTGATGGGCATGGCCTCCGACGACGCGCGCGGCTCGCTGGTGCCGGGCGCCGTGGCGGCGATGCGCAACCTGCCGCTGCTGTCGTACGGCGCCGAGCTGCGGCTCGAGGATTCCGTTGCCCGCATCCGGCGCCTCAACGCGAGCGGACACGACATCGTCGAGGCGCCGCTGCCGGTGGTCGCCAGCGTGACCGACCAGGTCGGCGAGCCGCGCTACGCCAGCCTGAAGGGCATCATGGCCGCCAAGCGCAAGCCGCTGGAGACGTGGGCGTTGAGCGACATCGGCCTGTCAGCCGACGAGCTGCAGGGAGGCGCCTTGACGAAGGTGACCAGCGCCGAGCCGCCGCAGGCCAAGCCGCCCACCGAGCGCATCGAGAACGCGCCGCCGGAGGAAGCGGCGACGCGCATCGCCGACTGGCTGGCAGCGAGGAAGCTGATCTGATGAGCAACGACATCGCATTCCTGGCCGAGTTCGCGGACGGCACGCCGCAGCGCAGCGCGCTCGAGCTGGCGGCCGGCGCGGCGCAGCTGGCTGCGCAGAGCGGGGGAGCGGCGGTCGCGCTGGCGTACGGCGCCGGCGCGGCAGGCGGTGCCGCGAACGTGGGCGCGCAGCGCGCCGTGGTGCTCGGCGACGAGGACCGTCCGGCCGTGACCTACGCCGCCGCAGCCGCCGAGGCGGCACGCGACGCGCTCGTCCTGCTGGCGCCGGCCACGCCCAACGGTCGGGACATCGCGGCGGTGGTGATGGGACGCCTCAACGTGCCGGCCTTCGGCCCGGTGAGCGAGGTCGACCTCGACGGGCAGACGCTCACCGCGAAGCAGGCGACGCTGCAGGGATCGGTGATCACCGCGTCGCAGCCGGTTGACGGAGCGGCCACGCCATCGGTCGTGCTGGTCCTGGCCAACACCTTCACGCCCGCAGAAGGTAACGCCGACACTGCCGACGTGTCCCAGGCACCAGCCGTCGCGGACGATCCGCTCGGGACAGCGAAGGTCGTCGAGTCGCACGCCGAGGAGCAGGCCGCGGTCAACCTCGAGGAGGCGACCGTGATCGTGGCCGGCGGACGCGGCGTCGGCGGCGCCGAGGGGTTCGAGACGCTCCAGGAGCTCGCCTCGGCGCTGGGCGGTGCGGTGGGTGCAAGCCGGGCCGCGGCAGACGCGGGCTGGGTGCCATACCAGCTCCAGATCGGGCAGACCGGTAAGGTGGTCAAGCCGTCGCTGTACCTTGGCGTCGGCATTAGCGGGGCGATCCAGCATCGGGTCGGGATGCAGACAGCGGAGCACGTGGTGGCGATCAACAAGGATCCGGATGCGCCGATCGGTGAATTCGCCGATCTGTTCGTGGTTGCCGACCTGTTCAGCGTGGTACCCAAGCTGACCGAAGAGATCAAGCGACGGAAGGGGGTGTGAGATGGTGAGCCTGTTCCGCAGCGGGAAGCGGCGGCCGCATTCCTACGGCAAGGAGCTGGAGCGCTACCGCAGCGAGCTGACCGAGCGCACCTCGCGTGTCGACGCGGTGCTCGCCGCCCTCGTCGACGACATCGACGCCCTGCGCCGCCGCGACCTCGATGCCGAGGACGCCATGGAGCGCCTGGGTGCCGCCGAGGACGAGCTTGACGCCATGGCCGAGGAGCTGCGCGACATGCTGGCGCCGGAGGAGCTGCACCCGCTGCACGTCGAGTACGAGGCCAACCTCGAGCGCGCCCTGCGCGGCATCGTGACCGCCGAGCGCGGCTGCGGCATCACCCGCTTGCCGCATCGCCCGCCAGACGACGAGGAGCCATTCACCTACTGGAAGCGCGGCCACGCCAACATCCTCAATGCTCGCCTGCGGATGGGCGAGCTGGTGGAGGCGCTGGTGGCCTGGGAACCCGGCAAGCCGGCTGAGGCATCGGTCGCGACGCGCCTGCATCGGCTCGAGGACTGACGCCCCTACATCTTGTGGTATCCTGCGCGGCGGTACCACTACTGGTATAGCCGTAGCGGGAGACTGCATGCGCTGTCCACGATGCAACGAGACCGGCACGCGCGTCATCGATTCGCGTGACCTGGAGGGGGGCAGCACCATCCGGCGACGCCGCGAGTGCGAGGCGTGCGCCTATCGGTTCACCACCTACGAACGTCCCGAGGGCGCGCGGCTGAGCGTCATCAAGCGTGATGGCAGCCGCCAGGACTTCGACCGCGAGAAGGTTCGCGCCGGGCTGCTGAAGGCGCTCGAGAAGCGGCCGGTGACCCTCGACCGCATCGAGCGGGCGGTCGACGACATCGAGAGCGGCATCCGTGCGCGCGGCGAGAGCGAAGTGACGTCCAAGGAGATCGGCGGCCTGGCAACCGAAGCGCTCAGAGAGCTCGATCAGCTGGCGTACATCCGCTTCGCATCGGTCTACCATTCGTACGAGGACATCTCGACGCTCAAGCGCGAGGTGGACCGGCTCATCAAGCAGCGCCAGGGCAGCGAGGATTGATCCTCTCCGACCGAGACATTCGGGCCGAAATCGAGGCCGGGCGGATCACCGTCGAGCCGTTCCTGCCCGAGGCCGTCCAGCCGGCGAGCGTGGACCTGCACCTCGGCAACCGCTTCCGGGTCTTCCGCAACAGCCGCACCGCGGTGATCGACCCGCGCCAGGAGCAGCCGGAGCTGACCGAGCTGGTCGAGATCGGCGGCGACGAGCCGTTCATCCTGCACCCCGGCGAGTTCGTGCTGGGCGCCACCTACGAGCGGGTGGGGCTGCCGGACGACATCGTGGCCCGCCTCGAAGGGCGATCGAGCCTGGGCCGGCTGGGGCTGCTCATCCACTCCACGGCGGGCTACGTCGACCCCGGCTGGGAGGGGACCCTGACTCTCGAGCTATCGAACGTCGCCAACCTGCCGATCAAGCTGTACGACGGCATGAAGATCGGCCAGATCAGCTTCCAGCGCCTGTCGTCGCCGGTGGAGGTGGCTTACGGAGACGAGCGCATCGGCTCGCGCTACCGCGGCCAGACCGATCCGACGGCCAGCCTGTACCATCGCGACTTCGATCGCGGGCGGGTCGTCCGCTAGCACCTCCGCCAGCCCCGAGGTTCCCGTGCCCGAACCCCTCTACGACATCACTCCCGAGGCCGATGCGCGCGTCTTCGCCGGCGGCGTCCGGGTGCGCGTGCTGCGCGCCGGCTGGTTCCGGCCCGATGCGGGCAGTTTCTTCGGCGTCGTGCCCCGCCCCCTGTGGTCGCGGTTCGGCACGCTGGCCGAGACCGATGAGCGCGGACGGCTGCTGTGCCGCCTGAACCTGCTGCTCATCGAGGCAGGCGGCAAACGGATCCTGGTGGAGACCGGCACCGGCGTGCGCCTGAGCGACAAGGACCGCGACATCAAGGGCATCGAGGGTGGCGACCCGACCATCGCGCTGCGGGCGGTGGGGGAGGATCCCGGCTCGATCGACTTCGTGGTCGTCAGCCACCTCCACTACGACCACGCCGGCGGCATGGTCGACGCCGACGGACGCCCGTTCTTCCCGCGGGCCCGATACGTCGTGCAGCGCGACGAGGCGGAGGCGGCGCATTCGGACGAGCTGCGGGTCCAGGGCCTGATGGAGACCGAGCAGCTCGATGCGGTGCGCGCCGCCGGACAGCTGGC
>JAICUY010000013.1 GCA_025935615.1 Steroidobacteraceae bacterium
GTGTCGCCGTTGGTCGAACGGACCTCGAACACGCCCTCTGACAGCTCAAGGATCGAGATGTCGAACGTGCCGCCGCCCAGGTCGTAGACGGCGATTTTCTCGTCCTTGGTCTTGTCGAGCCCGTATGCCAGGGCCGATGCGGTCGGCTCGTTCACGATGCGCTTGACGTCGAGCCCGGCGATGCGCCCGGCATCCTTGGTCGCCTGCCGCTGGGTGTCGTCGAAGTAGGCCGGGACGGTGATGACCGCCTCGGTGACCTTTTCGCCCAGGTATGCCTCGGCGTCGCCCTTCAGCTTCTGCAGGATCATGGCGCTGATCTCGGGCGGGGTGAACGTCTTGCCGTTGGCCAGCTCGACGACCACGCCGTCCGATTTCGGGTCCTTCGTCACCTGGTACGGCACCAGGTCCTTGCTGTGCTGCACCTCCGGGTCCTCGAAGCGACGGCCCATGAAGCGCTTGATGCTGAAGATGGTGTTCTCGGGGTTCGTGATCGCCTGGCGCTTGGCGACCTGCCCGACCAGCCGCTCTCCGCTCTTGGCGAAGGCGACGACCGATGGCGTGATGCGGCCACCTTCGGCGTTGGTGATGACCTGCGGCTCGCCGCCCTCCATGACGGCCACCACCGAGTTGGTGGTGCCGAGGTCGATACCGATGATCTTGCCCATTGGCTCAGTGCTCCTTCGGGTTGTTCGCAACTCGGACGAGCGCCGGCCGGATGACCCGGTCATGCAGCCGATAGCCCCGCTGGAGCTCGCCGATGACGTGGTTGTCTGGATGTTCGGTCGTCTCCTCGTGGACGACGGCCTCGGCCACGTTCGGATCGAACGGATGGCCGACCGCCTCGATGGGCGTCACCCCTTCACTGTCGAGGACGGTGCGCAGCTTGCGATCGACGAGCCGGACCCCTTCGACCCACGCCTCGTGGGCGTCGTCCGGCACGTTCTCGAGTGCCCGGTCGAAATCGTCGAGGACGCCGAGCAGCTTGCCGATGAGCAGGGCGTTGGCGAACTGTGCCGTCGTGGCGCGCTCCTCATCGGTCCGTCGCTTGAAGTTGGAGAAGTCGGCAGCGCTGCGCTGCCAGTTGTAGAGGTTCTCCTCGGCGCGGGTCACCGCCGCGTCGCGCTCGCGCTCAGCCTGCTGCAGCTGCTCGAGCAGCTCGCTGCGCGTCGGGGTGTGGACCGCCTCCGCTCGTTCTTCGGCGCGCGTCCGCGGACGCCCGTCGCCGTCGGTTTTTTGGTCAGTCATGTGTCTCGCCATAGTGGCTGGTGATGAGCTCGTCCATCAGGGCCGCCAGATACCGCACCGTCGGGATGGCGCGCGGATAGGGCATCCGGGTCGGGCCAAGTACACCCAGCAATCCGAGTGCCCGGCCCGGGGCACCGTACGGCGCGAAGACCAGGCTGACGTCGTGCATCGCGTCGTTGGCGTTTTCGTGCCCGATGATCACATGCACCCCACCGCGTCGCGCGAGCACCGGAACAAGCTGCTCCAGGAAGTCGCTGCGCCGCAGCACCTCCAGGATGCCCCGCAGCTTGGCGCCCTCGGCGAACTCGGGCTGCTCCAGCACATTGACGATGCCGTCGGTGAAGACCTCCTCGATGATCGCGCCGTCGGCCTCCTCCAGCACCTGAGCGGCAATCTCGGCGACATGCGCCGTCAGCTGCGGCAGCTTGGCCGCTCGGCGCCGAACCTGCGGCGCCGATGCACCGGTCAGCTCGCGATTCAAGATCGCGGCTGCCTCGTCGAGGTGCGCCTGATCGATGCTCGTCGACGGGTCACTGCGCTCGAGCAACGCGGAGTCCAGGCGGCGTTGCACAACGTTGCCATCGGCCAGCACCAGAACCGCCAGCCGGCTGCGATCAGCCAGCTCGACGAGCTGGACGTGCCCGAAGCGCGCGCGGCGTGAGCGCGCCGGTGTGACGACCGATGCGGAGCGCGTGTTCGCCGCCAGGATCGAGGCCGCCAGCCGCAGCCACTCGTTGGTCGTGAGCTGCACCTGGGCGAACTGGTGGCGGATGGTGAGCTGGTCGG
Organism: Steroidobacteraceae bacterium; assembly: GCA_025935615.1. Taxonomy (GTDB): domain Bacteria; phylum Chloroflexota; class Limnocylindria; order QHBO01; family QHBO01; genus JAICUY01. Next base: position 2,032 of record JAICUY010000013.1, read on the forward strand.
CACGGTCGAGCACCGATTCGTGCATGAGCGACTCGACGTACAGCCGGTAGCCGAGGTCGGACGGCACCCGTCCGGCGGACGTGTGGGGATGCGTCAGCAGACCGAGTGCCTCGAGCTCGGCCATGGCGCTGCGAACCGTCGCCGATGACACACCCAGGCCGAACCGATCCACCAGGGCCTTGGAGCCGACCGGCAGCGCGGTGGTGACGTAATCCTCCACCACGGCGCGCAGCACGGTCCGCTGCCGCTCCGACAGCTCGAGCGCCGGGCGGGACGTGCCGCGTTCGTTCAGGTGTCGTGGTTCACCGACCATCAGGTTGCGCCGTCGATCTCCGTGAATGCGTTAGCACTCTAAGGTCGAGAGTGCCAATCGGGTTGCGACTATGGTAGGCAGCCGCCAAGACCGATGTCAACGCGCCGCGGGCAGCAGCTCGGCGAGCACCTCGTTGGCCAGTAACCGTCCGCGCGGGGTGAGGCGAACGGCGACGTCATCGATCGCCAGCAGCCCCTGGCGTTCCGCTGCGTCGAGCTCCGTCCCCCAGCGTCCGACTGGATCGATGCCGAATTCCGCGTGAAAGGCGGCGCGCTCCACGCCCGCGACGGTTCGCAGGCCAAGCGCCATGGCCTCGAATGCGCGCGTCGGCTCGTCCGCTGACTCGCGCCCGCCGAGCGGAAGCGTCCCATTTTCGACCGCCTCGAGGTACCGGTCGAGATCGCGCTCGTTCCACGAGCGGGTGTTCCCGTCGTACGAGTGGGCGCCGGCACCGATGCCGGTGTACGGGGCACGGCTCCAGTACGCCGCGTTGTGCAGCGACTCCCGTCCCGGAACCGCCCACGAGCTCAGTTCATAGTGCCGGTAGCCGGCCCGGTCCAGCAGCTCCTCCGCCGTGCCGTACTGCGCGGCAGCCAGGTCCTCGTCCTGACGAGCTGCCATTCGGCGCCGCCAGCGCAGCGCGCCGGGGCGCGGCGGCGCGGCCCATTCGTCCGGCGCCAGGACGAGCTGCAGGCCGTACAGCGAGAGGTGGTCCGGCGCGAGCCCGATCGCGGCGCGCAACGTCGTCCGCCAGTCGTCGAGCGACTGTCCCGGGATGCCGTAGATCAGATCGATCGACACGTTGTCGAAACCGGCGGCGCGCGCAGCGCGGTAGGCATCGAGCGCTTCGGCGGCGGTGTGGCCCCGGGCGAGGGCTCGCAGCTGCACATCGGCGAGCGATTGGATGCCGAGCGACAGGCGGGTCACGCCGGCGGCGCGCAGACCAGCCCAGTCGGGACGCTCGCGGGTCCCGGGGTTGGCCTCGACCGTCGATTCTACGGGCCGCCCGCCCCACGCCGAAGCGGCCGCGTCGATCAGCCGGCCGATGCTCTGCGTCGGAAGCAGCGAGGGCGTGCCGCCACCGAAATAGATGGTCCGCAACTGTCCCACGACCGGTCGCAGTGCCAGCTCGGCAAGCAGCGCATCGACGTAGCGCGGGATCTCCGCCGCCCGGCCACCGACGGTGACGAAATCGCAGTAGGCACACACCAATCGGCAGAACGGCACGTGCACGTACAGGTGATGGGGCCGAGGAGGACGCCGCTCAGTGCTCATCGAGAAATCCAGTGGAGGCGGCTGGCCGGGCTGCGCAGGCTGTTGCTTCAGCCGGCCAAGCAGTCCGGTCAGTCGGCAACCACTGCATCGGTCCTAAATCGGTCGCTGGCGGAGCCTGGCGCCGGCGAACGCGAAGAAGGCCATGGTGACCGCGAAGTGGCCGACGATGGCCGGGATCACCGAGCCGGTCGTCACGGTCGCGAGTCCACCCGCGTAGCCGAGGATCACCGAGCCTGCCAGGAAGTACCAGTCGCGCTCCTGCCACAGGCGACGGTGCGCCAGCCCGTAGACCAGTGCCTGCACCACCAGCGCGATCCCGGTCGGAACCCCGGCGAAGAGCAGCATGCCGAGCACGATCGAGCGGAACTGGAGCTCCTCGGCGATAGCATTGGCCGCCGCACCCACCACCCGCTCGGGCAGCAGCTGGGATGGCAGCGGCAGAATGCCACCGAAGCGCAGGAAGGCGAGCGCCGCGCCGTTGATCAGCGCCACGACCACGAACAGCAGCATCACGTTGAACGAGGTCTGCGGGTCCCCACCGGTCAGGAACAGCTGCGCGCGACCGGAGGGCAGGATCAGCGCGATGCCGATCGCGAAGGCGATGACCAGGGCGTAGTAACTGACCGGTCCGAGCCATGGCGTGCGATAGCGGAAGTAGTCGGAGCGCATGATCCGCTCCGAGTCGAAGCGCAACAGCACCAGGAACAGGGTGAGCCCCAGGGCGATGGCGACGCTCAGCGAATCGAACAGGCTCACGAGCCGCTCTCGTTGACGCGCAGGACGGCGAGAAACGCCTCCTGCGGGATCTCGACCGAGCCGATGCGCTTCATCCGCTGCTTCCCCTCCTTCTGCTTCTCGAGGAGCTTCCGCTTCCGGGTGATGTCCCCCCCGTAGCACTTGGAGAGCACGTTCTTGCGCATGGCGCGAATCGTCTCGCGGCTGATGATATGGGAGCCGATGGCGGCCTGGACCGGCACTTCGAACATCTGTCGCGGAATCAGCTCCTTCAGCTTCTCGACCAGCGCCTTGCCGGTGCGGTAGGCCTGGGACCGGTGCACGATCAGCGACAGGGCGTCCACCGGATCGCCGTTGACGAGCACGTCGAGCTTGACGAGGTCGCCGGGCCGATAGCCCCGGTAGGCGTAGTCGAGGCTGGCATAGCCCGACGACCGGCTCTTGAGCTGGTCGTAGAAGTCGACGATGAGCTCGGCCAGCGGCATCTCGAAGTGCATGTTGACGCGTTGCGGATCGAGGTACTCCATGTTGTCGAACTCGCCGCGCCGCCCGGTGGCGAGCTCCATGATCGGGCCGATGTAGTCGCTCGGGGTGATCACCTGCGCGCTGACCCACGGCTCGCTGATCTGCTCGATCTCGCCGGGGTCCGGCATCTGGGCCGGGTTGTCGACCACGACCTCCTCGTTCCCGTGGATGAGCTTGACCCGGTACTCGACGCTCGGCGCACCGGCGATCAGATCGAGCGCGAATTCGCGCTCGAGCCGCTCCTGGACGATCTCCATGTGCAGCAGCCCCAGAAAGCCGCAGCGGAACCCGAAGCCGAGTGCGACGCTCGACTCCGGCTGGTACACGAAGCTGGCGTCGTTGAGGTGGAGGCGTTCGAGCGCGTCGCGCAGCAGCGGGTAGTCGTCACCTCGCATGGGGTAGATCCCGGCGAAGACGAGCGGCAGCGCCTCGTTGTATCCGGGCAGCGGTTCGGCCGCCGGGCGCTGCACGCTGGTCAGCGTGTCGCCGACGCGAGCCTCCGCGATGCTCTTCAGCCCGCTGGCTACGTAGCCGACCTCGCCGGCGGTGAGTCGCTTGGTCGCGACAGGCCCCGGCCGGAAATAGCCCAGCTCGAGGATCTCGCTCTCGGCGCCGGTGGCCATGAACCGGATCCGCTCGTGGTCGTGCAGCGTGCCGTTGGCGACGCGCACGTAGGCCACCACCCCCTTGTACGGGTCGTAGTGGCTGTCGAAGACGAGCGCCTGCAGCCGCTGCTCCGCCTCGCCGTGGGGCGCGGGAACGCGCTGCACGATCGCCTCGAGAATCTGTCCCACGCCGGTCCCATCCTTTGCCGAGGCAAGGATCACCTCCTCGCGCGGGATGGCCAGCGTCTCCTCCAGCTCGGCCACCACCGCGTCCGGATCGGCGCTGGGCAGGTCGATCTTGTTGAGGACGGGGATGATGACGAGGTTCTGATCCATGGCGAGATGGACGTTGGCCAGCGTCTGAGCCTCGATCCCCTGGCTGGCATCGACGACCAGGATCGCGCCCTCGCAGGCCTGTAGCGAGCGGCTCACCTCGTAACTGAAGTCGACATGGCCCGGCGTATCGATCAGGTTGAGGGCGTAGGTCTGGCCGTCGTCGGCGTCGAAGTGGAGCCGCACGGCGCGGGCCTTGATGGTGATCCCCTTCTCGCGCTCGAGGTCCATGGTGTCGAGAACCTGGCTCGTCATCTGGCGCGGATCGATGGTATGGGTCGCCTCGAGCAGCCGGTCGGCGAGCGTCGACTTGCCATGGTCGATGTGCGCGACGATGCTGAAGTTGCGGATACGCTCCTGCGGGATCACCGCCGCGAGTCTATCGAAGACCGATACCATTCGCGGCATTCCGGATCCTTCGGCCTGGACCGACCCCGCCTGGACGGCCCGGTGCCGTCGATCACCGAGCTCGACGCCTACCGCCACGCGGGCGGCATGGTGGACGAGCTGCTGACGATATTGCGCGCGCTGGACTGAGCCCCGGCCGTCAGCGCTTGGGTCCGACCTCGGTAACCGAGTTGACGACGTGGTAGAAGCTGCGCCACACGTCGGCGTGGATCACATTGCCCGCTGCATCACGGACCGTCCGGCTGACGACAGCGTTGAAGCCGTCGTGCGCCCCCTCGACGACGCGTGAGGTGCCCGGCTTCAGGCTGCGGTTCACGACGACCGTGCTGCCGGCCGCGACGTGGTTGGAGGTGACCGGCGCGGACAGGCTCACCGTTCGGCCGTCCGGAACGCCCCACACGTCGAAGCGCACGAAGCCGGTTCCGGTGTAGGAGCGGATCACGATCGGGTGCTGCGTGTCGTTGCGGAACGTCATGTCGGTGACCGACGTATCGGTCCGCAGGACGGTGGCGTCCAGGCCGACCGGGTAGCGATCGATGTAGTAGGAGTGGTTGGTCCGCTCGCCGATCTCGAGGCCGCTGCGCATGGCCGCGTTGAAGAGCGTCGTCGAGGTGGAGCAGATCCCGCCGGCCAGCGCGCCGGTCTGGTAGCTGCGGCCGTTGATGATCACGCCGCCGTACCCGTATCCGCGAGCTGTGCTGACGGGACCGATCCCGTTCCAGAAGCTGAACCACTGACCCGGCGCCACGACGTAGCCATCGAGGTCGCGGGCCGGGATGCTGATGTTGGCGCCCCAGTAGTTGTTCTCGCCGGGGACGTAGTGCGTCGTCCACGTCCCGAGCCGCCGCATCTTCGGCGCGGCGGCCCTGGCTTCGGCGGTGGTGAGCGGCGCGGGCGTGACACTGAAGTCCAGCTTGGCGCCCGGCGAGGTCGCTCCAGCGGCGCGCGCCTCGAGCGCCTCGACGACCGTATCGGTCGAGGCGGCAAGGTCGAGCTCACGACCGTCAACCGCCGGATTGACACCGGTGATCCCGGTGGCGCCCCAGGCGAAGGTCGCGTTGCGAGGAGCGACGGCCAGATCGGGGGCGAGCTTCTTGAGGAGGTGGCGTGCCGCCGCGCTGTCGATCGTGGCCCGGTAGCCGTCGTCGGTCGTCTCGAAGGTCACGAGGCCCGCAAGCTGGCGCGGGCGGAGGGCGGCCACCGTCCCAGCATGGCCGTCGGTGAGCTTCAGCCTTCGGGCCGCAACCTCGTTGGCGGCCGTCGCCGCCGCTTCCGCCTCGGCGGTGCCGACCGCTGCCGGGATCGAGATGCTGGCGACGCTGATCCGCGCGTTGGCCGCGTCCGAGGTCGCCAGGAGGGCAGCCAGCCTCGTCCGCAGCGTCACCGCATCAAGGGTCGCGCCGTCATGCGCCGGGGTCACGATGAACGACCCGTCGTCGAGCGCGACGCTGGCGTCGACCGATTCGCGCGCGATGCTGCGGCTCACGTCGGAGACGAAGGCCTCGAGGGCAGTGTCGTCGTACGCGTGCACGGCCACCGGCACCTGGGTTCCGTTGAACAGGGCGCGGAGGCGCGCAATTCCGTCGCTCAGCGGGCTGCCGTCGCGCGCGACACCGAATGCCGCGTCGAGCATGGTGTCGGTGTCGTAGCCGCGTCCCAGGCGCTCGTATCCGATCGCGGTCGCTTTGCCGTCGACCTCGACCGTGAGCGAGCCGCTGCTCAGCGAGGGAAGGGATGAGCGGAGCCGGTCGGCGGCGGCCGCCCGATCCAGACCACCGAGCTCGATGCCGGCGACGGTGACATGGGGCATGACCTTGGACTCGTTGCCGAGCGCGACGCCCAGCGACGCACCGGCCAGCACCAGCACCCCGAGCAGCAGGGTGAGCGAGAAGGCGAGCAGCGCGGCACGCCAGCGCGGCGATGGGCTGCTCGGGAAGCGTGAGCGACTGAGGGCGGTGGTCGTCATCCGATAACCGACGTGTGGCACTGACTGAAGGTTGCAGCGAAACGGAGGGCGGCCCGGATCGCCGCGCGCAGTATCGCCGCTGAGCCGTCATCTGTCGAGTAGAACCTGACTTGGGCCGATTGGCGGCGGGTGCTATACTTTCGAGCCTGCGCCTCCCGCGAGGCGCGATTTTCATGTCCCCTTGGTCGAGGAGTCACGTGGCAAGAAAGGCTCGCATCTGGAAGGGCGCACGCACGCCCCAGGCTCTCAAGCGCGTGCGCCAGGCCGTGCGCCGGCACGCCGTCAACCAGCGCACGCGCAGCGCGACCCGCACCCTCGTTCAGGGCGCGGCGAACATCGCGCTCGGCCGGCGGGAGGGCGATGGCCCCGAGGCGGTTGCCGCCGCCATCAGCGCGCTCGACAAGGCTGCCGAGAAGGGGATCATCCATCCCAACAACGCTGCGCGTCGCAAGAGCCGGCTGATGGCGAAGGTCAACGCCGCGCACCTGCTCGACGATCAGCAGACAGCCGCCGCCGGTGCAGCGGCCGGCACCGCCCGCAAGCGCACCACTGCCAGCAAGACCGCGCAACGCAAGAAGGTCGCCGCTGCCAAGGCGTCCAAGGCGGCTGCCGGAAAGGCCGCCGATCGGCCGCGCACCGCAGCCGGTAAGGCCAAGGTCGCGGTCACCCGCGCCTCGCGCGAATCGGCCGCCGCGCGACGCCGCAAGAAGACGAGCGAGGACGACATCTCCGAGGGCTAGGAAGTCAGCGCTTTCCGGCAAAGGCGCGCTCACCCGCATAGGTGGCCGCATCCCCCAGCTCTTCCTCAATGCGCAACAGGCGGTTGTACTTCGCCGTCCGTTCGCCGCGTGACATCGATCCGGTCTTGATCTGACCGGTGCCCAGCGCCACCGCCAAATCGCCGATGGTGGTGTCCTCGGTCTCGCCCGAGCGGTGGCTGATGACCGCGGTCCAGCCGGCCCGCTGCGCCAGCTCGACGGCCTCGATGGTCTCGGTCAGCGTCCCGATCTGATTGAGCTTGATCAGGATCGAATTCGCGCTGCCCTCGGCGATGCCGCGCGCCAGGCGATTGGTGTTGGTCACGAACAGGTCATCGCCGACGAGCTGGATGCGGCTGCCCAGCCGCTCGGTCAGCGCGCGCCAGCCGTCCCAGTCGTCCTCGGCGAGCCCGTCCTCGATCGATATGATCGGGTAGCGCTCCACCCAGTCGGCCCAGAAGTCGACCATCTCGTCGCTCGACAGCGTGCGACCCTCGCGCGCCAGCCGGTAGGCACCGTCGTCGTACAGCTCGGTCGCGGCCGGGTCGAGCGCGATCGCGATCTGGTCGCCTGGCTGGTAGCCGGCGCGGCCGATGGCCTCGACCACCGCGGCGATCGCATCCTCGTTGCTGCCCAGGCTCGGCGCGTAGCCGCCCTCGTCGCCGACGGTGGTCGCGAAGCCGCGCTCGTGGAGCAGGGACCCGAGTGCGTGGAACGTCTCGGAGGCCCAGCGCACCGCCTCGCGGAACGACGGCGCGCCGAGCGGCACGATCATGAACTCCTGGAAGTCGGTGGAGTCGATGGCGTGCTTGCCCCCGTTGAGGATGTTGACCATCGGCACCGGCAGCACGCGCGCCCCGACCCCGCCCAGGTAGCGGAACAGCGGCAGCTCGACCGCTTCGGCGGCGGCGTGGGCGGCGGCGATCGACACGCCCAGCAGGGCGTTGGCGCCGAGCTTCGACTTATTGTCAGTGCCGTCCAGGTCGATGAGCAGCCGATCCAGGCTCACCTGGTCGGTCGCGTCCGTCCCCAGCAGCTCGGGGCGCAGCACGTCGTTCACATTGCGCACCGCCTGCAGCACGCCCTTGCCGCCGTAGCGATCGCGATCGCCGTCGCGCAGCTCGACCGCCTCGTGTGCCCCGGTCGAGGCGCCGGACGGCACCATCGCCGTTCCGACCGCGCCGCCGTCAAGGAAGACGTCGACCTCGATGGTCGGGTTGCCGCGCGAGTCGAGCATCTCGCGCCCGATGACGTCTTCGATCAGGGTGCTCATGCAGCCGCCTGGCAGTCGTCGAGCGCGGCGATCCCCGGAAGCGTCTTGCCCTCCAGGAACTCGAGCGATGCGCCACCCCCGGTCGAGACGTGAGTCATCCTGTCGGCGACGCCGAGCTGTTCGACGGCTGCGACCGAATCGCCGCCGCCCACGACCGTGATCCCGCCCTTCGCGGTCTGGTCCGCCAGGAAGCGGGCGATCGCATTGGTGCCCTCCGCGAACTGCTTGACCTCGAACACGCCCATCGGTCCGTTCCAGAAGACGGTCTTCGCCTTGGCCAGGTGGTCGGTGTAGGCCGTGATCGTGTGCGGACCGATGTCGACCACCATCATCTCCTTGGGAACGGCGTCGATGCCCACTACCTGCGTCTGGGCGCGGTAGTGGATCTGTGGGGCGATCACGACGTCGGTCGGGACCATGAATCGGACCCGCTTGCGCCTCGCCTCGCTCATGATCCGCTGCGCGTTGTCGATCTGATCCGTCTCGACCAGGCTCTTCCCCAGCGCATGCCCTTTCGCGGCGAGGAAGGTGTTGGCCATACCGCCGCCCACCAGGATGGCCTGGCAGCGCGACAGCAGGGCCTCGAGCACCTCGAGCTTACCGGTGACCTTCGCGCCGCCGATGATGGCGTGAAACGGCTTCGGCGGGCGCTCGAGCAGGCGCGACAGGGCGTCGACCTCGCGCTCCATCAGCAGCCCGGCCACGCTCGGCAGGAAATGAGTGATCCCCTCGGTGCTGGCGTGCGCGCGGTGCGCTGATCCGAAAGCGTCGTCCACGTAGACATCGGCCAGCCCGGCCAGCGACTTGGAGAACTCTTCGCCGTTTGCCTCCTCTTCGGCGTGGAAGCGCAGGTTCTCCAGCATCAGCAGGTCGCCCGGCCGCAGCTTGTCGACGGCCACCTGCACGCCGGGACCCAGCGCGTCGCCCGTCATGCGCACCGGCCGGCCGAGCAGCTGCGACAGCCGGTCCGCGACCGGCTTGAGCCGCAGCGCGTCGTTGACCTTGCCCTTCGGCCGGCCGAGATGGCTGGCCAGCACGACACTCGCGCCGCGCTCCAGGAGGTAGACGATGGTCGGCAGGCTGGCGCGAATGCGGGTGTCGTCGGTGATGCGTCCGTCGTCGAGCGGGACGTTGAGATCCGCGCGCACGAAGACGCGCTTGCCGGTGACGTCGACATCGCGAACGGTCTTCTTGTCCATCGAAATCTACAGCCGCTCGGCCATGAACGCCGCCAGGTCCGCGACCCGGCAGCTGTACCCCCATTCGTTGTCGTACCAGGCCACGACCTTGAGCAGGTTGTCGCCGGCGACCATGGTGGAGCGGGCGTCGACGATCGAGCTGCGCGCGTCGCCCCGGAAGTCGCTGCTGACCAGCTCTTCCTCGGTGTAGCCGAGCAGGCCGTTCATCGGTCCTTCGGCAGCCGCGAGCAGGGCCCGATTGGCGCTCTCCGCGGTCACCGGCTTGGACGTCACCGCCACGAAGTCGATGATGCTCACCGTGGGGGTCGGCACGCGCAGCGCGAACCCGTCGAATCGGCCCTTCAGCTCGGGGATGACGAGCGCCAGCGCCTTGGCAGCACCGGTGGTGGTCGGGATGATGTTCTGCCCGGCCGAGCGGGCACGGCGCAGGTCCTTGTGAAAGACGTCGAGCACGTTCTGATCGTTGGTGTAGCTGTGCACGGTCGTCATCAGCCCATGCTCGATCCCGAAGCTGTCGAATACGACCTTGGCCGGCAGCGCCAGCCCGTTGGTGGTGCACGAGGCGTTGCTGACGATGTCGTGCCTGGCCGGGTCGTAGGCGTCCTGGTTGACGCCGAGGACGATGGTGACGTCCTCGTTCTTGGCCGGCGCGCTGATGATGACCTTGCGGGCGCCGGCATCCAGGTGTGCGCGGGCCCTGGTCGCATCGGTGAAGATGCCGGTCGACTCGACCACGATATCGACGCCCAGCTCCTTCCAGGGCAGCGCGGCGGGATCCTTCTCGCTGCTGGCCCGGATACGGTGGCCGTCGATCACGATCTCGCCCTCGCCGGCCGTGACGTCGCCCTGGTAGCGCCCGTAGGTGGAGTCGTACTTGAACAGGTGCGCGTTGGTGGCGGTCGGTGCCAGGTCGTTGATGCCGACCACCTCGAGCTCCTTCGGGTGGCGCTCCAGGATGGCTTTGAGGGTCTGTCGACCGATACGGCCGAAGCCGTTGATGCCGATGCGGGTCGTCACTCAGGTCTCCTCCAGCTTGGGCGCGGCGACCCGGTCGAAGGCCGGGTCGGCGATACGTTCATTGAGCAGCGGCAGCCAACCGAGCAGCGAAACGTCGTCTGAGTGCTGCGCACGCTCGAGTCGCACGCGACGTGCCGGGATCGGAAAGGCGCGACGTGACACCTCGCGCCGCACCGCCTCGAGCATGTCGGGCCGATGCACGCTGATACTGCCGCCGAAGACGATGACTTCCGGATTGAGCAGGTTGACGATGCTGGCTGCCATGGCGCCGATGGCGATCCATGCCTGGTCGAGGATGGCGCGCGCCGCTTCGTCACCGGCATCAGCGGCGCGCGAGACGAGCGCCGCATCGACCTCCTCCGCATCCCGGGCAAGGGCCGCGAGCGTCGATGACGGGTCGCGCTCCACGAGCGCACGTCCCTCACGGGCGATCGCCGTCCCTGATCCGATGGCCTCGGCATGGCCGGGCTGGCCGTCGCCGCACAGCGGCCCGTCGAGGTCGACCGTGATGTGGCCCACCTCGCCGGCGGTCCCGTCCACGCCGATCAGCTCGTGCCCATCGACCACCACCCCGCCGCCGATGCCGGTCGACACCGTCACGTACACGGCGTCCCGGCTTCCGCGGGCAGCACCGTAGCGGCGTTCGGTGACGATCGCCACGTTCGTGTCCCGCTCCAGGAAGGTCCGCAGGCCGGTGGCCGCCTCGACGCGGTCGGCGAGCGGCACGTCGTGCCAGCCGCTCAGGTTGGGCGGGGCCACGACGATGCCGCGGCGCTGGTCGAGCGGGCCCGGCGATGAGATGCCGATGCCTGCCGGCGCCGGAAGGCCGCTGGCCGCCGCCTGGTGGCGCACGTCGCTGGCGAGGTCGCAGATGCGGTCGACGACCGCGTCGACCCCCTCCTCGTCGGCGGTCGGCACGGCCCGCCGGCAGGAGAGTGTCAGATCGGGACTGATGTGTGCGGCGCGGATCTGGGTGCCGCCGAGGTCGATCGCCAGGACCGCCTGGCCGGCTGCCTCCACCACGCGGCCATTCTAGCCGTGCCGGATGCGAACGGCCGCCCGGACCACGCCCCCGGGGATGTCCCGCGGAACGCGCGCCGGGCGGCCGGTGCGAGATGAACGAGCGGCGATCAGCCGCCGATCTTGAACATCTTGGTGCCGCACACCGGGCACTGGCCCTCGGTGGCCGGCTTGCCGTTCTTCATCGTGATCTTGTTCTCGTTCTTCATCTCGCGCTTTGCCTTGCACTTCACGCAATAGGCTTCGGTCGCCATCGGTCAGTAGCCTCCTTCTACCGGCTCACGGATGCCGGCTTGCTGGTCACCCGCCTCGTCCGCCGACCAGCGATGCCCAACGCGCGTGCGCGTCGCCGGTATCGGCCTGATCGATCGTCCAGAGCAGGTGGATGCCGGCCAGTCCGGCATCGATACAACGTGCCTCCGCGGCCTCCTTTGCCGCGCCTTCGAGGAACGTGCCGTCGGTGCGCTGCGCGTAGGCGGCGCAGACCGTTCCCGAGCGAAGCCCCGCCAACCCGGCGAGGATGAACAGGGCCGACGATTCCATTTCGAGGTTAGCGACGCGCTCGCGCCGCAGCTCCTCCGCGAGCTCAGGATAGCGAACCGGGAGCGTGCGCATCTGTCGCCCCTGCGGAGCGAAGAACCCGCTGGCGGTCGCGGTGAGCCCGATGTGATACGTGAAGCCCAGGTCCCGGCAGGCCGCTTCGAGTGCCCAGACCACGTCCCGATGGGCGATGGCCGGGTAGCCATCACGCACGTAGAAGGCGGTCGTGTTCTCGAGCCGGACCGCGCCGGTGGAGATGACGAGGTCGCCCAGCGCGATGTCGGGCTGAAGCGCTCCCGAGGAGCCCACCCGGATGAACGTTGGCCGATCGGTGATCTCGAGGACCTCGGCGAGCACGATCTCGACGTTGTCGGTGCCCATCCCGGTCGACATCACGCTCAGCGCCATGCCGCGATACGTGCCTGTGGCCGTCGTGATCTCGCGGCTGCTGCGCTCGAGCGACACCTCGTCGAAGCGACCGGCCACCTTGGCCACCCGCCCCGGGTCGCCGACCAGCAGGATGTGCTCGGCCAGCTCCCCGCGCTCGAGGCCCACGTGGTACTGCCGAGCCCCGCTGCGCGGCGCATCGGCTCGGGAGAGGCCGTCGGGGAGCTGGGTCAAGCCACGCGTCCTCACTTCGCCGGGTTCGATGCGGACCGCTCGTTGCGATCCGTGCTCAGACCGGCGGGAGTATACGCGGCGCGGAGCGTGAATTCAGGCCGTTCACGCTCACGGTGCACCGGGCTCGTGCGGAACGCGGATCACGCTCAGCCGGGGCATGCCCTCGACGGTGGCCAGCTGCGGCTGGGAAGGAGGGTCCAGCCTCACCGCTGCGCCGGCTGTCGAGCTCCCATCAGGGCGCGTCCGCAGCGCATTCAGCAGACGTGTGAAGGTGCCGTCGTGCCAGCCCATGAACGCCACGCCGCCCAACGCCGCCAGCGCCATCAGCAGGACGGCAAGAGCCGGCAGGCGGTCTCCCGGAGGAGTCGACTCGGGGCCGCTCGTCACCTCGAGCGCAACGCCGGCTGGCGCCGGAGACTGGCCGGCGCCACCATCGCCGGCGCCGGTCGTCGGGACGGCGTTCGGCGCCGTCGTCGTTGCCGTATCGGGGCCGAGACCGCGGGCCACGGCGCCGATCGGGAGGGTGCGCCCCGAAGGCGTCAGCCCCGGTCCCGCCGATGAGGATGGCACTGGCCCTGGCGTGCCGTCGGGCGCGGTGATGAGGTCGATGTCATCGCTCGCCCGCGGCCACAGGCGATAGCCGCGCTGCGGCTGGCTGCCGGTCGTCTCCTGCCCCAGCACCCCGCGGATCTCGACCCAGGATCCTCGGAGAACGACGCCAACCTCGATGTCGGCCGCCGCCGCCACGGCGACCCGAAGCTCGCCGCTGCCGTCGTCGATGGTGAAGAAGACGTTTCCGGCCGAAGAACGCAGTGGTGCGGCCGTCACGGCGCCGCGGGCGATCACCAGCTGCGCCTCCAGATCCTCGCCAACCTCGCCGGTGCCACGGCGCGCCGGACCGGGCTCGGCCTTGGCGCCGAGCTGGCGCGGCATCTCGGTCAGCTGGATGCTGAGCATCCCGCTGCGCGTGGAACGCCGGCCGTTGACCTCCACCTGCTCGCCGCGCCGCAGGGCACCGAACTCGTCGCCGACTCGCAGCAGGATGGCGCCGCTGGAGTCCTGGATGACGGCACTGGGCGGATCGATCAACCCGGTTCCCAGCGTCACGACGCCGCGCACGCGTACCCACGTGCCGACGGCGGCATTCCGGGCCTCGGCGATCGAGATGACGCCGGGGTCGGTGCCCGGCGTGGGCGTGGGTGTGGCGGATGGGGCTGGCGAAGGCGTGCTGGTGGGCGCCGGCGTCGGCGACGGCACAGGAGCCGCGATCTCCACGTCAGCCACATCGCGAGGCTGAACCCGATAGCCGGTGGTACCGGTACCGCTCGCGTCGCGCTGACCCACCACGCCGATGACGGTGACGTTCGCGTCGCGCTGCCACTCGGTCAGGTCGATGCCGGTCGCCGACCCGATCAGGACGCGCACCGGGCCGGAGCCATCGTCGACGTCGTAGGCGACTCCTGAGGAGAGCGTCGTCGCCGATGAGACGACCGTGCCGCCGATCTGGACGAGGGTCGACTCGACGCCCTCGTTGACCGAAGCCGTCTGAACGCCAAGCGGCAGGGGCTCGCCCGCAGGCCCCAGATCGGTGACCTGCGCCGCGATGGCGCGCAGCGTCCGTTGCTGGTAGCGCGTGTCCAGCTCGCCGCTGACCACCAGCTGACGGGCGCGGCCGAAGCTGCCGTCCGAAACCATGACGGCGAGGCCGCCGGTCGCATCGGTCAGGTATCCCCCGCCGTCGCTGAAGGCCGAATCGCTGAGGGTGATGCCAGCGACGGTGACGACGGTCCCATCCGGCAGGCCGCGAGCCTCGGCAATCGAGATGACTGGTTGCGGCGTGGCGGTGGGACTCGGCGTCGGACTCGGCGGCGCCGGCGTGGGGGTCGCGGTCGGTATCGGCGAGGGCGGCGATGTGGGCACCGGCGTGCCAGTCGGCGAAGGCGTAGGCGTGGACGTCGCGGTCGGCGATTCGCTCGGCGTCGGGGTCGGGTTCGGCGTGGGCGGCGGGATGGGCGCCGATGCGCTGTTCTGCGGGTCCGGCACCGCACGGGCGACGAAGTCGACGAGGTTGTCATCGGTGTCCTGGAACGACCCGTCTCCGCCGCCGAGGAGACGCTCCAGACTCGTACCGGCAGGGACGGCGGGAGCGGGCGTTCCCTCGAGCCAGGTGCTGGTCGCGGTCCCCCAGCCGACCGCATCGACCGCGCTGCTGGCGCCCTGGATGCGGACCGCGACGCTGCCACCGGTGCCTGCCAGGCCCCCCGAATAGGTGGCGTCGGCGATGCCGGCGTAGATGCCGGCTTCGTTGGCGATCAGCAGGTGCGCCCCGGACCGCAGCTCAGGCGCACCGGCAGCCCAGGCCGCCTTGCGAGTGATCGTTCCGCCGCTGGCGGTGACGTAGACCAGCTCGAGCCCTTCCAACGGCAGTGAACCCGAAGCCGGGTTGAAGAGCTCGATGAACTCGTCCGATGCGCTGGTCGCGCCGGTCAGCACTTCGCTGACCACCAGATGGGCCGACGCTGCCTCGCTCGGCGTGGAGCTGCCCGACGACAGCATGAAGCCACGCGCCGGACCCAGACCGGTCAGCGCCAGGGCGGCGCATGCGAGGATCGGAATTGCTTCGAGCGGACGGGCACGACGGAGACGCAGGACGGACACGGCACACCTCACTGGCGGAGGCGGCAGCTGCGACAGGATGCCCGATGAGCCCTTACCGTCCGCTTACTGTCCGCTTATCGGTCCGGGTCGCGGGCCAGTCGTCCCCGTCGCGTACAATCGCCGCCCATGTCGAACCCATCCCGACGCGAGATTTCGCGGGCGGACGCCCGTCGGCGCGCGCGACGCATGAACCAGGGGCTCGAGCCCGAAGAGCAGAGCGCCGACGACGCGCCTCGGACCGAGTCGGCGTCCGAGCCATCGTTCCTGGAGCGCATCTTCCCGGCTGCGCCGCCGTTGCAGGGACGCTCCGATCCGCTTGCCGGATTTGACTATGACGGACCGATGCGGCCGGTGGTGACGACGCTGTACCTGCTCACCCGAAATCCGCTGGCCTGGATCGCGATGGGCGTCCTGTTCGCCGTTGCCTATCTTGCCTGGCAGGCGTTTCCACAGAATCTGATCGGCATCGTGGCCTCGATGCTGACCTTCGTCGCCCTCATCGCCGCGGGCTGGCTCGGCTGGCAGCGGCCATGGGCCTTCGGGCTCGCGGCCGCCCTCGTCGGGTACCTGCTGTACGTCGTCTACCTGCTGATCAGCCTGTGGCGCATCCCGACCAACGACGGCGAGGTGTTCGATGCCGGAAATCTCATCTCGTTCGTGCTGGTGAACGGCCTCTTCCAGCTTGGGATCGGCGTCATCTCCGGCTTCTACGGCGGCTACCTGCGTCGCCGGATGGCGCAGCCCACCACGTCCACCAACCGGCGGCGCCGGCGCTGATCAGCTCCGACGGACTGGCACGCAACCTGCTACATCGGCGGCGCGTAGACGCAGAGTGGACAGAAAGACCGGGTCGACACCCTCGGGAGACGGTCGTCACCAACGGAAGCTCGGGCCAGCGGTGACATTTGAGACCTCACCCGTCGATCGGGCGTTCGCTCACCGGCGTCTTCATGAGGGCCGTTGTGGTTCCAGGACCCTCCGTACTGGAACCGCGACGGCCCTCTCTCGTTGCCCGGCGCTGCGGCGTCTCAGCTGGCGCTCCGGCCTGCCGGTTCGTGGGCCGCGACCGCGTCCCGGGCCAGCGCGAGCGCCTCGTCGTAGGCCGTCGCCAATCCCAGCACTTCCCCCGTCGAGCGCATCTCCGGCCCGACGGTCGGGTCGACCCCGGGCAGCCGCCACAGCGAGCTGACCGGCGCCTTGACGGCGACGAGCTCGCCGTCCGGCATCAGGCCGGCGACGAGGCCCGTCTCGGACAGGCGGCTGCCGAGCGCGCAGCGGACGGCCGCGGCGACCACGTCGCGTCGCGTCGCCTTGGCGACGATCGGCACCGTGCGCGAGGCGCGCGGATTGGCCTCGATGACGACGATCCGCTCCCCCGCCGCGATCATCTGCACGTTGAGCACGCCGCGCACGCCGAGCGCCAGCGCGATGCGTCCGGCGGCTTTCGCCGCATGCTCCTGCACGGCGCGTGATAGGCGCTGCGGCGGCAGGACCGCCACGCTGTCGCCGGAGTGAATCCCCGGCGCGTCGAGTTGTTCGAGGATGCCCGGAACGCACCAGTCGGTCCCGTCACTGATGGCGTCGACGTCGAGCTCGATGCCATCCACCAGCTCGTCGACGCGCAGCGGCCAGCCGATCTCGGTGCGCAGCAGCGCGGTCACGTCATCGGCTTGGCGCAGCACCGCGATCCCGCGCCCGCCGATCACCCACGACGGCCGCACGATGACCGGCATGCCCAGCCGACCGATCGCAGCGCGGAGCTCGTCGGCGTCGCGAGCCAGCTCGCCGCGGGGACCGTCGAGACCGAGCTCGTCGAGCAGCCAGGCGAATCGTTCGCGGTCCTCGGTGATCTCGATCGCATCGGCCGTCAGGCCCGCGATCGGCACGTCGGCGTAGGCCAGGTCACGGGCCAGGTCGATGGCGGTCTGGCCTCCGAAGGTGAGCAGCACGATCGGGGGCTCGCCGGTCAACGCCCGCTCGTGGTCGATCACGTCCAGCACGCTCTCGGTGTCGAGCGGCTCGAAGTAGAGCCGCGAGCAGGCGTCGTAGTCGGTCGACACCGTCTCCGGATTGTTGTTGACGACCACCGCGTCAAGCCCGCCCTCGCGGATGGCCCAGGCAGCACGCACGCTGCAGTAGTCGAACTCGATGCCCTGCCCGATGCGGATCGGTCCCGAACCGACCACGATGACGCTGCGCCGATCGGTGGGCGGCGGCACCTCGGGCGCGGCATACGAGCTGTAGAAGTAGGGCGTCTCGGCCGGAAACTCCCCGGCGCAGGTGTCCACCCGGCGGTAGGCAGGCGTGATGCCGGCTCGCACCCTGGCGCGACGAACGGCCACCGCCGGCACGCCAGACAGGCGCGCGATCTCGGCGTCGCCGAAGCCGATGCGCTTCGCGTCGAGCAGTGGTTCTCCGACGAGGGCGCGCTCGGCCTCGATCAGCTCCGCCAGGCGCTCGGTGAACCACGGCGCCACGCCGGTTCGCCGCGAGAGCTCGTCCGCATCTGTCCAACCATGGCGCAGGAGGGCAACCATCCGCCACAGGCGCGTGTCACAGGCGGCCAGGAAAGCATCCGCATCATCGGGCGGTCCGTACTCCAGCGCCCAGCTTGGGTCCTCCCAGAGCCAGCCGCGGCCACGAGGCTCGAGCGACCGGATCGCCTTGAGCAGTGCCGATCCGAAGTCGCGGTCGATGCCCATCGCCTCGCCGGTCGCCTTCATCTGAACGCCGAGGCTGCGGTCCGCGGTCGGGAACTTGTCGAACGGCCAGCGCGGCAGCTTCACGACGACGTAGTCGACGGCCGGCTCGAACGCCGCGCTGTTGCCCCCCGTGGCCGGGTTCGGCATCTGGTCCAGCCGCCGGCCGAGGCCGATCAGCGCCGCGATGCGCGCGATCGGGTAGCCGGTTGCCTTGCTGGCCAGCGCGCTCGACCGGCTGACGCGCGGGTTGACTTCGATCACCCGGTAATCGCTGCCGTCCGGGCTCACCGCCAGCTGCACGTTGCAGCCGCCCTCGAGCTTGAGCGTGCGCACGATCTTCAGCGCGCAGCGGCGCAGGCGCTGGACGACGGGGTCGGGCAGCGTCTGGATGGGCGCCACCACGATCGAATCGCCGGTATGCACGCCCATGGGGTCGAAGTTCTCCATGCCGCAGATGGCGATGGCCGTGTCGGCCGCGTCGCGCAGCACCTCGAACTCGATCTCCTTCCAGCCGAGCAGGCTGCGCTCGACGAGCACCTGGCCGATGGGGCTGGCGGCAAGGCCGATGGCGATTCGCTCGTGCGCCTCGTCGATGGTGTGCGCGAAGCCGCCGCCGCCGCCGCCGAGAGTGAACGCCGGCCGGATGACGACCGGAGCGGCCAGCGCCTCGACGAACCGCATGCCATCTTCCAGTCGCTCGATGACCGCACTCTCAGGCACCGGCTCGCCAATGCCCATCACCAGGTCCCGGAAGCCGCCACGATCCTCCGCCGCACGCACGGCCGCCAGCGGCGTACCGAGGACACGCACCCCGTGACGCTGGAGCACGCCGGCATCGTCGAGCGCAACGGCCAGGTTGAGGCCGGTCTGGCCCCCAAGCGTCGGCAGCAGCGCATCGGGCTGGTGCTCCTCGATCACCCGGGTCAGATACGCCGCCGATAACGGGCCGATGAGGACCGTCCCGCCGACATCGGGATCGGTCATGACGGTGGCCGGGTTCGAGTTGACCAGGATGGTGTCGATGCCTTCACCCCGCAGCGCGAGGCAGGCCTGGACGCCGGCGTAATCGAACTCGGCAGCCTGACCGATGAGGATCGGCCCTGAGCCGATGACCAGCACCTTGTGGGGCAGGCTCATGAACGCGCGCGCTCCACCGCCAGATCGAAGACGCGAGCCGCATCGATGGGCCCCGGCGCCCCCTCCGGATGGAACTGGACCGATGCGACCCGTCCGCCGACATGCCGCAGCCCTTCGACCGTGCCGTCGTTCAGGTCGCGGTGGCTGACCACATACCCGGCCGCGTGGAGGGCGGGATCCTCGA
This sequence comes from Steroidobacteraceae bacterium, assembly GCA_025935615.1. Lineage (GTDB taxonomy): Bacteria > Chloroflexota > Limnocylindria > QHBO01 > QHBO01 > JAICUY01. The sequence continues at coordinate 21,301 of JAICUY010000013.1, forward strand.
CCACCGCGATCTCGTGGTTGTGGGCGCCGATGTCGACGCGCCCGGTGGCTGTCTCGATGACCGCGTGGTTGCCGCCGTGGTGGCCAACTGCCAGGCGCCGCGTCGGCGCACCGGCGGCGAGCGCCAGCAGCTGATGGCCGAGGCAGATGCCCAGCACCGGCGGTCCGCCGGCGATGGCGCGTGCCGCGATCTCGCCGACGGCGGCGATCTGGGCTGCCATGCGCGAGGGGTCGCCCGGGCCTGGCGAAAGGATGATGAGATCCGGATCGCGAGCTGCGACGTCCGCCGCGGTCGCGTCCGGCGGCAGGACCGTCAGCTCCAGCCCGCGCGCGGTGAAGGCGGTGAGCAGTGAACGCTTGACGCCGTAGTCGACAAGCACGCCACGTGCGCACTGCCTGCCGGAGGGCGGCACCAGGCGCGGCTCGCGGGCGGCGACCGCGGCGACGTGGTCGACCGACTCCCAGGTCGGGCTTTCCGCGGCCTCGGCGACCGCGCGCAGCTCCTCGGGCGACGGCGTCGCGTCACTCGGGGCGGAACGGATCACCGCGCGGCGGCGGACACCGCGACGGATCTCGAGGGTGAGGGCGCGCGTATCGACGCCTTCGAGGATCGGAACGCCGGCGGAGGCCAGGAGCTGCTCGAGGCTGATCCCCGCTCCGTCGGGCGGAGTCAGCAGCCGCGACACGACGAGGGCCCGGACGTGGACGCGATCCGACTCCAGCTCGGCCGCATCGATCCGGTAGTTGCCGGCCATGGGATGAGTCAGCACCAGGATCTGACCGGCGTAGGACGGGTCGCTGACGATCTCGCCCCAGCCACTGGCCGCCGTGGTGAAGATCAGGTCGCCGGCCGCCGCGACCGTCGCGGCGCGCAGTCGGCCGCGATGCACGGTGCCGCCCTCGAGGGCGAGCAGCGCCGGAACGTGGGGCGCCGTCCCGGTCGCGACCGCATCGGCCCGAATAGAGAACGACGCCGGCCGCGCTTCGGCGGCTGGCGTCGTATCGGTTACCTGGGAGACCGTCTGCGTCAATTCGCGCTCCTTTCCGGCATCGCAGTGCCGGGCTTAAAGGACCGCGGGCAGTCTAGCGCATCGGCATCTCAGCTTGCCGGATCACTCGGCGCGGCTGGTGTCGCCGGCAGCCGGCGTCGAACCTCGAACAATCCGCGCAGCACGATCAGGGCGATGATGGCCAGCACGAGCAGCACCGGCAGCCAGACGATGGCGAACCAGATGACGACGGACGCCAGGCCCTGCCCGATCTCGACCAGGGCGGCCAGCGCCTCCGACGCGGTCTTGCCCGGGTCCCAGCCCGATGAGGCCCGCTGCACCGGCTGCTGGCGCGGCACCAGCGAGACGGTCAGCGTGGCCAGGTCGGACTGGTTGCTGATCGACTTGAGCTGGCCGCTGAGCTGCTCGATCTGACCGCGGACATCGTCGAGTCGTGACTGGACGCTGAGGATGTCCTCGATCTTCTCGGCCCGGTCGAGCAGCGCGCGGTATTGCTGCTCGGACGCCTGCAGGTTGGTGATTCGAGCCTTGAGGTCGACGATCGAGCTGGTGACGTCCTCCTCGCGGGTCGCCTCGACCAGCACCTTGGCATCCAGTTCGTGGAGCGCGGCCAGCGCGTCGTCGAACCGGGCCGCCGGGATCCGCAGGGTGAGCGTGGCGCGGTCGTCGACCGTTCCCGCCTGCGAGCCGCCGACGTAGCCGCCGAGCTGCAGCGCCGTCGCTCGGACCTTCGACAGCGCCACGCCGATGTCGGCCACTTCGAGGCTCACCTCGCCGGTCTTGATGATGTGGCGCTCGGCGTCGATAAGGTCGGCGTCCGGGGCAGACGACGGTCGCTCACCCGACTCGCCATCCTTGTTCGTGTACTGGTCGGCGGGCGCCGGTTGGCCTGCCAGGTCGCGTCCGGCATCGCCGCCAGCCCCCTGGGGAGCGACGCTGGCACCGCTGCTGGCGCACGCGGCGAGGAGCAGGAGCATGACCAGCGCGACGGCGCTGAGCCAACGGGCGCGCGGGGCGAGGCGAGCGGGGAATGGGCGCATGACGTGAACCTCCCGGTCAGCTTTGTTGCACATCAGACGCAGCGCGCCGCGGCTGGTTCCATCCGATGTCCGGCGATCTTGGCTACGATCAATCCATGGAGCCGTCGACTGCGGAGCTGATGAGCGACGAGGCGGCGCGTGCCGAGCTGGCGCCCCACGAGTTCGACCGCGCCTGGCTGGCAGCGCACATCGCCGAGGAACGGCGGCGCGCCGGCCTGCTGGGGGAGATCCGGGAGGTCGTCTTCGGCGCGCAGGACGGCCTGGTCAGTACGCTGGCCGTCGTGAGCACGGTGGCCGGCGCGACGCCCGACCGATTCCCGATCCTGGTGGCCGGGATCGCATCGGCCCTGGCCGGCGTCTTCAGCATGGCGGCCGGCGAGTACACCAGCAGCAAGAGCCAGGGCGAGATCTTCGACGCGCAGATCAGCGGCGAGCGCGAGGAGGTGGCCGAGCGGCCCGGCGAGGCGCAGGCCGAGATCGCCTACATGCTCGAGGAGGACGGGCTGCCCGCACCCGACGCCACCGAGGTTGCCGGCATCATGGCCCGCCACCCCGATGTCCTGCTCAAGACGATGGTCGAGAAGGAGCTCGGGCTGGCTGTCGAGCACGGTCATGGCTCGCCGCTGCAGGGGGCCATCTTCATGTGCATCGCCTTCGGGCTCGGATCGCTGGTGCCGCTGCTCCCCTACCTGGTGATGCCGGTCAGCCGCGGCGCGACGTACGTGTCGATGGTCGCCACCGGCGTGGTGCTGCTTGGCATCGGCATCGTCAAGAGCCGCTGGACCCGGCGCAACTGGCTGATCTCAGGCATCGAGATCCTGCTGCTGGGCGCATTTGCCGGCGTGATCGGCTACTTCTTCGGAAGCGTCCTGCCCGAACTGCTAGGGGCGCAGGCGCCCGGCTGACGTGGCGGCCGTCAGCCTCAATTGCCGGTCGCGCGACTGACGGCCTCCGAGATCGTCCCGGCTGCCTGGTACATCATCCCGTCGGCCCGCCGCGGGCCCGATCGGCTGCGGCAGCACGAGCACCTCGAGCCGGCGCGGCGTCTCGGTGCCGAAGATCGCCAGCGAGCGGCGCAGCATTCCCGGGTCGAGCTCTGCCTTCAGCCGCTCCAGCAACCACTGCCCGAGCCTCGCGAGCGAGGTCGCCGAGTCGTGGTCGACGTCGCCGTCGAGCAGCTGGTTGAGCTGGTCCTTGAGCTTGATATGCCAGGCCGGCGTGCTGGCCGCTCCTTCGCGCGCGTCGGCGTTGACGTACACCGATAGGACGCGCCCGGGAGGTTCGGCGCGCAGCGCGGCGATCGCATCCAGGCTGACGCCGTCGCCATCGCGGCCGGGAACGTGCCAGCCCTCGCTCGCGCGCTTGTCCTCGATGGGGTTCGGGCTGACTGACGTGAGTGATGCGTTCGTGCGCGACTCATGGAGCACCGAGCAGCAAAGCGCCTGCCGTGCGTGTCAACGGAACATCCGCTGCTGCCGGGCGAGCTCGATGGCCGGCTCGGCGGCGACCTCGTCGACGCTGCGCAACCGCCGGGCGACGACGTTGAGCACCTCGCCCTCGACCTGCAGGACGCCATCGACCACCAGCAGCGGGTGACGGTGCAACAGGCTCCGGTGCTGCTGGTAGACGTCGGGGCGCACCGTCACGTTGATCATGCCGCTCTCATCCTCGAGCGCGATGAAGACGAAGTACTTGGCGGTCATCGGGTGCTGGATGCTGACCGCCAAGCCCGCCAGACGGACCATCGACCGATCGCGCCGCCGCCCCGCCTCGGCCACCCGGATCACGCCGCGCGCCGCCAGGCGTGACCGGTACAGCTCGACGGCGTGCAGGTGCGGGCTGACGCCGGTGTCGCGGTAGTCGGCGGCGACGCGCTCCGCATCGGTCATGGGCGGCAGCGAAGCGCCGAGAGCGCGCTGGGCGTCGTCGGTCAGGCCGAGCGCCGGATGCGCCGGGTCGGCATCGGCAAGGGTGGTGCGCAGCTGCCAGAGCAACTCGCGGCGTGGCGCATCGGTCCAGTCGAAGGCCCCGACGCTGATGAGCCGTTCGACGACCTGTTCGCCCAGGCCGGTGCGCGCCACGAACTCCCTGACGGACCGATACGGACCACGCGCGCGCTCCTCGGTGAGCCGCTGCCGCTCGGCCTCGCCGATGCCCTTGACCTGGCTCAGCCCCAGGCGCAGCGCAAACTGCCTGCTGGCCGGCGCCCGTTTGCGGGGGGAGCAATCCACGGCTGGAGAGATGCGCGAATCGGCCTCACCTTCGCCGTTACTTGCGCCACCGACAAACGGATCGCGTTCAAGGGGCTCGGTGTCGTGCTCCCAGGCCGATGCGTTGACGTCGACCGGCAGCACGATGACGCCGTGGCGCTTGGCGTCGTTGACGATCACTGCCGGCGAGTAGAAGCCCATCGGCTGGTTGTTGAGGATGCCGGCGTAGTAGTGCACCGGATAGTGGAGCTTCAGCCAGGCGGTGTCGTAGGTGATCTTGGCGAACGCGGCGGCGTGCGCCCGCGCGAAGCCGAACTCGGCGAACGCGCCACAGCGCTTGAACAGCTCCTCGGCGTTCTCGGGCGTCAGGCCCGTGCGCTGGGCGCCGGCCACGAAGCGGGCGTGCTCCTTCTCCATCTCGCGGTGGCTGCGGTGGCTGCCCATCGCCTTGCGGAAGATGTCGGCCTCGAGCGCCGAGTAGCCGCAGACGTCGATCGCGATCTGCATCACCTGCTCCTGGTAGAGGATCACGCCGAGCGTGTCGGCGAGGATCGGTTCAAGGCTGGGATGGAGGTAGGCGACCTCCTCCGCACCGGCGCGCCGCCGCAGGTACGGGTGGACGGCATTGCCCTGGATCGGGCCGGGCCGGATGATCGCCACCTGGACCACCAGGTCCTCGAAGCGCTCGGGACGGGCCTTGGGCAGCGCCTGCATCTGGGCGCGGCTCTCGATCTGGAACATGCCGACCGTGTCGGCGCTGCGGATGGTCGCGAAGACCTCGGGGTCGTCATGCGACAGGCTGTCGAGATCCGGCCGTTGCTGCGTGTCGCGCTCGATGCGGTCGAGCGCGTCGCTGACCACGCCAAGGGTGCGCAGGGAGAGCAGATCGATCTTGACCAGGCCGAGCTGCTCGACGTCCTCCTTGTCGTACTGGGTCACGACCCGGTTGGGCATGGTCGCCTTCTCGATCGGCACCAGATCGATGAGTGGAGTACGGGTGACGAGCATGCCGCCGACGTGGATGCCGAGGTGCCGCGGAAAGCCGTCGATCTCGCCGCAGAGGGTGAGCAGCCACTGCCAGCGGTTGCGCGGATGGGCGTGGATGACGGCAGCCCCATCGGGGTCGGACACGTCGGACACGTCGGCGTCGTCGGCGTCGGATCCGTGCGGTGCTTGCCAGACTTGCATGGCAGCGGGCTTAGACGGGCGCCTGGCCGGCGCGGACGCCGTCGATGGCTGCGGATCGCCTCGGATGCCCAGATTCGCGGGATTTATGGGCCGATTTCCATTGAGGGCAGCCGCCTGGGGCACGTGCGCTTCGCCTAAGCCGATCCTCGTGCTCGTTTGGCCAGGTTCAGGGCCGCCGGCGATCGACAGCACCGACCGCCGGCGCCGCTCCTCGACCGGCATCCCGCTCTCCGGATCAAGGCGCACCATCGCGCGCCGCTCGCCCGCCGGCCCGGGCGAGCCGGTGTCACGCGGCTGCGGCAGATGGTCTGGCTCGACGCCGCCGGCATAGCGCTTCGTCTGTGTCGCCTCGAACCGGACGGCCGTCACCGACTGGTCGAAGACACGGGGCCGCTTCGGCGGGTACCAGCCGCCCTCGGACACCGGCCGGCCACGCCCGTCGCGACCGGGCGGGACGGCCGCCGCCTCCATGTCGATCCCCAGCTCGTCGAACAGCCACGCGAATGAGCCGTCCAGCGCCAGGTCGCGGGCCACGTCGGCCGCGTCACGCGTGTCGAGCGCCTTGGCCAGCTTGTCGACCGATTCTGCCGGGAAGCCGAGCGCCTTGGCCACCTCGCGCACGGCGCTCCGGGCACGGTAGGTGACGATGGTGCAGACCATGGCCGCATGGTCGGCGCCGTACTTCTGATAGAGGTACTGGATCACCTCCTCGCGGCGGTTGACGTCGAAATCGATGTCGATGTCGGGCAGCGTGCGCGCCTCGTTGATGAAGCGCTCGAACAGCAGCTTGTGCTCGATCGGGTCGACCTTGGTGATGCCCAGGCAGTAGGCCACGATCGAGTCGCCGGCGCTCCCCCGCCCCTGGCCGATGATCCCGTTCCGCCGGGCGAACTCCATGAGATCCCACACGATCAGGAAGAACTCGGCGAGATGCGTGCGCTCGATGATGTCGAGCTCGTGGGTCAGCTGCTGCAGCGCACGCTTGGTAATGGGCCGGTAACGCCGCAGTAAGCCGTCATGTGCAAGCTGGTAGAGATATGAGAACGGCGTCTCGCCCTCGGGGACCGTGTAGCCCGGGAACCGATAGCGTTCGAAGTTCAGGTCCAGCCGGCAGGCCTGACCGATGCGGCCCGCCTGCGCCATCCCGTCGCGCCACGCGCGGCGCGACGTCGCGTCGGGTAATGCGTCGCCGATGGCGGCGAGCTCGGCTTCCGGCTTGAGCCGATACTCCGCGTTGGGCAGCAGCAGCTCGCTCGCCTGTTCCAGTGTCGCGCCGTGGCGGATGCAGACCAGCACGTCCTGGAGCCGATGCCCACCGGGTTCGGCGTAATGCACCTCGTTGGTCACGACCGTCGGCAGGCCGGCGCGCTGCGCCAGCTCGGCGAGCTGTGCCACGAGCCAGTCGTCATCCGGCTGCAGGTGGTGGCTGAGCTCCACTCCGAAGCTGCCCTCCGGGAAGTGGCCGGCCCAGCGTTGTGCCGCGGCCAGCGCCGCGTCGTCATCGCCGGCCAGCAGGCGATGCGGAACCTCGCCGTTGCGACAGCCGGAAAGGCCGAACAGGTGGCCCCACGCCTCGTCGAGCGCCGCTTCAACCAGGCTTGACTCAAAGATCGGGAACTGCTTCTCACCGGCCTGATGGCCGCGGCTGGCGAGGCGCGACAGGGCGGTGTAGCCGTCGCTGTCGGCGGCCAGCAGGACGAGGTGGTCGCCGGGCATCGGCCCGGCATGCAGCTCGCCCGGCCAGCCGCGGCTGGCGCGCTCCCCGCGCAACGGGTCGTTCAGCTTCCGGCCGCGACGCGCCAGGCGCAGCTCGCCGTCGTCGCGCGGGATGGCGAGCTCGAGGCCGATGATCGGCTGCACCGGGGAGAGCTTCGCGGCGCGGGCGGCATCGGTTCGGGTCTGCTCAGCTGCCTTGGCCAGGCGCACCGCGGCATACAGGCCGGCGTGATCGGTGACGGCGAGGGCGGGCAGCTCGAGCAGCGCGGCCTGCGCCACCAGGTCCTCCACGTGGCTGGCGCCGTCGAGGAAGCTGAAGTTGGTGTGCGCGTGCAGCTCGCAGTAGGCGAGGTCCGGCGTGCCCATCAGACCGACTAGGATAGAACATATGTTCTACCCACCGGAACGCTAGCCCGCCAGCGCCTCCAGCGTGGCCACGTGCTCGCTGACGCCGTCCGGGCCGATGGGAATGATGGCGACGTGGTCGGCGCCGGCCGCCACGAACTCGGCGATCCGAGCGCGCACATCGTCCACGCCGCCGACCACGACCATCGCGTCGACCAGCCGGTCGCTGCCAGGCTTCTCCCAGTCGGCCGCCTCGAATCCCTGCAACTCCCAGCTGGCGTGGTAGGTCGGAGTCCGCAGGTACGGCGCGAGGTAGGCGCGGGCGGCGACCCGTGCCTGGTCGGCATCGTCGTACAGGGCGACCGGCATGGTGACGGCCAGCGTGGCGCGCGGCGCATCGGCGCTGGCCACCGCACCGTCGAGCAGCGTCCGCATCTCGGCGATGCGTTCCGGCGTGACGAGGTACGGGAAGGCGCCATCCGCCTCGACCGCAGCCAGCGCCAGCATGCGCTCGCGAAGCGCCGCGACCAGGATCAGCGGCTCGCCGGCCGGCTGTGGCGGCATCGGTCCCTTGTAGATCGCGGAGCGGTAGGCCGCCAGGTATTCGCGCATGCGGGTCAGCGGGCGATCGAAGTGATGACCGCGCAGCTTCTCGGCAAGGTGCGGGTGCGAAACGCCGAGTCCGAGCACGAAGCGTCCCTCGGTCATCTCGTGGATGGTCATGGCGGCCATGCGCGTGGTCTGTGCGTCTCGCGCCCAGATGCTGGCGATGCTGGTGCCCAGCTTCATGGTGGTGGTCGCCTCGGCGATGCCGGCCAGCAGGGCGAACGGCTCGCGACCGACCGTCTCCGCGACCCACAGCGTGCCGTAGCCGAGCTCATCGGCGCGCCGTGCGTAGTCACGGCTCTCGGCGATCGACAGGCTGTCGAGGTGGCCCCACAGGCCGAGCCGCCCAAGATCGAGATCGGTCATCGACCGATGCTACCCAAACCGATACCGAAGGAAGAGTTCGTCGTCATTGCGATGCACGCTCACCAGTGATCCGCGACGTGGATGATCCGCCCACGGCGATCCGCCGGGCAGCGCCGCGATCATCGGCAGCGCGTCGCTGCCCACCAGCCTGGCGCCGACGGTCCAGAAGATCTCGTCGAGAGCGCCCGCCGCCAGGAAGGCGGCGTTGACCGTCGGCCCTCCCTCGAGCAGGACCGATTCGATCCCTCGCTCGGCGACCTGGGCCAGCAGCCAGTGGGGCTCTGGATCGTCCGTCGGCGCCCGCAAGAGCTCGACGCCGGCCATCGGCGCCTGGGGGTTGGCGGTGCCGACGAACAGCATTCGTCCACCCTCGTCGCCGTGCCAGCGCTCGAGGTCGACCGGCGTCGAGCCGGCGATCACCAGGCTGAGCGGCTGTGCGCTGCGACCGGCAGCGCGTCGGCGCTCGGCCAGCTCGGGCGGGACGCCGGGCCAGAAGCCGGTGGCGCGCAGCGTGCCGGCACCGCTGGCCACGGCGTCGAACCCGGCCCGCAGCAGCCGCATCACACGCCGGTCGACGCGCGACCCGAGGCCCTCGGCGGTACCCGCCACCTGGGCGCGGCCGTCGACGCTGGTCACCATGTTGATGGCGACGTACGGCCGCCCCGCCCCCGACGAGGGGAGGTCGAGGTCGGCGAACGCCTCGTCGAGCGGGAGATCGCTCGCCGGATCGGGAAAGAGGCGGTCGATGTGCAGGTCGCTCACGCCGGCTGATCGTACGCCCGGCGGCTGACAACGCACGGCCTCGCAGGCGCGGCTAGTCCACCTCGACCAGCCCGCGATTGGCGCGGATGCGTCGTTCGATGCTGCCGAAGACGAGCTGGTCGACGGCGATGCCGATCGCCAGCACCACGATCATGGTGGCCAGCAGGCCGGTGGCATCCGACATCTCGCGCTGGAACTGGAGCATGACGCCCAGTGACGGCCGCTCGGCGATGATCACCAACAGCTCCCCGGCCATCAGGCTGCGCCAGGCGAACGCCCACGCCTGCTTCATGCCGGCCAGGAATGACGGCAGTGCCGCCGGCAGGACGATGAATCGGTAGAACCCGAGACCGCGAGCGCCAAGCACCCGCCCGGCGCGCAGCTGGATGCGCGGGATGTGGTCGACGCCGTGGATCAGCCCGTTCGCCACCGAGGGCGCCGCGCCGAGGACGATGACGAACAGGATGGCGCCCTCGCTCAGGCCGAAGAGCAGGATCGCGAACGGAAACCAGGCGATGGACGGCATCGTCTGCAGACCGGTGATCAACGAGGCGACCGCGGTGCGCAACAGTCGCCAGCGGACGATGGCCAGGCCCAGCAATGAACCGATCGCGACGGCCAGCGCGAAGCCGATCGCCGCGCGCCCCAGCGTCGTCGCGACCGCGGCCGGCAGGTCGTCGCCCAGCTCCTGGACGATGCGCGGCAAGACAGCGGCCGGTCCCGGGAGCACCCATGGCGGCCGCCAGCCGCTGGCGACCACCACCTGCCAGGCGACGAGCACGAGCCCGACGGCGGCAAGCTGCGGCCAGGCCCCGAGCCAGGCGCGCCGCAACCGGCCGGGCCGTGGGGCGATCGGCAGCTCGAGCGCGTCGAGACCCGCCAGCGCCTGGTTACGCCGTCCGACGATGTCAGCCGGCTGCATGACGCGCGACCTCCTGGCGCAGCCGAGACGCCACGCGGTCAGCGAGTGCGGCGACCGACGGATCTGCCAGCGTGCGTGGCCGCCGGAGCGGCACCTCGACCTCCTCCACGATCGTCCCTGGCCGGCTGCTCATGACCACGACCCGATCGGCCAGACGGATCGCCTCGCGCACGTCGTGCGTGACGAACATGATGGTCATGGCGCTGTCGGCCCACAGCGACTCGAGCTCGTCGTGGAGCAGGTCACGGGTCATGGCGTCGACCGCGCCGAACGGCTCGTCCATGAGCAGCACGTCGGCGCCCTGGGCCAACGCCCGTGCCAGCGCGGCGCGCTGGCGCATGCCACCCGACAGCTCGTGGGGTCGGCGGTCGCCGAAACCGCCCAGATGGACGCGCGCCAGCAGCTCCTCGCTGCGCCGCGCGCGCTCGGTCCGCGCCACGCCAGCCAGCCGCAGTGCCAGCTCGACGTTCTGCGAGGTGGTCAGCCACGGAAACAGCGCTGCGTCCTGGAAGAGCAGACCGACGCGACCCTGAACGTCGATCGTGCCCTTCTGCGGCTGATCGAGCCCCGCCAGCAGGCTGAGCAGCGTGCTCTTGCCACAGCCCGACGCGCCGACCAGGCAGACGAAGCTGCCCCGCTCGACGGTGAGCGTCACGTCAGACAGCGCCAGGACATGGTTGCCGCGTGGACCGTAGGCGCGATGGACGTGGCCGACCCGGATCGCCGGCCCTGCTGCGCCGTTCCCCGCCGTTTCCCGCCGTTCGAGCGGGTGTGGCGCGATCACTCCCCCACCTCCCGCGCGCCGCGCTCGCGGAGGACCTCGTTGAGCAGCGTGAGGTCATGGATGCCGTCGAGGTTGACGCGGTCGAGCAACCCAAGCTGTTCGGCATGCTGCGCGGTCACCTGCAGCGAGGACGCGATGGGGTCGACGGTGAAGGTCAGGTTGTGCCAAGCGGTCTCGAGGGTGGATGCAGGCAGCGTCGCATCGGTCAGGTCGGCGATTGCCTTGCCGACGGTCGACTGCGCCTCCGCCGGGTGCTGGTTCACCCAGTCCGTCGCCTCGACGTGACCGATGAGCAGTCGCTTCACGATCTCCGGATGGGCTGAGAGGAACTGCGTGGTGACGATGAGATCGGTCGTCACGAAGCGGCCGCCGGGCCACAGGTCGCGCTCATCGACCAGGACGTGGCCGCGCCCTTCCTGGACCATGCGCGTTGCCCACGGCTCGGGAACCCAGGCGCCGTCGATGCTGCCCGTCACGAAGGCCTGCAGCGCGTCGCCATTCGCCTGTGGCCTCACCGATACATCGCCACCGCCTTCGAGGTTGGCAGCCAGCCCCTGCTCGTTCAGCCAGGCACGCAGCGCGACGTCCTGGGTATTCCCGAGCTGCGGCGTGGCCAGGGTTGTGCCGCGCAGGTCATCGACCGTATCGATGCCGGACCGGACGACCAGCGCGGCACCACCGGAGGTCGCGCCGGCGATGATGCGGATGGCCTGCCCGGCTGAGCGCGCATAGGCATTGATGGCCGGATTCGGGCCGATGTAGGCCGCGTCGAGCGCCCCGCTGAAGATGGCCTCCACGACCTCGGGTCCGGCGTTGAATGCCTGGCTGCGCAGCTCCACGTCGCTGCCCAGCGCATCGGCCAGGATCCCGCGCTCGA
>JAICUY010000034.1 GCA_025935615.1 Steroidobacteraceae bacterium
CGTGGCGGCCACGCCCAGCAGCAGCACGAAGGTGATCAGCGCCACCGGGTTCACGAATGTCCGAAAGTCGAACAGCAGCGAGAGTCCGCCGACCAGCGAGCCGATCCCGATCAGCCAGCCGGACAGGGTGACCGGCCAGGTGAAGGGCAGCTCGACCTGGTCGAGTGAACCGCCCGACCGGTTCGGTTGCTCGGCCGCCGGCGCGGGCGGGTGTGCCGGTGGTGGTGGGGGCGGCTGCGCCGGGGGCGGTGGGGGCGGAGGCGGTGTGGTGGGGGAAGCGTCCCAGGTCAGCGTCTGCTCCGCCTGCGGCTCCTCGGCGGACACCGGCTCGTTCGTTGCTTCGGGCTGCCAGGCCTGCTCGGGTTCGACGTCGGTCGGAGGCTCAGCCTCGACCGGCGGCTGCGGCCAGGCGGGCGCGGCGGGGATGTCATCCGGATGGGTGTCGGCGGTGTCGAGGCGATGACCGCAGGTCGGGCAGAAGGCCGCCGTCTCGTCGACCTCGGTGCCGCACACCGGGCAGAAGCGCGTCTCAGCCACGAGCGAACCTCGTCAACGTTCCGATGATCACGATCAGCGACGCCAGGAACAGGATGATCCCGCCGGGCGTGAGGTTGCGGAGTGTCGTGGTCAGGTCGCCGGACGATCCGCCGAGCAGCTCGACCAGCACGAACAGCACCACCAGCCCGGCGCACCAGATCAGCGCGATGGCGAGGCCGATGAGCTGCAGGTTGCCGGGACGCGCCTTGATGAAGCCGGCCACGGCCAGCACCACGACCAGCAGGATGAGCAGCGGAACCGGTGCGGCGAAGCCGAAGTAGGCCTGATCCGCGAAGGTGCCGACCACGTCCGGGTAGCCGTTCCAGAACGCCGGACCGTAGCCGTCGGCGCCGAAGGCGCGCTCGTACAGCGATCCGAATCCGTACGGGAATGGGAGGAGCCAGCCGGTCACGAGCCCGACGGCACCGATGAGCAGCACGAGCGGCCCCAGCGTGGCGCGCCGCCGCGCCTCGACCGGTGACGCGCTGGCGACCGCACCCTCTGCCGTCGCCGGCTCCGCAGCTTCGACCGCGGGCGGGACATACCCGGGCGCGGGGGCGATGCGGAGGTTCGCGCCGCAGTTCTGGCAAAACGGGGTGCCCGCACGGTTGTGCGTCCCACAGCGGGGGCAGATCTCCGTCCCGTCGCTGGTGCCCGGGCGTTCGACCGGCTGCGCGACGCCCGCTGCCATCAGCCGCTGGCCGCAGTTGCGGCAGAAGGCCAGGCCCGGCCGATTCTCCGTCCCGCAGCGCGGGCAGCGGGTGCTCTCGCCGACGCCGGTGGCCGGGACGCTATGCGCCTGGGTCGCCGTGTCAGGCTCCTCGGCGGCCGGCTCGCGCGGCGCGTAGGCCTCGACCTCGCTGGGCGGCGGCTCATCCGGCGTAGGGTCTTCCGCGGCCTCGGTGTACGGCTCGGCCGGCGCGTTGGCGGGAACCGATTCGAACTCCTCGGACGGCGGAGTGTGATCGCGCTCGTACTGGTCGGGGTCGCGCTCGTCGTACATCGACCGATTCACCTCCTGCCGCCGCTCGGACCGCCTCGGATCATAGCCGACGCTCGGCCGCCGCCGGCTGCGCGGCGAGCCACGCCTCGAGCGAATGGAACAGCATGAGGCCGTCGCTGCCGCCGACCTCCGGGTCGGCCGCCCGCTCCGGGTGCGGCATCATCCCCAGCACATTGCCGCGTTCGTTGACGATGCCGGCGATGCCGCGCAGCGAGCCGTTCGGATTGGCCGCGTCGGTCACGGCTCCGCCCGAATCGGCATAGCGCAGCATGACCCGGCCCGAGGACTCGAGCTTGTCGAGCGTGGCCTCGTCGGCGACAAAGCGTCCCTCGCCATGGCTGATCGGCAGCCGGATGACCTCGCCCGCAGCGAGGCTTCCCAGAAACGGACCGGAACCGTGCTCGACGCGCAGCCACTGCCAATCGCAGCGGAACTCGAGATGGTCGTTGCGCATGAGCACCCCGGGAAGCAGCCCCGCCTCGGTCAGGATCTGGAAGCCGTTGCACGAGCCGAGCACCGGCCCGCCGCGACGCGCGAACTCCTCGACCGCCGCCATCAGCGGCGAGAAACGGGCGATGGCCCCGGTGCGCAGGTGATCGCCGTGGGCGAATCCGCCGGGCAGCACCACCGCATCGGCGTCGCCCAGCGAGCGCTCGGTGTGCCACAGCAGGCGCATCTGCCAGCCAAGATCGGCGCCGGCATCGGCGAAGTCGCGCTCACTCCAGGTTCCGGGAAAGACCGCCACGGCGATCCGAGGACGCGCGGCGACGGTCACATGTCCTCCTTCTCGGGCTCCTGGTCGGCGCGCAGGTCCCAGGAAGCCGTCTCCATCACCGGATTGGCCAGCAGGCGGCCGCACATTGCCGACACGGCGGCATCGGCGGCGGCGTGGTCATCGGCCTCGAAGGCGACGCGCATGAGCTTGCCGGCTCGGACCTGGCTGACGGTCTCGAAGCCAAGCGATCGCAGCCCGCCGGCAACGGTCTGGCCCTCGGGATCGGCGATCCCGGGCTTGAGGGTGACGTGCACCTCCGCCAGCCAGCGCACTAGGCCGATGCGCTCCAGGCCCGCCCGGTGAGGAGCTCGTATGCGCGCGTGTAGCGCTGGCGCGTGCCGTCGATGACCTCGTCGGGCAGGTGCGGTGCCGGCGGCTCCTTGTTCCATCCCGAGGCGGCGACGAAGTCGCGCACGTACTGCTTGTCGAACGACGGTGGCGACTGACCGGGCTCATAGACCGATGCGTCCCAGAAGCGCGACGAATCGGGCGTCAGCACCTCGTCGATAAGCGCCACCTCGCCGTCGATGACGCCGAACTCGAACTTGGTGTCGGCCAGGATGAGTCCGACCTCCTCGGCGCGTCGCGCCCCCTCGCGATAGAGCGCCAGCGACCGCTCCTCCAGCCGCCGCGCCAGGTCGCGCCCGACCATCTCCGCCAGCTGGTCGCGAGTGATGTTCTCGTCGTGGCCCACCTCGGCCTTGGTCGACGGGGTGAAGATCGGCTCCGGCAGCCGATCCGCCTCGCGCAGCCCTTCGGGCAGCTGGTGGCCGACGACGCTGCCACCGCGCTGGTACTCGGCCCAACCCGACCCCGCCAGGTAGCCGCGCACCACGCACTCGGCATCGATGCGCCGGGCGCGGCGTACCAGCATGCTCCGACCGGCCAGCTCCGGGGCGCGCGCGGCATCGGGCAGGTCGTCCGTATCGGTCGAGATGAAATGCGTCGGGCCCAGGTCGGCCAGGCGTTCGAACCAGTACGCCGACAGCTGGGTCAGCAGCCGGCCCTTGTCCGGAATCGGCTGGTCGAAGACGACGTCGAAGGCCGAGATGCGGTCGGTGGCCACCAGCAGCAGGCGGTCATCGCCGACGGCGTATGTCTCGCGCACCTTGCCGCGGTGGACGAGAGGCAGCGCTTCGATGGAGGTCGTCAGCAGGGTCATGGTTCGAGGTCCTCCGCCCGGCCCTCGGCCGGATCGCGTCCGTCGGCGTCGAAGACCGGCGGTGGCAGGTTGTAGCGGCGTCGAGCGAACTTCTCGACCCGATCGAGCAGCGACAGGATGATCAGGATGAGGGCTGTGGCCATCACCGCCAGCACGTAGAGACCGGTGCCGGTGGCCGCGCCGACCGCGGCGACGCTCCACAGCGAGGCGGCCGTGGTCAGCCCACGGATGTGGCCACGGTACTGGAGGATGGTGCCGGCGCCGATGAAGCCGATGCCCGACACGATCTGCGCCGCGATGCGCGTCGGATCGGTGTTCTCCCCGGCGAAGCCATAGCCCGAGATGATCGCGAACAGGGCGGCTCCCAGCGCGACCAGGCTGTGGGTTCGAAAGCCGGCCGGCTGCCGATGCAGCTCGCGTTCGAAGCCGATGACCGCCCCCAGCACCAGCCCGGCGGTGAGGCGCAGCGCCAGATCGACCTGCGTCTCGAGGCTGAGTGTGGGGTTGACGTCCATCAGGCTCGACCGATCTCCTCCAGGCTCCACCAGGCCGATGCCCAGGCATGCAACGCGCCGGCTCCGAGCAGCAGGCACAGCCAGATCGCCACGAAGCCTACCAGCAGCAGCAGGGTGTGCGGGCCGCCGAGCTGCCCGGTTCCCAGCTGCTGGGCGATCGGCGCCCAGAGCAGGGCAAGCAGCAGGTAGACCAGGACGAGCGCGGCCACCTGGATGAGGAGGGTGAGCACCGCCAGTGCGCCGAGCCGGCTCCAGCGCGCGACGTCGCGCGGAGGCGTGGTTACCGCCTCGGGGAGCGGCTCCCGGTGGTCCAGCACGCGGCGCACCGCCCACCCGCCGAGCGTCTGGCCGCCCAGGATGGTGAGCACCAGCAGCACGGCCGCCGGCGCGATGTCGCGCGCGATCCGGACCTCGAGGCTGCCGCCGATGTCCGGTGACTGGTACTCGCCGGGAGCCACCGCCGCGATGGCGAGCAGCAGGACGGCCGCGGCTGCCACGCCGGGGAGTGCCGCGACGAGATGGACGAGCCACACGCGTCGGGTGGCATCGCCCAGGGGTCGGGATCGGGCCGTCGGACTCAGCCGTCGCAGCAGTGCCGTCTCACCCAGCGCCACCAGCAGGCTGGCAAGCAGGGCCACGAACGCCGCCATCGCCAGCAGCTCGACGAGGTTCAGCGGCCAGCGCGACGAGGTGTAGAGATCGGCGCCGAAGAAGGCCAGGTCCGCGGCGGTCGGCAGCGGGATGACGGCCAGCACGAACGGCAGCCAGCCGATGAACGCCACCCACGCCAGCGCACCGGGGATCCACAGGTCCGGGCGATCGCCAACCAGGCGCGCGGCCGAGGCCGCATTGCCGAGGAAGCGGCGCATCGGCCCCGTCGCTCAGTCGGCCGCGGCGTCGAGGCCGAGGGCGCGGTAGGTCGCGTCGATCCCGCCCAGGTGGTGTCCGAGATCCATCGCTCGGTCGATCTCGTCGCGCGTCAGCCAGGCTGCGACGCCCTCGTCGGCGCGCAGCTCCTCGCTGAAGCTGCGCTCGCCGCTCCACGCCCGTTTCGCGGCTCCCTGCACGAGCCGGTACGCCGCCTGGCGCTCGGCTCCCTTGGCGATCATGGCCAGCAGCAACGCCTCCGAGTAGACCGCCCCGCCGCTGGCTTCGAGGTTGTTGCGCATCCGGTCGGCGTCGACCTCGAGCCCGTCCAGGATGCCGGCCAGGGTGCGCGTGGCGTATGCCGCGACGCCCAGCGCGCGCTCGAAGACGAAGCGCTCGGCGCTCGAGTGGCTGATGTCGCGCTCATGCCAGAGGGCCATGTTCTCGAGGCCGACGATCGCATCGGCGCGCAGCAGCCGCGCCATGCCGCTCACCCGCTCGGCCAGGACCGGATTGCGCTTGTGCGGCATGGCGCTGCTGCCCTGCTGTCCCGCGCCGAAGGGCTCGAATGCCTCACTCACCTCGGTACGCTGCAGGTGACGGATCTCGACCGCGATCCGCTCCAGCGTCCCGCCCAACACGGCGAGGGTGGTGAGCAGCTCGGCATGCCGGTCGCGGCTGACGACCTGTGTGCTGGCCGGGTCGGGCTGCAGTCCGAGCGCGTCGCACACGAACCGCTCAACCTCGGCACTGACGTTGGCATGGGTGCCGACCGCGCCCGAGATGGCGCCGACGCTCACCGTCTCGCGGGCGCGTGCCAGCCGTTCGGCGTCGCGGCCGAGCTCGGCGTACCAGCCGGCTGCCTTGAAGCCGAAGGTGATCGGCTCGGCATGGATGCCGTGGCTGCGGCCAACCATCGGAGTCCGGCGATGCTCGATCGCCAGGCGACGCACCACCGCGATCAGGCCGCTCAGCTCGCGCTCGACCACGCCGGTCGCGTCGCGCAGCTGGACAGCGGTGGCGGTGTCGAGCACGTCCGAGCTGGTCAGGCCGTAATGCAGCCACCGGCCTTCCGGTCCCAGACGTTCAGTGACGCTGCGCAGGAAGGCGATGACGTCGTGCTGCGACTCCTGCTCGATCTCCCGCGCCCGTTGCGCGTCAACGGCGGTCGCCGCTTCGCGGATGCGCTGCCAGTCGGCATCGGGCACCACCCCGTCGCGGTTGAGCGCCTCGACCGCCAACAGCTCGATCCGGAGCCACAGCTCCAGCCGGCCCCGTTCCGAGAAGATCTCGCGCAGCTCGGGAAGCGCGTAGCGGTCGATCACCTCAGGAGCGCGGGTCGATCCCGATCTCGGCGCGCTCGGCCTGTTCCTGCCTGAACGCGTCGACGCGCTCCGCCACGGACCGATCCGACAGGGCCAGGATGCGTGCCGCCAGGTGTCCGGCGTTCCTGGCGCCGGCCGAGCCGATCGCCACGCTCGCGACCGGAACGCCGGGCGGCATCTGGACGATGCTGTACAGCGCATCGGCCCCGCCCAGCGCGCCGTCGAGCGGAATGCCGATCACCGGCTTCGCCGTCAGGCTGGCCAGGACGCCGGGAAGGTGAGCCGCCAGGCCGGCCGCGGCGATGAACAGCCGCACCCCCTTGGCTTCTGCCGCACCGACGTAGTCGTGCAGCGCATCGGCCTGGCGATGGGCGCTGATGACGCTCGCCTCCCAGTCGATCCCGTAGCTGTCGAGGGTGTCGAAGCATCCCTTCAGGGTCGGCAGGTCGGAGCGCGAGCCGCAGATGACGGCGACGGTGGGCATCTCCGGCAAGGATACCGATTCAGGCCCGTGCCGCGCCGCCCGCGACAAGCCTTCAATCTTTGAACGCTTACGCGACCTCGCGCTGGACGAGGCGCTCGACGACCGGCGCCAGCTCGTCGACCGAGCCGGTCATGAATGAGCTGATCCCGAGCTCGTCGCGCATCTCCAGGATTTTCTCGGTCAGGCTGTCGACCGAACCGATGTAGATGTGCGGCGAGCGCCGCACCTGCTCCTCGCTGAGGTCGACACCCGTCCGCGACCGCATCTCGTCGGCGATGCGACGCAGCGCCGGTCCCGCCCGGTCGGTGATCTCAGGCGAGACGCGCGACGGGTAGGCGTTCAGCTCGAGGGTGTCGAAGCGGTCACCGGCCGCTTCCCGCACCCAGCCGATCTTCTCGACCGTCGCCTCCCAGGTGAGGCTCCATGGGTCGCCGCGCGGTGGCCGGCCGGCACGCGGCGCCAGGCCGACGATCTGCGCCTCGCGCGCGGCGAACTGCAGGAGCCGTTTCCCGCCGCCGCCGATCATGAACGGCGGATGCGGCCGCTGCACGCCGATCGGGAGCCCCTCGAGCTCGGTGATGCGGTAGAAGCGGCCGTCGAAGCTGAACGGCTCGCCGCCGAAGTAGCCCTTCAGCACCGCCACCGCCTCGATCAGCCGATCGACCCGCGTGCCGGCCGGCTCGAACTCCATCCCGATCGCGCGATACTCGCGAAGGTTCCAGCCGGCGCCCATGGCAACATCGAGGCGGCCGTCGGAAAGCAGGTCTAGCGTCGCCAGGTCGTGGCCGAGCACCGCGGGATGGCGCAGGTCGTTGTTCATCACGAACGCCCCGACCCGCAGCCGGTCGGAGAGCGCTGCGACGGCGGCCATGGCGGGCACCGGCGCCAGCTGGTCGACGATGTGGTCGGGGAAGACGAGCGCGTCGAAGCCGATCGCCTCCGCTCGGCGCACCGTGTCGACGAAGGTGCGGCGATCGACGACGTCGATGCTCGCCATGAACCGCAGCCGCTTGCTCACGCCGTCACCTCCCGCTGCGCGATGTCGGTCCGGTGCTGCTCGCCCTCGAGCTCGACACCGGCCACTCCCCGGTATGCCGCCTCGCGCGCGCTCGGCAGGTCGCGCCCGCGTCCCACCATCGTCACCACGCGTCCGCCAGCGACCACGTACTCGGTACCTCGCCGCGCCGTCCCGGCATGGAAGCACAGCAGCGAGCCATCGTCCGCGGGCGTCGCCGGGTCCACTCCGCCGATGGCGTCTCCACGCACCGGCGACTCGGGATATCCAGCGGCGGCGACCACGACACCGACGCTGGCGCCGCCCCCCACCGACACGGCCCCGTCGGCCAGCGCCATGTCATTGGTGGCCACCCCGAGCAGCGCCTGGGCCAGGTCGCCGTCGAGCAGCGGCATCAGCAGCTGCGCCTCGGGATCGCCGAAGCGCACGTTGAATTCGAGCACCATCGGCCCGTCGGCGGTCAGCATCAGGCCCGCGTACAGCACGCCGCGGTACGGCGTCCCGTCCCGGACCATGCGCCAG
Source organism: Steroidobacteraceae bacterium (assembly GCA_025935615.1). GTDB lineage: Bacteria > Chloroflexota > Limnocylindria > QHBO01 > QHBO01 > JAICUY01. The sequence continues at coordinate 8,206 of JAICUY010000034.1, forward strand.
GCGACCGGCTCGAAGATGTCGGCCATGGCTGCCTCGACCTCGCGCCGGCCGAACGAGGGAACCGGCGCGTAGCCGCCCATCCCGCCGGTGTTCGGCCCGGCATCGCCGTCAGCCAACCGCTTGTAGTCGCAGGCCGCCGCGAGCGGCACGACCCGCTCGCCGCACACCAGCCCGAAGACGGACACCTCGCGCCCCTCCAGCCGCTGCTCGAGCACGACCGATGCGCCACGCGGCGCTCCGTCGAACAGCACCCGGATCGCGTCGATGGCCTCCTGCGTCGACGACGGCACGACGACACCCTTGCCGGCCGCCAGCCAGTCGGCCTTGACCACCGGCGGTCGCGCCGCGCCATGCGCATGGTCGATCGCCGCCTCGGCATCGGTGAACGTGACGAAGTCGGCGGTCGGCACGTCGACGCGTCGCAGCAGCTGCTTGGCGAACGCCTTCGAGGTTTCGAGGCGTGCGGCGGCGGCGGTCGGACCGACGACGGGCACCGAGGCCTGCTCGAGCGCATCGGCCACACCGGCTGCCAGCGGTGCCTCCGGCCCGACCACCACCAGCCCGATGCGCTGGTTGGCCGCGTAGCGCGCCACTGCGGCAGGATCAGACGGATTGAGATCCGGGACGTTCGTGCCGCACGCCGCGGTGCCGGCGTTGCCCGGCCCGATCCGAACGCGCGCCACCGACTCGTCGCGCCCCAGGCGCCAGGCCAGAGCGTGCTCCCGGCCGCCGGCGCCGAGCACCAGAACGTCGAGGCCGGGCACGCCTCAGCCGGCGGGCGACGCCGCCGGCGACGCGGCCGGTGAGGCGCCTGGCGAGGCGGCCGGCGAGGCACCGGTCAGCTGTGCCAGCCGGTCGAGCACCGCCTGCAAGGCGTCGATCCGATCCTGGTACGTGCCCAGGTCGCCGTTGGCCAGCGCCTGCTGCGCTTCGCCGTACAGCCGCTGTGCCTCGGCCACCAGGCCGGCGACGTCGGCCGGCAGCGGCCCGGGCTCCTCGCCGGTCGGCGGCGGCTCCTCCGTCGGCGGCGGTGGTTGCGCCTCGCCCAGCAGCTGGCGCAGGCCGTCGTCGACCGTATCGGCGAAAGCGACCCGATCCTGGCTGACCATGATCACCTTGACGAACTGCGGGAAGGGGGCGCCCTCGGCCTGCAGGAAGATCGGCTCGACGTAGACGAGGCCGTCGTCGCCGATCGGCAGCACCAGCAGGTTGCCGCGGATGATCGACGAGCCGGAGCGACTCCAGACCCCGAACTGCGCGGCAATCGCGCTGTTCGCGTCGATCCGGCCCTCGACCTGTGACGGTCCCTGGGTCGTGGTTCCCGACGGGAACTGGAACGCGATCCGCTCGCCATACACCCCGGGGTCCATCCGTGCCGCGACCCAGGCGATCATGTTGCCGCGGCCCTGCGGAACCAGTGGCTGGATGAGGACGAACTCGGCCTGCTCGTCGCCGGGGATGCGCATGATCACGTAGTACGGCTCCATCGGCCGGCCGCCGCCCGACGACACGTCCTCGGGGAACGCCCAGCGGTCGTCCTGGTTGTAGAAGGTGGTCGCGCCGGCCGCGTTGGCCGGGAGGTGATAGAGCAGGTACGCCTGGTTCTGGGCGGTGAACAGGTCCTCGGGGTAGCGCAGGTGCGCCTTCAGCCCCGCCGGCATGGCATCCATCGGCTCGAACAGGCCTGGGAAGATGCGGGCATAGGCGGACACGATCGGCTCGTTCGGATCGGCCAGGAAGAAGCGCACCGTGCCGTCGTACGCATCGACCACGACCTTCACGCTGTTGCGCACATAGTTCGCGCCGGCAAACCGGCTGTCCGCGGGCAGCGGCTGCGCATCCGGGTAGCGGTCGGACACGGTGTACGCGTCCCACACCCAGAACAGGCGGCCGTCGGCACTCACGACGTACGGATCGCGGTCGTAGGCAAGGAACGGCGCGATCTCGGGGACACGCTCCTGGATCGTGCGCCGGAACAGGATCTGCGACTCGTCGCTGAGCTGGTTGCTGATCAGCAGGTTGAAGTCGCCGAAGCGCATGGCGAACAGCGCGCGAGTGAAGAAGTTGCCGATTCCGACCCCGGTCGTGCCGTTCCAGGTGGTGGTCGCGCCCGTATCGGACTGTGAAGTGGTGTCGAGCGGGTAGTCGAACTCGGGCGTCCCCGTGTGGGTCACCACGTAGGTGTCGGTCGCCTCCCCGAAGTAGATGCGCGGCTCGCCGACCGGCAGCTCCGGCTCGCGGTTGATCCCGCTGACCAGGTAGTCCGGCGTGCCCTGCGACGTGACGGCGTCGACGGGCACGGCGGTGATGCCGTAGCCGTGCGTGAAGACAAGCCGCTCGTTGGTCCAGGTTCGCGCCTGGTCGGCCAGCTTGTCGACGTCGAGCTCTCGGGCGCTGAGCATGATCTGCCGCTGGTCGCCGCCGACCTGGTAGCGGTCGATGTCGACGTCGCGGAAGTCGTAGTACTGCCGCAGGATCTGCTGCTGGCCCATCGTCGTCAGCAACGGCCGGTAGTCCCACAGCCGCAGGTTGTCGACCGTCGGCGCGTCCTCGTCCAGCACGGCGCGTGTGACGCGCTCCTCGCCGGTGAAGTCGCGCTCCTCGATGGCGTCGAGGTCGAAGGCTGCGCGCGTGGAACCGATGTGGGCGGCGATGAACGGCCGCTCGGCATTCTGCTCGTTTGGCTTGACCTGGAAGTTCTGGACGAAGGCCGGGTACAGCCCGCCGATCAGGATCGAGGCCCCGACCCAGGCGACCGCGGTCAGGCCCAGCAGCCACAGCGTCTTGAACCAGATGTTGGCCAGCAGCAGCAGCGCGGCGATGCCCGCCAGCACGGTGAGGATGGTGTAGGCCGGCACCTGCGCGTGCAGGTCGGTGTAGCTGACGGCCTGCATGGCCTCGTAGCCGTTGGTGGAGTACGACAGCTCCGCGATGTCCAGCTGGAAGCCGAGCCCGATGACGAGCAGCAGCAGCGCGCCCAGGACGCTCAGGTGCGCGCGAACCGGCGCTGTCAGGCGGAACTGCCAGCGCAGCGCCCCGGCGGCATAGCTCCCCAGCGTGAACAGGATGATGGCAATCAGCGTCGTGACGGCGAAGCCCTGCAGGAAGCGCAGCACGGGCAGGTCGAAGACGTAGAAGCCGATGTCACGGCCGAAGTGCGGATCGGCCGCGCCGAAGCTCTGGCCGTTGATCGCCAGCAGGATGTGCTCCCAGTTGCCGGCCCACGCGGCACCCGAGCCGAGACCGAACAGGACTGCCAGCCCGACGATCGCGATCGTCACCCAGCGGGCCGCGCCACTGGTGTCGGGCAGCTCGAATTGACCGATGCGCCGCAGCGGCACCTGCGGTGCCACGCGGCGGGCGACGAGGATGCTGATCACCGCCGGCACCACAAACGCAGCGAAGCCGACCAGGAACAGCACGACCTGCGCGGTCAGCCTCGTCGTCAGGACGTCGCGGCGGCCAAGCGCCGAATACCACATCAGGTCGGTGAGCAGGTTGACGAGGCCACCCAGCAAGCCGAGCACGAACAGCAGGACGATGATCCCGGCGATGATCAGCACCCAGCGCCGGACGCGACCCCCGTCCCAGCCGCTCGTCGGCCCGCCGAACGGCGCTCCCCCGCCGCCATTGCCCCAGCCGCCAGCCCTCCGTCGCCGGCGCAGCTCGTCGCGGACGTCGCGCGGCAGCTCGTCCGCCGCTTGGTCGCTCGGACGCTCGCGACGCGGAGGCAGCGGCCGGCCCTCGCGACGGGCGTCGGCCTCCTGCTGGCGGCGCTGCATCTCCTCGAGCAGCCGGTCAAACCAGGTTGACATGTCGCGGCCATGCTACCGGCCGAGGCTCGGCAGGTGTAACGGCGCCCGCGATACCGGTCGCGGTATCAGCCGGACTGCTCCATCCGCGTCGAACGGCCAGCATTCCTTCGCTCGCAGTAGTCCGGCTTATCCCAGCGTCCAATTGCGCGCGAAACGTTGCTGATAGAGAAGTCCGACTGATATCCCCGCCCGCCGGGGCGGTGGTCATGCCCTCAGTCGCGCACCTCCAGGAACCGGCCGGCATCGACGAAGACGATGACCAGCGTGATGGCGCCGGCCACGGCCAGCAGCGCTCCGAGCACGAGTCCCAAGCCGCCCGCGAGCGCGGCACCCAGCCCGGCCAGCAGGCTCGCGCCCGCCGCCGCGATTCCGAGCCGCGGGCCGAGCCGACGACGCAGCCGCCAGCCGATGAGCATCACGCCGCCCCCCACGACCAGCGCGAAGGGGAAGAAGAACGGGATGACGGTCGCGCCGATGGCGACGATCAGCAATCCGCACAGGACCAGGAGCAGACCGGCAAACGCCAGCCGGCGGTTGCCGCGCCGCGCCCGCGCGAGAGGATTGTTCTGGGATCGCGGCCGCATCGTCTCTGAGCCGGCTACTCCCACTCGATGGTGGCAGGCGGCTTCGAGCTGATGTCGTAGACCACCCGGTTCACGCCGGCCACCTCGTTGACGATCCGGCTCGAGATCTTCGCCAGCACGTCGTACGGCAGCCGCGCCCAGTCGGCGGTCATTCCGTCGTCGGAGGTGACGGCACGGATGGCGACGACATTGGCGTAGGTCCGTCCATCGCCCATGACGCCCACCGACCGCACCGGCGTCAGGATCGCGAACGACTGCCATAGTGACCGATACAGTCCGGCGGCCTTGATCTCGTCGATCACGATCCAATCCGCCTCGCGCAGCGTGTCGAGCCGCTCCCCGGTCACCTCGCCGATGATCCGAATGGCGAGCCCCGGCCCCGGGAACGGCTGGCGCAGGACCATCGCCTCGGGCAGCCCGAGCTCGGCGCCGACCGCCCGCACCTCGTCCTTGAACAGGTAGCGCAGCGGCTCGATCAACTCGAAGCGCAGGTCGTCCGGCAGCCCGCCGACGTTGTGATGGGTCTTGATCGTGGCCGCGGACTTCGTCTCCGCCGAGGTCGACTCGATGACATCCGGATACAGCGTTCCCTGCACGAGGAAATCGATCTGCCCCAGCTTCGTGGCCTCCTGCTCGAAGACCCGGATGAACTCGTCGCCGATGATGCGGCGCTTCTGCTCCGGGTCCTCGACCCCCGCCAGGCGGCGGAGGAATCGGTCGCGGGCATCGACCATGACGAGCTGCATGCCGAGGTTATCGGCGAAGGTCTGGCGCAGCAGCTCCGACTCGCGCTTGCGCATCAGCCCGTGGTCGACGTAGATGCAGGTCAGCTGGTCGCCGATGGCCCGATGCACGAGCGTCGCGGCCACCGCACTGTCGACCCCGCCCGACAGCGCGCAGATGACCCGGCCGGTGCCGACGCGGCGGCGGACGTCGGCCACGGTGCTCTCGACCAGCGAGGCCGGGGTCCACGTCGGCCGCGCGCCGGCGATCTCGATCACGAAGTTGCGCAGGATGTCGCGGCCGCGCGGCGTGTGGACCACCTCGGGGTGGAACTGGATGCCGTAACGGCGGCGTTCGGTATCGGCCAGGCCGGCGTAGGGAGTCGAATCAGTCTGGGCCGTCGCCTGGAAGCCGGGCGGTGGCTGGAGGATGGCGTCGCCATGACTCATCCAGACCGGCTGCTCGCGATCGAGCCCGGCGAACAGGCCGTCCGGCTCGCTGACGCTGACGCTGGCAGGGCCGTACTCGCGGCGTTGCGACGGAACGACCTCGCCGCCCAGCTCGTGGGCCATCAGCTGCAGGCCGTAGCAGATGCCGAGCACCGGAAGCCGGCCGGACCAGATGCCCGGATCAGCTTTCGGCGCACCGTCGTCGTAGACCGATGCGGGCCCGCCCGACAGGATGATCGCCTTCGGGTTGCGCCGCTCGATCTCGGACCACGACGTGTCGTGCGGCAGCAGCTCCGAGTAGACGTTCAGCTCGCGGACGCGTCGCGCGATGAGCTGTGCGGTCTGGCCGCCGAAATCGAGGACGATGACGCTGTCGGGTGCGGCTTCGGGGTCGGACCGTGTCGGCGGCGCGGCGTGGAGCGCGGTCTCGAGGTACGCCTCGACCTCGGCGTCGTCCGGGGCGAGAATCCGATGGCCGGCGTTGGCCGGCTCGCCGTGAACGGTCCGGCCGCGCTCGGACGCCGGCGTGGCGTTCGCTGCGCTGCCCTCGGTCACGCCTTGAGTGTATCGGGTCGACGAATGCCGGCGCGCAGGCTCCGGCGAAGAAGTTGCAGAAGGGTTCGGCCATGGAGATCACGACCCGCACCGTCGCGCCCCAGCCAACGATCGCGGCACGCACGACCGCCCCGCGCGACCGCATCGGCGACCTGTTCGGCCGGTACCTTCCGGAGGTTGCCCACGAGATCGCCGATCACGGACGCCAGCCGGCCGGGCCGGCGTACGGCCGGTATCACTCCACCAGCGACGAGGAGTTCGACGTCGAGATCGGCATCCCGGTGAATGCGCCCGCCGCGAACCTGCGATCCATCGACGAGGCCGAGCGCGGCGAGCTGGCCACGAGCGAGCTGCCGGGCGGCGAGATCGCGGTGGCCGTCCACGAAGGCCCCTACGACACGCTGCCGCAGGCGTTCGAGGCGATCGAGCGCTGGATCGAGGAGCAGGGCCGCGGCATCGCGGGGCCGCCCTGGGAGTCGTACGTGGTCGACACGTCGGAGGTCGACGACCCGTCGCAGCTGCGCACCGAGGTGTGCTGGCCGCTCGAGTAGCCGCGCAGGCGTTCGGCTCAGCCGACCCAGGCGTCGACCGGCTCGGAAAGGAATTCCTCCAGGCCCATGCCGCGACCGCCGATAAGCAGCTTGCGCGCCGCAGGATGGGCGCGCTCGAAGGCAGCCATCCCGGGCTGGACGTCGCGCTGCCGGCCGCTGCTGACTTCGATCGCCAGCGGCTTTCCGCCTGCCGACCGGGGCGCCACGACGAAGTCGACCTCGCGGCTGCCCTCCTTCCAGTAGCCGACCCGATCCGCATCAGGCCCGTTGGCGAGGTGGGCACCGACGGCGGTCTCGACCAGGCGGCCCCAGAAGTCCCGATCGGCCTGCGCATCGGTAAACGAACGACCCGAAGAGGCCGTCATCAGCGCGGTGTTGAGCGCCAGCAGCTTGGGACTCGATGCGCGCTGCCGCGGCGCCGGCCCGTACTTGGGCAACCCGGTCAGCATGCCGGAGCCGGCCAGCAGCTCGAGGTAGTGGGCCAGCGTGGTGGTGTTACCGGCGTCGGACAACCGCCCCAGCATGCGCGAGTAGGGCACCACCTCGGCCGAGCGCTCGCATCCCAGGCGGAACAGCTGCCGCAGCAGAGCCGGCTTGTCGACCCGGGTCAGCAGCAGGACGTCGCGCGCCAGCGTGGTCTCGACCAGCGAATCGAGCAGGTAGCGCCGCCATCGCTCCTCGTCGCCGATCAGGTCGGCGGCGCCGGGATAGCCGCCGAAGAACAGGTACTGCGCCAGGCTCCAGCCGAAGCCATCGCGCATCTCGGGGAACGACCAGTGCGAGACGCGGATCAGCTCGAATCGCCCGGCCAGGCTCTCGGTCAGCCCCTTCTGCACCAGCAACGGCGCGCTCCCCAGCAGCATGACGCGCAGTTCCAGCCCATCGGCGGTGTCCTCGTCCCACAGGCGCTTGACCGATTCGGACCATGCCGGGATCTTCTGGATCTCGTCCATGACCAGCAGCCCGCCGGCACGCCCGCCGTTCCGTGCGCGGAGGCGGCCGATCTCCCACTGCGTCTCGAGCCATCCCGACTCGCGCAGAGCCGGATCGTCGGCCGATGCAAAGTGGGCCGGCACCCCCACCGCGTCCATCACCTGCCGCGCCAGCGTGGTCTTGCCGACCTGCCGCGGTCCGGCCAGGACCTGGATGAAGCGCCGCGGTTCGTGAGCGCGGGCGAGGATCGTCTCGTACACCGGACGCCGGTACTGCTTCTTCGCACCTGCCCGTGCCATTCCCTGGCGATTTTACTCAATGTCCTGCGTGCGATAACTCAACGTCGCGCGTATTCCCAGCGGCGCAGACCGGCCACATCTGTTGGGCCGCCGCGCCCGGCCCGGTAGCATGCGCTCCCCATGACCCATGCCCCCCATCTCGAGGAGCAGAGCCGCGGCGCTCGGCGCATGTCGGCGCTGCGCGACTTCGTCCGGACGGAGGCCGGGTCGGCCACGCTGCTGCTGGGCGCGACGCTCCTCGCGCTGGTGTGGGCCAACTCCCCGTGGAGCGACTCGTACCACGCCCTGTGGGCGAACGAGCTCTCGATCCGCATCGGGGACGTCGGGATCAGCATGGATCTCGCCCACTGGATCAACGACGGGCTGATGTCGCTCTTCTTCCTGCTCATCGGCCTCGAGATCCGGCGCGAATTCGACATGGGCGAACTGCGCGACCGCCGGCGCGTGGCGGTGCCCGTCATTGCGGCCTTCGGCGGGATGCTCGTGCCGGTGCTGCTGTTCCTGGCGCTGAACGCCGGAACCGACGGGGCCCGCGGCTGGGCGATGGTGATGGCCACCGACACCGCCTTCGCCCTCGGCGTTCTGGCCCTGGCCGGCCGGCATGGACCGATGCGCCTGCGCGCCTTCCTGCTGACCCTGGTCATCATCGACGACGTCGCTGCGGTGGCCGTGATCGCGCTCGTCTATTCGGCGAACCTGTCGGTCATCGGCCTGCTGGTGGCGGCCGGTGCCGTGGTGGTCATGGCGGTCGTGCGACGCATCGGTGTCGAGCGGCCGGCGGTCTACTGGGGGCTATCGCTGGTGGCCTGGGTGGCGACGCTCGAAGGAGGCGTGCATCCGACGGTCGCCGGCGTGGCGATCGGCCTGCTGACGAGTGCCTACCCGCCGCGGCGGGCCGACCTGCAGACCGCGTCGCGCATGGTGCGGCGCTTCCGCGAGCAGCCGAGCCCCGCCCTGGCCAGCGAGGCATCGCGGCGCATCAGCCTCAGCCTCTCCCCCAACGAGCGGCTGCAGCACCTGCTGCATCCGTGGTCGAGCTTCGTCGTGGTGCCGCTCTTCGCGCTGGCCAACGCAGGCATCGCGCTCGACGCCGACACGCTCAGCCACGCCGCCGGCTCGCGACTGACGCTGGGAGTGATCCTGGGTCTGGTCGTGGGAAAGCCGCTCGGCATCACCCTCTTCGCCTGGCTCGGGACACGGCGCTGGCTGGGCGGCCTGCCCATGACGGTTGGCTGGCCGTCGCTGATCGCGGCGTCGACCGTCGCCGGCATCGGCTTCACCATGTCGCTGCTGATCGCCCAGCTCAGCTACGGCAACGACCTGCTGGAGGATGCGAAGCTCGGGATCCTGGGTGGTTCGCTGGTTGCCGCGCTGCTGAGCATCGGCTTCTTCCGGCTGCTGGGCCTGCTGCCGCGCGAGTGGCTGCGGCAGGCCGAGCGGCGCGCGGCGCCGCCCATGACCGAGCTGGCCGTGGCGGTCGACCCCCGCCGCGACCACGTCAGGGGTCCAGCCGACGCACCCGTCACCCTGCTCGAGTACGGCGACTACGAATGCCCGTACTGCCGCCGCGCGGCGCCGGTCATCGACGAGCTGCTGGCGCGGTCGGCTGGCAGCCTGCGGTTCGTGATGCGCCACTTGCCGCTCACCGATGTCCACCCCTACGCGGCGCTGGCCGCGGAGGCGGCCGAGGCAGCGGCCGCGCAGGGCAAGTTCTGGGAGATGCACGAGCTCCTGTTCGCCGGAGGCGAGCCTGAGCTGCATGTCAACGATCTGCAGCGCAACGCGTGGACCCTGGGGCTCGACGTGAACCGCTTCGATCGGGACCTGCGCAGCGGACGCTACGCCAGCCGCGTGGCGCGCGACGTGGCCAGCGCCGAGGCCTCCGGCGTGGCGGGCACGCCGACCTTCTTCATCAACGAGCATCGCTACCGCGGTGGCTACGATCTCGCCGCGCTCGAGGCGGCCATCATGGCCGCCGCCGCACGCGCTCAGCCGGCCGTCGACGAATCGGTCGACGAGTCCTCCGACGAATCGGTCGACGAGTCCTCCGACGAATCGGCGGGCGCCGGCTCGCGCAGGTAGTACTCGGTGAACTCCGAGCAGCGGCCATCCGACGCGAAGCGCAGCAGGTAGCAGTTCCAGTAGGTGCGCTCGGGTTCGTCGCCGGTCGCGGCGTATCGGCTGGTGCCGGTCGCGACCGCGCGATCGCCCTCCACCGCGAACGGCTCGTAGCGCGCCTCCCACGCCGACGGGTCGTCCGGATCCTCGAGCCAGCTCGCCACGATCGCGTCCCGGCCGTGCGTCCACTCGCCATAGGCGTAGAAGCGATAGCGGGCATCGACGCTGAACAGGTCACCGATCTCAGCCGCGTCGTTGCTGCGCCAGGCAGCAACGTATCGGTCGAGCCAGGCCTGCACGTCGTCGTGGGTCATGCCGGAACCTCCTCGAGCTCGATCGCCGCTCGTTGCAAGGCCCGCTCCGTCGTGTGAGCGGGGAATGGGGAGCGACGCACTGCCTCCTCCCGGCCGATGGCTCCGGCCACGACCAGGCGAGCCAGCTCAGCCAGCGCGCCGATCTCCGCGGCCTGCTGCTCGGCGAACGACCGATCTCCGACACCACCGTGCCCGGGCACGACCGCTCCGTCCGCCAACCGCACCAGGCGGCCAGCCGTGTCTGCCCACGCGAGCGGAAAGGCGTCGCCGAAGGACGGTGGGGCGTGATTCTCGAGCAGGTCGCCGGCGAACAGGACCGATGCGTCTTCGACCCGCACCACGATGTCGTTGTCGGTGTGCCCACGCCCGAGGTGGCGCAGCTCCAGCTGCCGGTCACCGAGGTCGACGGTGGCCTCGTGCGTGAACGTCTGCGTCGGTGGCGTGAAGATGACCTCGTTCAGCTCGTCGGCGAGCGCCGGCTCCTCCTCGACGAGCCGGCGACGCCGTGCCGCAGAGTCGCTCGCCACGCGCTCGGCGCAGCGGACATGTCCCCAGATCGGCGAGCCGGCGAAGCGGGCGTTGCCCCAGGTGTGGTCCCAATGATGGTGGGTGTTGACGACCGCGACGA
>JAICUY010000076.1 GCA_025935615.1 Steroidobacteraceae bacterium
GACGGCTGCAAGGCGGCGATCGACGTCGAGCGCTGGCTGGAATCCGTCGGCGAGGTCGCGGCCTCGACCGCCACGAACTGGTAGCGGCTTGCGGCCGACCGTTTGCTGACACAGCAAATATCGGCGCCGGAAACCGCGTTCTTCGCCGCTGTTTGCGCGCACTGCAAACAGCGGAGGGGGAAAGCCCCGCGTCGGCCTCACCTCTGCCGCTATTTGCTGCGGTGGCAAACGCAGCACGCGAGCGCAAGCTCTCGGTACTAGGCCACTTCCCGGCGAAGCGTCGCGGACGCGGCGACCACCAGCAGCAGGCAGAACCCGATCAGCACCGCGACGTCGAGCTGGACCGCGGCAACCGACAGGTCCGACCCGCGCAGCATCACCTCGCGCAGTGCGTCGACGGCATAGGTCAACGGCAGGACGTTGGAGACGACCTGGAGCCACTCCGGCTCGGCGCTGACCGGGACGATCACCCCGGACAGCAGGATCTGCGGCACCACCACCAGCGGGATGAACTGCACCGCCTGGAACTCGTTGCGCGCGAAGGTCGACAGGAAGATGCCCAGGTTGACCGCTGTCAGCGCGAGGATGACCTCCAATCCGAAGATCAGCCAGACCGATCCGGCGTTGTACAGGCCCAGCACCAGTAGCGCGAAGCCGAGCACCTCGGCGGCCTGGATCAGCGCGACCACGATGAAGCCGAGCATGTAGCCGACCACGATCTCGGTCCGCCGCAGTGGCGTCGCCATCAGCCGCTCGAGCGTTCCGAGCGTGCGCTCCCGGAGGAACGAGACGCTGGTGACGACGTAGACCAGCAGGAAGACCACCAGACCGATGAAGGGGCCGCCGAGCACGTCCAGCGCATCGAGGTCGCCGTTGCCGTACAGCGTCCGCACCTTCGGCTCGATGCGCGGCGGCGCAACGGCACCACCCAGCGGCGTCGTGGGTGCGAAGCTGGCGAGCCCGCTCAGCACGGCCCTTTGCAGCGCCGCCGGAACGATCGTGGCGACCTGCTGGTCCGTGCCCTCGACCACGACCTGCGGCCGCAGCACGCCCTCGCCGTCCACCGCGGGAAGCACGAGATAGGCGTCCAACAATCCGTCGCGCAGCCGCGCATCCGCATCCGCGGCAGTGGACAAGCGCTCGGTGGCCAGCGCATCGGACTCGTCCAACGCGCCGGCGATGACGTCGGCGACAGGCGAGGAGGTGACGACCAGGCCGACATGGGGGACCGGCGCATCGGTCCTGAACAGGAGGGCGAACAGGCCAAGGATCAGCAGCGGGGTGACGAACAGGATGCCGAGCGTGCGATGGTCGTGGCGGAACTGCGCCAGCAGGCGGGTCGTGATGGCGAAGGTGCGACGCAGGCTCACGATGCCCGCGCCTCCAGCGTCAGGAAGGCGTCTTCCAGACGGTCGGTGCCGGCCATGGCCAGCAGCTCGCCCACGGTCCCTTCGGCCAGCAGCCGCCCGGCGTGGATCAGGCCCAGCCGATCGGCGCGCTCGGCCTCGTCCATGACGTGGCTCGAGACGAGGATGGTCGTTCCGCCAGCGGCCATCTCGCGCAGCCCGTTCCAGAGCTGGACGCGCAGCTGTGGGTCAACGCCGACGGTTGGCTCGTCGAGCAGCAGCAGCCGCGGCCGATGCACGATCGCGCAGGCCAGCGACAGTCGCGTCTTCATCCCGCCCGACAGCGTCGCGACCAGCGATCGGCGGCGCTCCCAGAGGTCGACGAAGCGCAGCGCGGCCTCGATGTCGCCGCCGCCCAGCACCCGCGTGAAGAAGCGCACGTTCTCCTCGACCGACAGGTCGGCGTACAGCGCGGCTGCCTGTGTCATGTAACCGATGCGCCGCAGCACTTCCCGATCGGGCATCCGCGCGTCGAGGACGTGCAGGTCGCCCGCATCCGGCCGCACCAGCCCGACCAGGGAGCGGATGAGCGTCGTCTTTCCGGCGCCGTTGGGGCCGAGCAGGCCGTAGACCGTGCCCGCCTCGACGCGCAGGTCGATCCCGTCGAGCGCAACCACGTCGCCGAATCGCTTGCGGACGCCGGTCGCCTCGATGGCAGCGCTCATGCCGCGACCTCGGGCGCCAGCCCGTCGAGAATGGTCGCCGTCAGCTGGTCGACGACCACCTCGACCGACATGTCGAAGCCCACCACCCGCTCGGCCAGCGGCCGCGACAGCAGGTGGAAGGCAATCGGTCCGAGCACGGCCTGGACGGCGAGCAGCGGGTGCATCCGCCGCACGGAGCCAAGCGTCATCTGCCGTTCGAAGTAGCCGCTGAGTGCGCCGAGCGCTCCCGACATGAACGGCGTGAGCCCGCGGACGGCGTCGGGCGTCACCGCCGTCGCTTCGAGCAGGATCCCCCGCACGACGCCGATGCGTGGCGCGGCGACGGTCGCGAAGGTCCGCGCGATGAGCGGGATGACGATCCGCGGCGGCTCGTCGGCGTGCGCCGCCAGCGCGTCGGCGACCGCCTCGAACGGGGAGTAGCGCCGCACCAGCTCGCCGAACAGCGCCGCCTTGCTCGGGAAGAGGCGGTACACAGTGGCACGCGACACGCCGGCCGCGGTCGCGAGGTCCTCCATGCTGAAGCTGTGCAGCCCGCCGCGGCCGACGAGCTCCACCGCGGCAGCCAGGACGCGGTCGCGGGGCGGTATTGGCCCCTCGACCTCGACCGCGTCGAGCAGGGCGCGGCGCGAACCGAAATGGCGGTAGAAGGTCGCCCGCGAGACGCCGGCACGCTGGACGATGTCGGCGATCGGCGCCCTCGGATCCCGACCGAGCATGGCGCGCGCGACCGAAACGACTTGCCGCTGGATGGTCGGGTCGGTGATCACGTGCCGAAACTAGGTAAGACGCTCTGTCCCGTCAAGTCTCAACGTGTCGCGAACGTTGGACCGAACGCCAGCCGACGGTCGGCACGGCGCGTGCTCCGCATCGGTCATACATTCACTACGCAGCAAGGATGAGGCATTCCCATGACGGATCTGGCACGGCTGATCGTTCGACTGGTGGTCGGCGGGCTGCTCGCGGGCCACGGGGCGCAGAAGCTGTTCGGGTGGTTCGAAGGGCCGGGCCAGCAGGGGACGGAAGGCATGATGGAGCGGATGGACCTGCACCCGCCGCGCTTCTGGGCGATGCTCGCCGGTGGCTCCGAGTTCGGCGGGGGACTGCTGACCGCGCTCGGCGCGCTGAATCCACTCGGGCCGCTGGGAATCATGGGTGCCATGACCATGGCCACCGCCAAGGTGCACTGGGGCAAACCGATCTGGGCCGGCAAGGGCGGCGCCGAACTGCCGCTCACGAACCTGGCGTCCGCCGCCGCGCTCGCACTGGTCGGGCCCGGCAGGTACTCGATCGATCACGCGCTCGGCATTCGGTTGCCGCGCTGGATCGGCGTCTTCGGCCTGCTGGGGATGGGCATCGTCCTCGCCCGTGCCATGCAGCCGCAGCTCGAGCCGCCCCAGCTCGAGACGAGCGAGGCCACGACCGAGAGCGAGCTCGAAGCCGAGCGCGAGGCGGCCCTCGCCTAGGAACACGCGCCGAGGACGCGCGCCTAGGACAGCAGCTCGGACGCCAGCTCCGGCGTGATTCCTTCGCGCCGCGCCTCGGCCAGGTGTTCGAGCGTGGCCCGCCAGCGCGTATCGGCCTCGAAGGCGATCGCGAGCTCGCGGCGCGCCGCGTCGAGGTCGCCGCGCTTGGCGTACTCGAGGCCCATCCAGAAGACAAGCTCGTACGCGTCCGGCACCCGCCGCCGCGACTCGGCGTATCGGTCCGCCTCGGCCATCCCGGCCTTGGCGGCATCACCCTCGTCGTCGAGCAGCTCGTACGCCTCCTGCAGGTTGACCAGCCGGCGCAGCTCGGGTACCGGATCCGGATGATCCTCGATGCGCAGGTCCATCCGCCGCCCCTGCCAGGCCGCGGGCTGCACGGCGGCCTCCACGATCATGATCGCGGCCGACTGCCGACCACGGACGTCGCCGCCCTCCCGCTCCGCCGCCTCCAGCGCCAGCAGCAACCGCTCGCTGAAGGGCTCGCCCGCAGCCAGCGACTCCTCGTAGGCCGATGCCATGGCCGGCCAACAGCTGGCGCGCTCGAGCAGGTTGCCCTGCACCGTGAACCCGTCGCGCACCAGGTGGCCGGCGGCCGGGATCGTCTCCGACCCGGTGAACGCCGCCGCCCGCCCTTGGGCGTCGACGACGCCGAGCTGCCGCTGCTGCGCGCCGGGGTCGCTGGCCACCAGCGCAGCCACGACCTCCTCGGCCGAGCGGCCGGCCCGCAGCAGGTCGAGGCCCAGCGGACCGAACGACAGGTTGACCGATGCCTGCGTGGCCACCGCGCCGACCCCGGCCTCCAGCCACGGCACGACCGGCCCCACGCCGAGGTAATGCGACTGGACCGCGACGCCGAAGCGCCCGCTCTGCGGGTCGCGGGCGACGATGCTGTAGGTCATGTGTCAAGCGTAGCCGGTGCTGCCGCGCGCGCGACCGCCAGCCAGGCGTCGACGTCGTCGCCATCCGGCAGAGCGCGGATGACGCAGCTGTCCAACGCCACGCGGTACGGGGCGATGGCCGCCGGAATGTCTGCGACGTCCTCGCAGGCCACGCCGATCAGCCCCGCTCCCTGCGCCGCGATCTGCGCCGCATAGAAGGGCGCCCTGGCATAGCCCTCGATCTCCCGCGCGAGGCGCTCGTTGGCTCCCGCGCCGATGGCCACGCGAACGTATGCGGCAACGCGCGGTGCGTCACGAGCTGCTTCCGCCGCGCCGGCCTCGATGAGCTCGCGCGACTCGGCCACCCGGAACGGGCCGGCCCAGTTCAGCAGGACGAGATCCGCCAGACGGCCGGCCAGATGCAGCATGCGCGGCCCGACGGCCGCCACCGCGATCCGAACGTCGGGGAGCAGACGCCGCAGCTCCTCGACGCCCGCCTCGACCAGTGCCAGCGAACGCGAGCTGCCGCTTCCCAGGCCGAGCACCAACCGGGCATGGGACAGGCCCAGCGACTCGACCTCGGCCGCGATCTCCTGCGGATGGCGCTGGCTCAGCCCGATCACGCCGACGCAGAGGTCGATCGATCGCGCCCCGCTCGCGCAGGCGGCGAGCGTCGCTGGTCCCGATCCGCGACGGGTGTCGTTGGCCCACAGTTCGTCGTACCCAAGTGCCTGAATCTCGGCGCCCAATCGTTCGAGTCCCGGCCGCTCTGCGGCGGTGATTCCGAAGCCGTATCGGCCCTCCATCCGGCCATGATGACAGCCCGCGTAGACTCGAAGCCTGGGCCGACCGATGCCGCCGTCGGGCGCTCGCCCGACCACCGAGCCGGCCCACCAGGAGGTGCCCCGTGAACGCCTTCATCATCGAGCTCGAGAACCGACCGGGCACGCTCGCCTCGGTCACCGCGGCGCTCGCCGAGAAGGGGATCAACATCAGCGGCGGTGCCGCGGTCACGGTCGGCAACCAGGGCGCGCTGGCGATCGTGACCAACGACGAGGCCGGAGCGCGCTCGGCGCTCGACGGCGCGGGCGTGAACTACCGGGAGATCGGCCTCATCTCGGCGCAGGTCGAGGATCGTGCCGGAGCGCTGGCCGACATCAGCCGTCGCCTCGCTGATGCGGGCATCAACATCGAGGCCATGTTCCCGACCGGCATGTCCGGCAGCACCGCCACGCTCACGCTCGGCGTCGAAGACGTCGAGGGAGCGAAGCGAGCGCTGGGCGAGCTGGCGACTGCCAGCGCCTGACCCGCGGCGTACGAAGCGCGGGCACGAACCGACGTCAGCGGCCGAGCGCCTCGGCCGCCACGTCGGGCGCATCGGTCACGAAGGCCCACAGGCCGAGTGCCGACAGCTGCTGCATGCGCATGGGGTCATTGACGACATAGCAGCCGACGTGGCGGCCCAGCGCGAGGGCGTGCTGGAGCAGCGGAGCGGGGTCGAGCCCGAGGTCGCCGTCCCACGGCAGGACCGCAGGGTGGTGGTGCTCGACGGCGTACGTCAGGCCGCGCTCGAATCGGTCGGAGGGGACCAGCAGCAGGCCGGTGGTGAGCTCCGGGTCGAGGTCGTGCGCCTCGTTGATGGCCACTTCGTCGAACGAGATGACGCTGACCGCGCCAGCCGCACGAACCCGCGAGCCACGCAGCGCCTCGACGGTCGCCGGCACCGCCGCGCGCGCCTTGATCTCGACCGCCAGCCCGATGCCGTCCGGCAGCCATTGCAGCACCTCCGGCAGGGTCGGCACACGCAGTCCCTGACCGGCGAACTGGCCGTCGCCGAAGCGCGCCCCGGCATCGGCCTTCCGGATCTCGTCCATGCTGAGCGTTGCGACCGCGCCGGATCCGGAGGTCGTGCGATCGAGCGTCTCGTCGTGGATGACCGCCAGCTGGCCGTCGGCGGTGAGGTGGACGTCGAGCTCCAGCGCATCGGCCTTGTGCTCGAGCGCCAGCTCGTAGGCGGCGAAGGTGTTCTCGGGGGCGTGCGCTGACGAGCCGCGATGGGCGACGACCAGCGTCATCGCTCGGGGACGGTGCGCACGATCGCGTAGCCGATGACCATCAGGATCAGCAGCGAGCCGATCGCGACCTGGTAGGCGCTCTGTCCCAAGATCGGCAGAAGGTTCGACACCAGCAGACCGTACAGCAGTGGCCCGATCACGGCCGAGAACTTCCCCGCCAGGCCGTACAGCCCGAACATCTCGCCCAGGCGATCGCCGGGTGCGAGCCGGATCAGCAGCAGGCGATCGGTCACCGCCACGCCGCCGAGTCCCGAGCCGAGCACGGCACCCGCGATCAGGAACGGCACGGGCGCCAGCCACAGCGCGAGGAGCAGCAGCCCGGCGGTCCACGAGGCGAGCACGAGCAGCAGCGTACGTTTCGGACCGAGCCGGTCGACCAGGACGCCCCAGCCGAACGAGGCGATGACCGCGACCACGATCAGCGCCAGCAGGATGTTCAGCGCCTCGCCCGGCGTGAACCCAACGGCCTGGGTGGCGAACGCGCTCATCACCACGATGGCGGTGTTGATCGGGTCGGAGTAGAAGAAGCGACCGACGACGAATCGCAGCAGCCCGGGCGTCTCACGCGCGTGGCGCACAGTCTCGCGCAGCTGCGCCCAGGATCGAACGGCGTCGATCGCCCTGAAGCTGCCGCGGGCCGCGCGCTCGCGGACACGGACGAAGAGCGGCACCGCGAACAGCGCGAACAGCGAGCCGACGAGCAGGAAGCTGGCGACGGTCGAGTCGCCGTTCGCATCGGTCGTGAGCTTGAAGAGCAGGCCGGACACGATGCTCCCCATGTAGCCCAGCGCCACGCCGATCCCCGACAGCCGCCCCTGCGTTTCCGGCCGGCTGACGTCCGGCAGCAGCGCGTCGTAGTAGATGAGGGCGGCCTGGTAGGCGAAGTTGGCGACAGCGAACGCGAGCAGCCCCAGACCGATGTCGACGAAGCCGATGAGCATCGTCGCCACTACGCAGATCACCGTGAACACCAAGAGGAAGCCCTTGCGCTGGCCGACCCGATCGCTCATGGCACCCAGCACCGGCGACACCGCGGCATTGACCAGGACCGATGCGCTGAAGGCCAGCGTGAAGGCGAACTGGCCGTCCGCCTCGCCCAGGAACTTGATGGCCCACAGGCTCATCGCGTAGCTGACGATGGCGAAGCTGAAGATCGTGTTCGCGAAGTCGTACAGCGCCCAGGAAAGCCCCTCGACCGCGCTGCCCGAGCGCGTCAGCGCTCCGAGCGCGCGCCACCAGCCGACGGGGAGCGGCGCGGCGACGCGGGGCTGGCTGGCCATCGCCGGGGATTCTATTGCGCGGCCGGGCGGTTCCCGTTCGCGTTTGCAGCAGTGGCAAGTAACAGCACCGGAAACCGCCTCTCTGGCCGCTGCTTGCTGGCCTGGCAAACAGCGGCGCCGGAGACGCCTTCGCGGCGCGCTTCTTCTCCGTTATTTGCTGCGCGAGCAAACGCCGCGCGTCACCGCCCGTGTCGGCGCTTCAGCATCGCCCGATTTCCAGCAGCTGCCAGTATCGGACAACGAACAGCTAATCCCGAGCCCGGATACCCGGAGACCCGCCTATTTCCTTGTAGGTCCGTTTCACCGACTGGCAAATCGGCGAACGACGGCGGTCTCCTTTGCCGTTATCGCCAACTACTGGAAAAACGGTCCGGCAACTAGCCCCGGCGCAGGTTCGCCGAGAGCAACGTGATCATC